>JASHTY010000219.1 GCA_030040315.1 Terriglobia bacterium | reverse complement strand
TGCCACCGTCGCGCTGGCCGAGAAAATGCACGTGGAAATGCCCATCACCCGGCAGGTTCACAGAATTCTGCAAGGAGAAATTTCGCCGCGCGAAGCCATTCGCGAGCTGATGGAGCGTTCGCTGAAGGCGGAGTGAATTCGTATACGGGCAGTTCTTGGCGGACTTTACCAGTTCGGATACTTGGCTCGAATTTTCTCGTAAAGGGGTGAGGTGCTTCCCCGACCCTTGTGATAAGTAAGGACACGCCGCTCCGCACCGGTAGGCCATTCCTGCCCCGGAGCCACCGGTTGCGGGAATGCCGCTTCGACGTCGCTCAGGTTCAGGATGCGGTCGCGCGAAAGTGATATGGTCACCCGCTTCGGTTCCACTCTTACAATGATGTGGTTCTTTTTGCGCCGGGCCGATGCCGCTTCGGCGATGAACGACTTCTCCTGCCCACGAAAATTGCGGTATCGAATCGCAAAGGAACCAGCCGGCGCCGGCCCTGCGTAGGGTTCCGCTTCGGGCGGCTGGCTCACGGTGACCGTTTCAGCTGGCGCAGTGGCTTCGGCCTTTCCCATGGTTTTGCTGAAGTAGCTGCACGTGGGATTCGGGCAGTGAATGGTTCCATTAATCTCTTTCGCGCCGTTGGTACCGCAGCGCGGGCAGGTGATTTTTCCGGTAACCCAATCGAGCAACGACATTCTTAATCTCCCTCGATAATTCCTGGCCCAATTGCTCCATCGTCAGACTTCCTTCGACCTGACTTTAAGCCGAGCCCTCCGGGGGACGGTTGGAGAAAACGACCTGCGGCTTTAGCCTCAGGTATTCAATAACGCCCATCTACAGGCAGCCGCCCTCTCTCACTGGCGCTTGCTGGCTGCTGCTTCTGGGTGCGGAGAGAAGGCCGCATCGACGCTCGCGGCACCACGCGGCCTGGCAACCGTCCCCCGGAAAGCTCGGGTAGATTTTTCCCTTTGCCAGGTGAAGAATGGACTTTCGATTTTCCCCCGGCGAATCAACCGCCGCCGATGGACCAGCGAGGGCAGGCCCATGGCACGCAGTTGCTCAAACCCGAGGCGCCGGAAATTACCCTTCCTGTGTCCGCCGAAAACCCGGCTGAGAACCTCTTCGGCCAGCCAGCGATCCAGCCGCCGCAATTGGGCTTCATCGTCAACGTGCTTCAGATAATAATCCAGAATCGCCACGTTGCGCACACCCCGCTCGAGCGTTTCAACCACCGTGTTCACCAGCGACTGGGCGCGTGTCCGCGGGTCTGCAAGCCTTTTCCATCGCCGGCTGGCTCGGCGAAATGCAAATCGAAACAGATTTTGAACTTTGCGGCTCTTGTCTCGGGACAGAGCCACTCCGCCTCCCGACTGGAAGAGCAATCCCAGATGACGGAAGTGCTTCGCGACAACGAAAGGCAGGTCCGTTTCTGCAGTTGAGCCGAGCGCCAGATTCGCCTGAAGGCTGGGTTTAAACCTCAGGCGGAGCCTTTCGATGTTTCGGTCCAGGCCTTCCACGGCTTCACGCGCAGCTTCGGGCGAGGGGGCCAAGACAAGTAAGTCATCGGCATAGCGAAAATAGTGCAAGTCGGGGATCGCTTCAATCTCGCGATCAAGCTCAGTCAGATAGATATTGGCGAACGCACAGGCAATCGCGGCGCCAAAAGGAATGCCGATCTGCGCCTGGTGGGAGCCGCCCTCGTCGTGGTAATCAAAGCAAACTCGCTGGTGCAGCAGGCGAAACAGGTAATCCTGCTTATCGACCAAATGCTCCAACTTCTCCAGCAGGATTCCGTGGTCGACGCTCGCGAAATAGTCCGCGATGTCGCGCTTGACCAGATAGATCGGCCCCTTGTGCGCCCGAAGCAATGCCGCGATCCGCGCCTGGCAGCGGTCGAGTCCCAGACTGTGATTGCGATAAGCATAGGAGTTCTGGGAAAACCAGCGGTCCAACTTGCGCGTAAGAGCGCGATAGAGAAGAAAATCAACAATGCGCTCTTCCCAAGGCGTGATATAGAGCGTGCGGCGCTTGCCGTTGAAGTTGTAGGTCAGCCCGGCGGACGGGCGGAATCTGAATTCCTCACGGGCGAGTGCGCGATTCAGCGCATCGAGACCGCGTAGCCCCCGCGAGGCGAAATCATAGAGCGTCCGGCCGTCGGTGGAAGTGCAGAGCGCCTTCCGCCACATAAACAGCGGCTTGGTATAGACGCGGACGGCAGCTTTATAGAGCTCCGCCTCGCGGTAAAGGTCACGCCACCGCATCGGCCTATCGAGTTCGAACTTCGTCGCCACGCTCATGGGGATGACTTCCCTGCCCTGCCCCGCCGCCCCAGGCAACCCGCTAGGCTTTATGCTGGCTGAAGCTGCGCCGTGCAGTGCGGACAGCGAGTGGCCTTCAGTGCGATGCCCCCGGAAACGCAGTACGGGCATTCCTTTGTGGCCGCCGGAGGAGGAGGCGGAGCGACCTTCATAAGGCGGTTTACCCACCTCACCAACAGGAAGACCACAAAAGCCACAATCAGAAAATCGATAACCGTGTTGATGAATGAGCCGTAGCTGATAACGGCCGCTCCGGCCTTCTTGGCATCCGCCAGCGAATCATAGTGGGTTCTGGAGAGATTGATGAACAGGCTCGAAAAATCCACGTGCCCAAGAATCAACCCGATGGGTGGCATAATCATGTCATTCACTATGGAAGTGACGATTCTCCCGAACGCTGCGCCGATAATGATACCTACCGCCATGTCAAGGACATTGCCGCGCATGGCAAATTCTTTAAATTCTTTCAGCATTTTCCCCTCCTGGATTTGGATCAGATTCGATCTGCTCTCCGCCCGGGCTCAAGGCTGAATTCCACGCTTCATAAGTGCGCAACGAATGCCAATCTTTTACTACCGAAAGGGCGGTTTCCGCAACGGTTTTGCGCGCCCGGACCCCCGGAATTTAGACAACCGCCCGGACGCCCACATGGCTGAATCCGTGTTAACCTGATTGTTCACGGGAGCCCCTCTACTACTTTTTTTCTCAGGAGGCAGATCTTGAAGTCGACATTGCTAATTCTCTGCGTGCTCGTCTGCGCGTCCGCAACTGCGTTCGCAGACGTTTTAACCCTAAAAAGCGGAGACCGGGTGACGGGATCGCTGGTCACCGTGAAAGGTGAAACTCTAACTCTAAAGTCCGACACGATGGGTACGCTCACGATTCCCATCGCCAAGATTGCCACCTACTCGGTGGATAAACCGGTTGCGGTCTTCGTAAAAGGCCGCGAACCCATGGAAGGCACTTTGGAACTTACTCCCACCGGCGACTGGAAATTGACGGAGAAGACCACGACCGAGACCATTTCAGCCGCCAAGGTAGACACCATCATGCCTGCCGCCGATTATGAGAAGTTGTTTTTGGCGACTCCGCGCCCATGGGAGGCGTGGAAAGGAGCTGCCAGCCTCGGTGAGTCCGTCCAGCACGGAAACCAGGAGGCGAATACCTTCACCACCACCATCGGAGCCATACGCGAGCGCCCCGCGGCCCCTGTCTTCCAGAAGCATACACGCACCAACTTCAATTTTACCGCGCTCCTTTCGCACGCTGCCCAGGATGGAAGCACTGTGACTACGCACACGCTCAGCGCCATGCTGCGCCAGGATTATCTCCTGTCCGCGACCAATTTTGTGTTTGGTCTGGCCCAACTCGACCACATTTCGACAGAAGGACTGTACATGCGGCAGACTTACGGAGGAGGATTCGGCCGGCAGATCGTCAAGACTCCGAAAACAAGCTTCAACGTGATCGGCGGCTTGACCGCGCAGCACGAAAAATTCTTCACCGGTCTCTCGGATGAAACTTTGGATGGATTGATCGGTGAAAACCTACTGGAACAATTCACCAAGCGGATCGCGCTGACTCACAATCTGAATTTCTACCCGAACTTTACCGAAGGCGGACAGTACCGGTTCGACACCACGACGACGCTTGCCATCAAGCTTTCCAATAAATTCTCGTTCACGACAAATGCCATCGACCTGTACCTGAGCAATCCGCCGGCAGGCAATGAGAAAAACAACATCACGCTTTCACTGGGGATTGGGTACACATTTTGAGAGAGGAACTTACTTGCCGGCTGCCGATTGCCGGCAAATTCTGCGTGTCGGCAAGTCCGACCACCGAAAACCGACGCGACTCTAAGGATTCAGCGCCCCCTGTGTGTTGACATAGAGCGCGTAGAGCGATGCGCTGGCGGCCATAAACAGCCGGTTGTGCTTGGCGCCTCCGAAGCAAATGTTGGCGCAGATCTCCGGCAGATGAATCCGCCCGATCAGCGTCCCATCGGGCGCGAAAATCTGCACGCCGCTTGAGCCTTCCGCTCCCCACCCGGTGCCCGCCCACACGTTGCCATCGCGGTCGCAGCGAATGCCGTCCGCCACGGCGCGTCCGGGCCCGACTTCCACAAACTGCCGGCCGTTGGCCAGGCGCTCGCCATCCACCACGTCGTACACTCGAATGTTGTGCGGATACTCCGGGCCGTCCGTTCCGCTCGTATCGCAGATGTAGAGCATTTTCTCGTCCGGTGAGAAGCAGAGGCCGTTGGGCCGCCGCATACCGCCTTCCACCACCGTCGCCGCGCCGGTCTTGGGATCGAGCCGATAGACGTTCGTCGGCAGTTCGAACGCCGCCTTGTGCCCTTCGTAGTTGTTCAGGATTCCGTATCCCGGATCACTGAACCAGATGCTGCCGTTAGAATGGACCACCACATCGTTGGGCGCGTTGAACGGCTTGCCCTGGTAGTGGTCGATCAACACGGTAATCGAGCCGTCGAGTTCCGTGCGCGTCACTCGGCGCGAATCGTGCTCGCAGGTAATCAGGCGGCCTTGCTTGTCGCGCGTGTTGCCGTTGGAGTAATTAGACGGGTAACGATACACGCTGACCTCGCCCGTTTCCTCGGCCCAGCGCATCATGCGGTTGTTGGGAATGTCGCTGAAGAGCAGGTATCCGCCGTCGCCAAACCATACCGGGCCTTCCGCCCAGCGCGCGCCTGTCCACAGCCGCTCGATGGCGGCGTTTCCCAGGCGATACTTGGCAAAACGCGGATCGACGATTTCAATCGCCGGGTCGGGATACTTGGGAATTTCCGGAATGACCCTGGAAATTCCCAGCGAGTCGAGTGACAGACTCGCACCCGTCGCCGCCGCTGCGGTCATGAACGCTCGCCTCTTCATGATTTGCCCCCTTCAAGTTGCTTCTCCGCGGTGCTTTTGGTCTTCCCGGCTCCGTGGTCAGCGTATGATTCTACCTCAATTTTCCAAGGACAAGATCGAGACGCTCCGGGCAAGGCTCATCATTTAACCCGCCAAAAAGCTCTTACCACAGAGCGCACGGAGACGCACAGAGCAGACCTCCTTTGTGAACCTCTGTGTTCTCTGTGGTGAAAGCTTGTCGTGAGGATTTGGCAAAGCCGCGCTGGAATTGTCAGTGGGAAGAAGTTCGTCGAACTGCGTGATCAATCTCTTCGATGAGGCCACGCGTGGCGCATCGGGAAGTCGTGAGTTTTGCACCGTGGTCGTGCATTTGTTCGAGCAGCGCTTTGCCATCCTCGCCGACATAGGTAACGTCCGAGAGATCAACGCAGGTACATCCGTCGCCGGAGCCGTTGAGCGCCGAGTGCCACACGCGCGCGAGCTCCTCCACCCAGGGGCCCATCAGCCTGCCTTCCAGCCGGAAGGTCGTTCCGCGCGAATTCTTTTCAAACGTGATTCTCAGCATTTCTAAAACGTGGGCAATGGACCAAATCGCCAAAGAGCAGAATCGTCATTTCCCCCCTGCCCCAGTCGTCCTGTCCGGACCGGAATGACTGGTCACGACAGGCAGCTTGGAAACATCCCACCCTCCCCCCAGCGCTTTGATCAAAAGCACGGCAGCGTTCAGGCGCCGCGACAAGATGTTCACTGCCTGCTGCTCGTCGGCAAGCGCCGCGCTTTGTGCGGTGATGACTTCCAGATAAGTCACCAGCCCGCCTTTGTAGCGATTGTTCGAAAGCGTCAGCGATAGCTCTGCGGAGTGGACAGCCTCGCTTTCCTTGCGGCTTTCCTCCTCCAGAATGCGCAGGCCGGCGAGATTGTCTTCAACTTCCTGAAAGGCCGTGAGCACGCTCTGGCGATATGCGGCCACGTTGGCGTCATAAGCGGCCCAAGCCTGGTCGGTGTACGCGTGGCGGCGGCCGGCATCGTAGAGCGTTTCAACCAGTGACGGGCCGACCGCGAAAAAATGGCTGGGCCACGCGAACCAGTTGGTGATGCCCGAGCCTTCGAAACCCGCCCCGGCGCTGAGCGTTAGCGCGGGGTAATACGCCGACTTGGCAACCCCGATTTGCGCGTTCGCGGACGCCACGCGCCGCTCTGCCGCAGCAATATCCGGCCGGCGCTGCAACAAGTCCGAAGGAACCCCCGCGGGAATCACGGGCGGAGGCGTATCAAGCGGCGAAACCAGAATGGAGAATGTGGATGCCGGCTCGCCCACGAGCGCCGCGATGGCGTGTTCAAATTGCGCGCGCTGCACGCCTACGTCAATGTCCTGTGCCTGGGTGGTTTCAAGTTGCGTTTCCGCCTGCGCCACTTCCACCTTGGCAGCCAGTCCACCGTTGTAGCGGTTGGTGTTGTAGTCCAGGGCTTTCTGGTATTCCACCACGGTTGAATCCAGCAGTTGCTTCTGCGCGTCCAGGCCGCGAAGCGAAAAGTAATCCGCGGCAAGCTCGGCGTGGAGGCTCAGCCGGGCGGTTTCGAGATCGGCTGCGCTTGCCTGAGCGCTGGTCACCGACGCCTCAAGCATCTTGCGAATCCGCCCCCAGGCGTCGATTTCGTAAGAGAAATCGAAGGGAAGGACAAGGTCGGCCTGCGTCTGGCCATACTTCGGACCGGCATTGGGAGCGTTTTTGGACAACTGTTCGCCGGTGATGGAAGGTCCGACGGTGATAGTGGGGTAGAGATTGGAGTGGGTAATGCGAATCAGGTCGCGCGCCTGGCGAAAATTAGCTTCCGCGATCTTCAGGTTCTGGTTTGAGATGTCGACCTTTTCTTCCAAAGCGTTCAATTGCGGATCGTTGAACACCTCCCACCACTTGCCGCGCAGCGTCTGGTCCTGCGGCTGCGAGGGCTGCCATTGACCGTTCGCCGCGGGCACGTTCGACGCGCTTTCCTTGTAAGCAGGCGGCACCGCGACCGCAGGCTTCTGATATTTCGGTCCGGGAGTACATGCGGCGGTAAGCAATAGGCAGAAGGCAGCAAGCAGAAAAGAGTTTGTCGCAAGCAGTCTTCGCGCCTTTGCGCCTTTGCGTGAGATTGTTTTTCCCGGTGCGGCTGAAACAATTTCTCGCAAAGGCGCGAAGGCGCAAAGAAAACCCTGGATCACCCGCTTCCAATCGGGCGTCAAGAGATCCCTCACTGCGCCCCCCACTGGCCGGCGTCGGGGTCGGCTGCTCGCACCGCTTCGCCATCCACCAGCGAATCAGGCGGATTGGTGATCACCTTCTCGCTCGCGTCGAGACCCGAGACCACCTCCACCTCCGTTCCAAAATCACGGCCCAGGGTGATGGGAATCAGCACGGCTTTGCCGTTTCGGACCACGCCCACGCGCAGCCCCTCCGAGCGAAAGATCAGGCTGGTAACCGGAATGACCATGGTTGTCGCCTCGGTGGGAAGTTTCAGGTGAACTTCCGCGTACGCGCCCGGCGGGATTTCGCCTGTGGGGTTGGCAACGTCCACTTCCACCAGCAGCGTGCGCGATGCCTGATCAATCGCATCGGAGGTGCGTACCAGGTTGCCCGGAAAGCGCTTGCCCGGAAATTGCGGCATGGTCAGATAGGCCTGAACGCCGGGCACGGCGGCGGGGGAGTCCGCCTGGGGCACATTCACGTAAACGCGCAGCGTATTGATGGCGGCCACGTGAAATAATTCGTTGTTGCCGCCGGAGCTGCCGGAATTGATGAGCTGGCCGATATCGGTTTTGCGCGCCGTCAGCACGCCGTCAAACGGCGCATAGACCTTTTCGAAGTCTTGCAGTTGCTCGAGCCGCTTCACATTGTCCGTCGCCGAATCCACCATGGCCTTCTTGGCCTGCGCATCGCCCACGGCGTTGTCTACATCCTGTTTGGCCACGGAATCGCTCTTCAACAGATTCTGGTAGCGCGCTGCGGTGATTTGCGCCAGATCGTAGTTGGCCCGCGCAGTCGCCAATTCCGCGCGCGCCTGCTGCAGCTGCTGGTCGACCTCCGGAGTATCGATTTCCGCCAGAAGCTCGCCCTGCTTCACGCGGCCGCCGATGTCCACATACCACTTTTTCAGATAGCCGTTGGTGCGCGCGTAGATGGGAGCGTCAATGAACGCCTGGACGTTTCCGGGCAACACGATTTCCTGCTGCGGAGCGCCGCGCTTGGGCGTTGCAAGCGAAACCGAAGGGACGGCGAGATCGTTGGTATCGGCCTTCACCTCGGCGGCTGCGCGAACGCGAGTCGATATGCCGCGAAAGACGACAGCAGCGGCGGCAAGCAGAAGGACTGCCAGGCCAATAAGCACCTTCCCAATTCCCGATGGCTTGGGGTTTCGGCTCGGCAAATTCGCCTGTCTGGTTTCCTGCCCTTGCGTCTCGACCTCGAAGCTTTCTTCAACGCTCATAGACTCTCCGCAGCAATCTCAGTTGGGCGGCTGGCGCACAGTGAAACTGTGCGTCCGCTCCATCGCAGAGCTTTGCTCTGCGCCAGCCCTTCTAATCTTTCTTCCTCCCGTGAATCAAACTGAAAACTGTAGGCACAAAAAACAGCGTGGCCACGGTGGCAAACAACAACCCCCCAATCACCGCGCGTCCCAGCGGGGCGTTTTGCTCGCCGCCTTCGCCCATTCCCAGCGCCATGGGGAGCATTCCGATAATCATCGCCAGCGCCGTCATAATCACAGGGCGGAAGCGCGTGAATCCGGCCTCCAGAGCCGCCGCCGTAGCGTGCTTGCCCTCTTCCATCTGCTCCTTGGCGAAACTCACCACCAGAATGCTGTTGGAGGTGGCGACGCCCACGCACATGATGGAGCCAATCAGCGCCGGAACGCTGAACGTGGTCTCGGTCCCAAACAGAAACCAGAGAATTCCCGCCAGGCCCGCCGGCAACGCGGAGATGATGATCAGCGGGTCGAGCCAGGACTGGAAATTCACCACCACCAGCAGGTAGACGAGCACAATCGAAAAGAACAGCCCGGCCAGCAGTCCGGAGAACGATGAGCGCATGGTGGCAATCTGCCCGCGCACAATGGCGCGGGTGCCGCGCGGCAGCTTGTCCTGGCTTGCATCCACAATCCGGTCGATGTCGCGCGCCACGCCGCCCAGGTCCCTCCCCTGCACAGCTCCGTAAATATTGATGACGGGTTGGACGTTGTAGTGCGAGACCGCCGCCAACGACGAGCCGCGGCTGATGGACGCCAGATTACCGAGAATCTGCGGCGGCGCTCCGCTGCTGCCGGCAATGGGAATGTTCTCGATGTCCTGGAGGGAATCAACGCGGTACTGCGGAGTCTGTGTAGTAATTTGGTAGCTGACTCCCGTGCGCGGGTCCATCCAGAAAGTGGGAGCCGTCTGAAAACTGCCGCTGAGCGAGACCAGCATGTCGCCCGCCACGTCACGCGGGGTGAAACCCACCTGCGCGGAGCGCGTGCGGTCAATGTCCACTTGAAGGCGCGGAAGATTGAAGGGCTCCTGAATGCGCAAATCAACCGCGCCGGGAATGTATTTCAATTTTGCCAGCAGCCCTTCGGCAAAATTCCGGTCGGCGATCAAATCGTTTCCCACCACCTGCACATTGATGGGCGAGGGCAGG
>JASHTY010000029.1 GCA_030040315.1 Terriglobia bacterium | reverse complement strand
GGAATTCCCCAGCCGCCGCTGCGTATTACTTTGCCGCGATCACCGCGCGCGAACGCAACTGAGCCCGTGCCGGCGATGACCACAATCCCCGGGGCATCTCCGACGGCCGCGGCCAGTGCGATGGCGGCGTCGGAGGTGAGCAGGTGGTGTCGGGCGGGAATGTGCCGGCGCATCCAGGCGTGGAGCGGACGGTGAACCACCTGCCGGTCGACTCCGGCGATGCCGGCGCAGACTGCACCCAGAAGGGGCGGCGAATCGTTTGCCGCTTGGGTTGAAATTTCAGCATCGCGCAAGCAGGCGCGAGCCGCCTTCAGGATTTGGCGCTCGGCGGCGCGGAACCCCACTTTGAGCGGATTGGAAGGCCCGGACTCGGCGCGCCCCAGAATCTTGCCTTCGCCATCGGCCAGCCACGCTGCGGTGCGCGTGCCGCCGCCATCAATTCCCAGGCAACAACCCATGAAGCGAGTCTCTCAATTCTCTCCCCAGCGATTTCGCCGGAACAGCGCGGGGCGAATCTCCACTAACGCACGCTCCGCGTTATTCCTTTGCGGAGACGACCTGCAAGACTTCGTCCATGGTGGTCCAGCCGTTCTGAAGCAGCCACACGCTGTAGTCCTTCAGCGTCTTCATTCCGCCCTTCATGGCCAGGTCGCCGATGGCTTCGGAACTTCCGCCGCCCCCCACCAGCCGACGCAGATCTCCGTTCATGCGCAGCACTTCATACACGCCCACGCGTCCACGATAGCCCGTCCCGGAACAATTATCGCAACCCTTCTGGCGGTAAAAGGTGAAGGACTTTCCCGGATCAAGCCCCATGTACTTCAGCGAAATGTCATCGGGCGTGTAGCTCTCTTTGCATTGCTGGCAAAGGCGGCGCGTCAGGCGCTGTGCGATGACGCCGATGGTGGAGCTCGACATCAGGAAGGGCTCGACGCCCATTTCCGTCAGGCGGGTGAAGGCCCCCGCGGCGTCGTTGGTGTGCAGCGTGGTGAAAACCAGGTGGCCGGTGAGCGCGGCTTCCACGGCGATGTGCGCGGTCTCCGTGTCGCGCGTTTCGCCCACCAGGATGATGTCCGGGTCCTGGCGCAGGAAGGCGCGCAGAATGCGGGCGAAATCAAGGCCGATCTGCTTGTGCGTCTGCACCTGGTTTATGCGGGGTATATCGTATTCGATGGGATCCTCGGCGGTTGAGATATTCACATCGAGATCGTTCAACTCAGCGAGCGCGCTGTAAAGCGACGTCGTCTTGCCCGAACCCGTGGGTCCGGTCACGTAGATGATGCCGTAGGGCTGCGAGATCATCTCGCGCACCTGCTCCAGGGCTTCCGGATGAAGGATGAGTTTGTCGAGACCCAGCAGGGTGTTGGATTTGTCGAGGATGCGCATGCAGATCTTTTCGCCCCACTTGGCGGGAATGGTGGAGACGCGGAAATCGATGGGGCGCTCCTCCAGCCGCACACTGATGCGGCCGTCCTGGGGCAGGCGCTTTTCCGCGATGTCGAGCTTGGCGATGATTTTGAAGCGCGAAATCAAACCCATCTGGATTTTCTTGGGCAGCGTCTGCACCAGTTGCAGCTCTCCGTCCACGCGGAAGCGCACGGCCAGTTCCTTCTCCTGCGGTTCCACGTGAATGTCGCTCGCGCCCTTCTTGATGGCGAGCGCCAGAATGCTGTTGGCCATGCGGATGATGGGCGCATCCTCAGCGGTATGCGAGAGGTCCGAAACGCTTTCAGAGTTTTGCTGGCTCTCGTCCACTTCCAGGGATTTCAAAGCCTCCGACTGCAGCGACTCCAGAATGCTGTCCGTTGATTCCACCTTGGGCGCGGAAGGTTCGGCCTCCGCGGCTTTTGCGGGCGGCGGGGAGCTCTTGGGAGTTGCCGAACCCATCTCGCGTGCGACCCTCTCATCTTCCTTGCGGATGATTTCAACGTAGGTGGCGGTGATGAAGCGCTTGAAATCGTCCTCAGAGGTCACCACGGGTTCGATGATCACGCCCTTGATCACGCGCCGCACATCATCAAGCGCGATTAGGTTGTTGGGATTCACCATCGCCAGCGTCAGCCGGTTGCTGGAAAATGCCAGGGGGATCACCTTGTGCTGTTGCATCATCTGGTGCGGAAGGAGTTTGATGACGCGGGGATCGAATTGCAGTTTGGCGAGGCTGATGTACTCGATGCCGGTTTGTTGATTCGCTTCGTCCAGGCGCTCGGCAAGCACGCGGCTCATGGCAAGGCCAACTTTCGAGCTGGTCAGAAGCACTTCGTCGAATGCCGACTGTTCGAGCACCGAACAGGAAGTGGGTTCGACGGCCACCACGCTCGCCGCGCGCGGCTTGCCGGTCAGCAACGCCATTTCGCCAAAGCAGGCGCCGGCCTTCAGCTCACTCAGCAGAAAATCGATCCCGGTGTTGGGGTCTTTCTTGCGAACTTCCACTCCACCGGATTTGATGAAGAACATGGCGTCACCCGGGCCGCCCTCTTTCACGATGGTTTGCTGCGGGGCGAATTCGCGTGGACGCAATCGGTTCTCAATCAGCAGGCACTCTTCGTAAGGAAGAGCGCTAAACAACCGGATCTGCTGCAGGTAGTGCGTCCTCTCTGGCACGTGCGCGGGGTCCTCAGCCGTTGCCGCACTGGATGCCGATGCCGACGCATGCGCTCCGGCCGGCCGCACAGGGTCCATCGCCACGGGCCGGTAGCAATGCTGGCAGATTACTTTATAATCAGGATCGGCCAATCGGGCGTTATCAAGTTTGACGGGTGTGCCACAGCGCTTGCAGAAGACGACCATCCTACCCTCCTGGCGAGAATCAGCCTTTGGTTGTTCCGCCCTTCATTTGCAAACAGCGGACGGGTCAATTCGACTTCAACAGCCAAGGTTTGGCTTTGTGTCATTATACGCATCCGGCTGAGAGTGTCCAATCCTTTGAAGCGCGCGGCCAGGCATTACAACGACCAAGTAAGCAGCAGTTATAAGCGGAAAGGTGACACCGGGTTCACAGTTTGGCGGTGCTGATATATGATGGTGGCATCTTAATCTGGAGACAGAGGAATGCCACGTAAGCAGATGCGATTGCTGCTGACCGTCGTTCTATTCGCCCTCGGGATGAAATCTGCGGCTGCCGGGACGATGCTCGCGGGCTTCGCCGCTTCGGACATCACGCCGCCCCTTAACCTTGAAATGGCGGGATTCGGACCGTTCCTGGAAAGAAAGGCAACGGGAATCCACGATCCACTGCTTGCACACGCCGCGGTGATGGAACTGGACGGCGTGCGATACGCGGTTGTGGACTGCGACGTTGCGGCGGTCACAGCAGACTTCACGCAGAAGGTGCGCCAGGCGGTGGAATCCAGCACGGGCATTCCACCCCGCCGGGTGCTCATTAGCGCTACGCACACACATTCGGGCCCGGCCATTCCGCACTGGATCGGCTGGGGTGCGCAGGATCTCGATTTCCTGAAGGTGCTGCCGCAAAAAGTGGCCGACGCAATTATCGCAGCCTCCAACAACCTGCAACCGGTGAGCGTCCTCTACGGCGAGGTTCCGGTGGAAGGAATCGGCGAAAACCGGGAATATGACAATGGCCCGGTGGACACGAAACTTCGCGTGCTCAAGTTCGTTCAAGGTGAAAAGCTGGCGGGGTTCATTGTCAACTACAGCGTGCATAACGTAATTCTCTCCGAGCAAATGCATGAGTATTCGGCCGACCTGACGGGCGTGGCGCTGGCGAAAATTGTCCAGGAGAATCCGGGGTCGGTGGGAATCTACTTGCAAGGCTCCTGCGGCGACATCAATCCGCGGCCCGCACATCAGATCAACAACCGGCCTCCGGAGAAATGCCTGAATCTCTTGAATCAGCTTTCTGAATCGCTTGCCGGATTTGTGAGAAATGCTCTGGCCGGCGCGCGGCCGCTCGACGTGCAAGAGATGCGCATGGAATCAAAAAGCATCACCCTGCCTGAAGTGCCTACGGA
>JASHTY010000218.1 GCA_030040315.1 Terriglobia bacterium | reverse complement strand
AAGAATCACGTGCTGTTTGCGTACTACCGACAGCCCTCACCCACCGTGGTAATTGTGAATGCCACAAGCGGCGACATCATTACGACTCTCCCCACCGGTATGGGCGTGGATACCGTGGCTTTCAATCCCGCCACCATGGAAGCCATCAGCGCGGAAGGCGGCGGCACCATGACCTTCATCAAGGAAAGCAGCCCCACGAGCTTTGCGGTGGAGCAAACCCTCCAAACCCTGCGCGGCGCCAAGACTCTTACTCTCGATACCAAAACGAATCACCTGCTCACCATGACCGCCGAGTTCGGCCCTCCTCCGCAAAACGCGCCGCAAGGACCCGGAGGACGCTTTATGCGCGGTCCCATGGTCCCGGGTTCGTTTACGATCTTGATGGTGGGAATGAAATAGGGAAAAATGTGTGCGAACTTCGGGCTATCCGATGTTTTCAACCACCATCGATTACATCGCGCTCTTTTATCTGGTCTTGCTCCTCTGGATTCCGTTCTACTGGCTTCTTTTCCACTCGGCAATTCGCTTCTGGCGGCGAATGGGCAATCGGGCGTTCTGGATGGCGCTGCCCGCCTGGTTGATTTTCACGATGGCGATTATCTTCACGCGTCATGAGCTTCTGGCGCGCCGCGTCGAGCGCAACGCGCTGACCTGGGTTGCAGGTGGAGCGCTCTTCTTTGCGGCAAGCTGGCTGGATGTCCAAACGCGGCACGCGCTCGGCTGGCGGCGGTTGGTTGGAATAGCGGAATTAAATCCCGGGCACGAATCGAGCAGCGTGGTCCGCACGGGCGTCTACGCACGGCTGCGCCATCCGCGTTATCTGCTCTACATGTTGATGACGTTGAGCATGGCTTTTCTGACAGGGGCCGTCGCGATTTTTTTGCTGGCAATTCTCAACATCCTGATGTATCAAATCCTCGCACCGCTTGAGGAGCGCAAACTCCTTGACCAGTACGGGCCCCAGTATCGAGACTATCAACGCGCGGTCCCGCGTTTCGTGCCTCACCTTGGGCGGTCGCCCGAAGCCCGGATTTCGTCCTGAACCGGAGGTTTCCATGATTCGACGAACCTGTATATTCTTCGTGGCCATGGTCGCGATGGCGGCGTCTGCCCTTTACGCGCAGCAGCCCTGTCCAGGTTTTGTGGTAGCCATCGGCACAGATGAAGACAAGCTGATGCTGGCCGTCAACGGCGCGGACAACCCGCAGCAGCAGATCGACGCTCTTGACAAGTTCACGCAGGCACACCCTGACTCAAAGTACATGCCCTGCGCGCTGGAATACTACGCAAGCTCCTATTTGAAGCTGAACAATTTCGACAAATCGATCGAATTTGGGGAGAAAGATCTGGCGGCGAATTACCAGGATCTGAACCTCTACCTTAACTTGATGCGCGCCTATGCTTCCAGCACGAAGGTGAGCGACACAATTTTTGCGGTGATCAACAAAGTGCCGGATCAGGTGAAGACGGAGACCGGGAATCTCATGCGGCCCGCAAAAGCCACGGACGATGAGTGGGCAAAAATGCAGAGCGAGAACCAGGAGCTTGCCAAAGACAGCCACGACTATGCCGTATGGGCATTTTTCCAGGTCCTGCCGCGGGTGACCGATCCGGCGAAGCGTATTGACATCCTGCAAAGCTTTTTAAAAGTTTACCCGGAGCAGGAAAAGGCAAGCGCCGCGCAGATCGACCATATCTACTTTGACGCTTATCGAGCGCAGAACAATCTTCCCAAGGTCGTCGAATACGGTGACAAAGTCGCGGCCGATGATCCGAACGCCGTGGAGGTGCTGAACACGATGGGATTGATCGAGGAGTTCTACGTCAATCCGCCCTCGGTTGACAAAGCCACCGGATACGCGCAGAAGGCCATGACTGCGGCGCAAAATCTCAAGAAGCCTGATGGCGTTGACGACGCGGCGTTCAAGGCGGAGATGAGCAAACAACTGGGAATCGCGCACCTGACGCTGGGGTACGGCGCCTTGGTCCGTGCAGAGAAGACCGGCAGGCTGCTGCCGGCGATCGATGAGCTGAAGACGGCAGGAAATCTTTTGGAAGGAAATCCGGCGCTTCAGGGACAGGCGCTTTTCTACCTGGCGAACGCCTATGAAATTGGAACTCCCGCCAACCACCGCGGAGCATTAGATGCGTTGAACAAGGCTGTGGCGCTGCCCGGACCGTTTCAGGCCCAGGCGCAAGCCCTGCTGGCCAAAGTCAAGGCGGCTGTTCATTAGGCGGCGAAACCCGCCTTTTCACAAGTCAGCTAAGGGTGGAGAAACATCGGCGCTGGCGGACGGCGCGCCCCGGCGCTTCCAGATTGCATAAACAATAACGCCGGCGACGAGCATGGCGGCGCCGCACCCCGCTTCCACGGGTTCTTCCCATAGCGTATTCGCCAGAAAGCACGCGGAACCCAGGACGAAAATCATGGGTACATAGGGATAGCCGAATACGCGGTAGGGCCGCGGTGCATTCGGCCGCGAGCGGCGAAGCACCACCACTGCCAGGGCCGTAAGCGCGTAGAACACGAACGCCGCGAAGATGACGTAGGTGAAAAGCTGTTCGTAGGTACCCGCCGCCACCATCGCGATGGCCCAGACCCCCTGCACGATGAGCGCCAGATGGGGTGTGTGGAAGCGCGGGTGCACGCGCGCGCACCAGCGGAAGAACAGCCCATCGCGCGCCATCGCGTAGTAGACGCGCGGCGCGGCAAGGATGCTGCCGTTCAGGCTCCCCAGGGTGGAGATGATGATCAGCAGCGAAACCAGATACGAACCGGTATGACCGAAGATTCGCACCGCGGCGTCTGCGCCCACACGCGGCGATTGCGCGATCCGATCCATGGGCAGGACGTGGTAATAGACCAGATTCAGCGCGAGGTATGAAATCATCACTGCGACCGTACCCATGATCAGTGCAAGCGGCACGTTTCGCTCCGGATGTTTAACTTCTCCCGCCACAAACGTGCAGGTGTTCCAGCCTTCATAGGCCCAGAACGCGCCGACCATCGCCACTCCGAAGGAAGCTGCGAAGCGGCCGCCGGTCGGTGACGGGAGCGATTCAGGGCCGCCAGGCAAGCCGTGCACCAAGATGTATCCCAGCAAGATGAGCACGGCGATGGCGCCGACTTTGATTCCCGTCAGGATCGATTGCACTGCGCCGCCTTCGCGCACGCCCACGTAGTTGACGGCCGTTAACACCGCAATGCTCGCCGCGGCCGCGGCCTTCTGCTCCCACGGTGTGAGCGGCAGAAACTCATTGGCATACTCGGCAAACCCCACCGCCAGCACGGAGATTCCGCCGGTTTGCGCCGCGATGAAAAACGACCAGCCGCACAGATAAGCCACCAGTGGCCCGTAAGCCTCGCGCAAATAGATATACTGGCCCCCGGCTTCGGGCATCATGGCTGCCAGTTCCGCAAATGAGAGCGCGCCAAATAGGCTGAGCAGGCCCGTAACCACCCATACGGCAAGCGCCGCGTGGCGCGAGCCCAGGGACCGCGTAATGTCCGCCGGCACAATGAAGATGGCGGTGCCGATCATGATCCCGATGACGATTGACGTGGCTTCCCACCATCCCAGCGCGCGCGCCAGTTGCGGCGGCGCGGAAGCGGCGGGCAATGTGGCCGGATCGTTTGTGGACATCTGCATGAAAGGGTCAAAGCCCTGCTCAAGGTAGCCGGTGGTGCACTCAGCCATGAGCTTGCGCAACAATATTGGAAACCTGGAGCGCGGTCAATTGCCGAATAAGCTGGCTGGCGCCGACACGTTGTTTGTGTCTGCGTCTCCCTAACTTCCACTCGCGCTCACCTGAGTGTGAACTTTGAAAAACGCAGACATTGCGAGGCATGTCGGCGCCAGCCGGCATCTCTCACAGGGGGTCGCTGCGCACAACGGATTCTGGTTATGTTACTGGTTATGTTTGACAAACCTTCACGTGCAATCCAGAATGAAAGTTGGAGCGTTACGATAGCTTTACGGAGACGATGCATGGGCAGTGGAATCACTCCTCAGGATGTTGTGAACGCGCTTCGCGCTGTGAAGGATCCCGACTTGGGGCGCGACATCGTCACGCTGGGGTTCATCAAGGAATTGGAAGTGGGTGACAGCCGGGTCTCGTTCGCGCTGCAACTGAGCTCTCCGGCATCCGCGGCGCGAAACCAACTGGTAACGCAGGCGCGCGAGGCCGTGCTGGCACTGGGCGCTGGTGACGTGGAAGTTCGCGTGGTGGCGGCTGGCCCGCCGCGCGCTCCCAACCCGGCGCTGATTCCGCAGGTGAAGCACACCATCGCCGTGGCGAGCGGCAAGGGCGGAGTCGGCAAATCCACCGTGGCGGCCAACCTGGCAGTCGCACTGCATACTTCGGGCGCCAAGGTCGGCCTGCTGGATACGGACGTTTACGGCCCCAGCGTGCCCATCCTGATGGGTGGGAACGAAGCGCCGCAGGTGGTGGAAGGAAAAATCGAGCCTCCCGTCGAGTACGGCATCAAGATCATGTCCATGGCGTATTTTCTGCCGAAGGATGAAGCGGTCATCTGGCGCGGACCCATGCTGCACAAAACCATTCAACAATTTCTGGGCGACGTGCGCTGGGGTGAACTCGACTATCTGGTGATGGATATGCCGCCGGGCACGGGTGACATTCAGTTGAGCCTTTCGCAAACGATTCCCTTGACCGGCGCGGTGATTGTGTCCACGCCGCAGGACCTGGCGCTCACCGTGGCGTCCAAGGCCATCGCCATGTTTCAAAAATTGAATGTGCCGATTCTCGGCGTGGTGGAGAACATGAGCTACCACGTGTGCACGCAGTGCGGCCATCGTGAGGAGATCTTCGGACACGGCGGCGCGCGGGCGGCCGCGAAGAAATTGAACTTCGCATTTCTGGGAGAGATTCCGCTCGACCTCTCGATTCGCCAGCAGAGCGACTCCGGCAAGCCGGTGGCGCTGGATGGCTCGACGATTTACGGCAAGGCTTTTCGCGAAGTCGCCGGCGCGCTGGCGGCGCAGATCGACACCGGCGGCTTCGAAAAGGCTGATGACATCAGCATCGAGTAATCGCTTCTGAGTTCTTCCATGTCCCCGACTCCGAAGAAAATCAAACTTGCCGCCGGAAACAGCACGCTGGCCATCCACTGGTCTGACGGCCACGAGAGCGCTTACTCTTATCGCTTCCTGCGCGGCAAGTGCCCGTGTGCAACTTGCGGGGAATCCGCTCCGCTTCAAGACCAGGTTCTGGGAGGCTTACCCATACTCGGCCAGAAACCGTTGCAACCCGAACGCGCGGAACTGGTGGGCCGATATGCGGTGCAGATTTATTGGAGCGACGGTCACTCCTCCGGGATTTACACCTTCCAATATCTCCGCGGCCTTTGTCCCTGCGCTGATTGTACGGCGGCGCGCGAGGTGGAAAATCCCGCCTGACAAAAGGTCGCCGCATGCAATTGCCGTAAGATGAATCGCGGTCTATTGTCATCGGTGGCAACAGACTTCAAAATTACACTCCCGCGTCATTGACAACTTTTGGTGCCTATGCTAACTAGAGGAAGGCTCTGCGAAAATCCATGGGTGCAGAAGAACTCCAAGCCGCGTGGGACCTGCTCAAGGAAGCGTATCAATACCAGATGGGCGGGGACTATGAGATGGCCGTCGAGCTTTATAAACGCTCGCTCGACCTGCACCCGACTGCGGAGGCCTTCACCTATCTCGGCTGGACGTACCGATTTCAGGGAAAAATTGATGACGCCATCGCCGAATGCAAAAAGGCAATTCAAATCGATCCGGAGTTCGGCAATCCCTATAATGATATCGGCGCGTACCTGATCGAGAAGGGCGAATACGACGAGGCCATTCC
>JASHTY010000028.1 GCA_030040315.1 Terriglobia bacterium | reverse complement strand
GAATTTTTGGATTTCGTTCTTTAACTCGTCGCTCGCCACATGTCCTGAGCGCAGGGAAATAAACGCCTTGATGATGTGGCCGCGCATGACGTCGGGTTTTCCAATCACGCCGGCTTCTGCCACGGCGGGATGTTCCACCAGGCAGCTTTCTACTTCAAAGGGCCCCACATTTTCTCCGGCGGTGATGATCAGGTCGTCCACCCGGCCCTGAAACCAGAAATATCCGTCGGGATCTTTGTAGGCGCTATCGCCGGTCACATACCAGCCGGGAATGCGGAAATAGGATTCATAGCGCTCCGGCTGTTTCCAGATCGTTCGCATCATACCGGGCCAGCCCGGTTTGACCACCAAATTGCCCAGCGTGTTGGGCGGCACCTCTTTTCCATCGTCATCGACGATGGTGGCATACACTCCGGGGATCGGGCGGCCCATCGACCCCGGCCGGATGGTCATGGAAGGATAATTCGAAACCAGGATATGTCCTGTTTCGGTCATCCACCAGTTGTCATGAATGCGCCGGCCATAGGTTTTCCATCCCCACCAAACAACTTCCGGATTGAGCGGTTCACCCACGCTCAGAATGTGCCGCAGGCTGGAGAGATCAAACCTCCGCGCCACTTCGTCGCCCGCCGCCAGAAGCATGCGGAACGCTGTTGGAGCGCTGTACCAGATGTTGACGCGGAAGCGCTGAATGGTTCCGTACCAGTCCGCGGCACTGAACCTGCCGCCGCGAATCAGGTTGGCGGCACCGTTCAGCCAGGGCGCAAAAATTCCGTACGACGTTCCCGTTACCCATCCCGGATCGGCGGTGCACCAATAGACGTCATCCTCGCGTATGTCCAGCACCCAACGGCCGGTCATCAGGTGGCCCAGCATGGCCTTTTGCACGTGCAGGACACCCTTGGGTTTCCCGGTCGATCCGGAGGTGTAATGCATGATCAGAGGGTCGTCAAGGGTCAGCCATTCGATCTCGGTTTTTTCCGACGCCTTGTCCATCAGCGCGTCGTAGCTCATTTGACCTTCACTCACCTCGCCGGGCGAAGCTCCCACCAGAATAATGTGTTTGAGCGCGGGTAGATCGCGCCGTGGGACGCGTTCAAGGAGCGCCGACGACGTGACCAGCGCGACGGCCTCCGCGTTCACCATGCGGTCACGAACTGCATCCTCCATGAAGGCTTCGAAGAGCGGGCTCGGAATCGCTCCGATCTTCAGGATGCCGAGGATGGCGATGTACAGCTCCGGACGCCTACCCAGAAAAACGAATACGCGATCGCCCTTTCCCACTCCCAGACTGCGCAATGCGTTGGCGAAACGATTGGACTGGAACGACAGGTCTTCGTACGTAAGGCGCTGGGTGTGCTCCTTATCGGTATAAATCAACGCCAGCTTGTTGCGGCGGCCGCGCGTCAAATGCCGGTCGATGGCTTCGTGCGCCATATTGACCTTGCCGGTCTTTGCCCAATCAAATTCCTGATTGACATTCCCCCAATCGAATTCGGCATAGCGCGACTCATAGTCCTGCAAATGATGGTTGCGGGGATCATCCGTGACCTTCAGGACGTTTTTTGGGTCAACAAGCGGTTTAGTGGACATCAAGAACCCCCATGATCTGCCGGCCAGCAGCCCCAAGACGACCTTTCAGGTGCAATCGCGATTTCCTCTTCCCAGCATTGCGGCATCACCCGGCAAGGCGATACGCTTCATCCAGCAACTCAACGACGTGCAACACCCGCCGGTGATTCCCTTCCCGCCTGACGCCGGCGCGGAGCTGCAGGAGGCATCCCGGATTTGCAGTCAATATCAGGTCTGCTCGCGTTTCGGCAATCCGTCGCATTTTTCCCTCAAGCAATCGATTCGACATCTCATTGTGAACAACATTATAAACGCCCGCGCTGCCGCAACAGATCTCAGCTTCCTTCAATTCGATAAATTCCAGACCGGGTACGGCGGTAAGCAGCTTGCGCGGCGCGGTGCGAATCCTCTGCGCGTGACCCAGATGGCACGGGTCCTGATACGTGGCGCGAAGCTTCATTGTTCCAAGCTTCCTGTTCAGGTCAATCCCCGCCAGGAATTCGGTGACGTCGCGAACCTTCGCCGCAAAGGCTCTGGCGGATTCGTGAAACTCCTTCCCTTCCTCCTCAAATAGCAGCGGGTATTCCTTGAGAACGGAGCCACATCCTGCGGCATTGGAAATGACCGCGTCAAAGTCATTACCCGCAAAGGCCTGAACGTTTTGACGCGCCAGAATCCGCGCTATATCGCGCATGCCCGCATGTACGTGCAGAGCGCCGCAACAGGTTTGCTCACCAACGATCACCACTTCGCAGCCGTTTTTGGCCAGTACGCGCACCGTGGCGTCATTCAGCCGAGCGAAGGAAAGATTGGCAATGCACCCGGCGAACAATGCGACACGGTAGCGACGCGTGCCTTCTGCCGGAACGGTCGTCCCGAGGCGTTCGTAAAAAAAAGGCTTTTCCATACGCGGAGCGAGGTCCGCCACTTGATCGAGCCGCCCCGGAAGCAGGCTTAGAAGGCGCGTCGCCCGCAGCGCTGCTTCCATCCCCGAGCGCTGATAGAAACGCATCAATGCTCCCAGTAATTGCAAGCGCCGGGGGTGGGGGAGAATTTCGTAATAGAAGAGCTTCCGAAACAGTGTGGCGAGCGGAGGACGATGGTAATTTGTTTCGATTTGTGCGCGCGCTGCTTCAACCAGCTTGCCGTACTCGACACCCGAGGGGCAGGCTGTCTCGCACGCGCGGCAATCAAGGCAAAGGTCGATGTGCTGAACAAAACTGCCACCCAGCGGCAAGCGCCCCTTCTCCACCTGAATCATCTGGTAGATCCGGCCGCGCGGCGAATCCATTTCCAAGCCCAGCTCGCGATAAGTCGGGCAGGCATTCAAGCAGAGGCCGCAATGCACGCAGCGCGAGTAGTCCGCCCAGCGAGGGGCCTCACCCGGCCCGAAGCCTGAGCGCTTTGTATCTCTGCCAGGCTGTCCTGGAATGATTGCTGTTTCGCGATTCAAGCGTTTGGTGGCTCCGTTAGATGCCGCCTACGAACCTTCCCGGCGACAAGATGCCATTCGGATCCCATGTGCCCTTCATTTTGCGCATGACTTCCAGATCGTCGCCCCCCGCGTCCCACACGTCGATCTGGCGCTTCAGGCCCACGGGGCAGTGCTCGATAATCAACGTACCGCCAAGTTCCGTGGCTGCCTGGCGAAGTCGCATCGCCAGCCCAGCCGTGCTCTGCGTAAGCTTTACCTGCAATAAGCTGGTGTGGACGATTCCGAGTCCCGGCTGAGCAAAACCTGCGAGCGGAATCTGTTCAGCATCAGCCGCGCGCTCGGCTCGCATGAGGAACTCCTCGCTGGCTTCAGAGGGCAGTGCGGCCTTGAAAATCGTGACATCCGGATACTTCGACTGAAGCCACAAGGCAAGGTCCGAAATGCAGCACCACGATGATTCAGGATTCTGCAAAAGGTTGAGAGGCATTCCTGTGGCTGAGGCCAGTTTGTTTAGTTCTTCCTCACATCGCTTGATCACCCGGGCTGAACCGCCAACCTCAATCCACAACTCCGGCCCGCTCTGGTCCTCTTCCCTAGTGCCCTCACGCAACACGGCAGCACCTGAAGGATCAATCAGGGCCATGCGCAGCGGGTCGAGCGGCGACCGCCGGATTCTGCTGCGCAAATCGTGCGTGCTTTCGAGCGTGCCCGCTTGGAATGCAAATGTCTCACTCCCTGGAGGCTTGGTGAAGAGTTTCAAGCTGGCCTCAACGATCACGCCTAGCGTACCGAACGACCCGGTGAGCAATTTGCAAAGATCATATCCGGCGACGTTTTTCACTACGCGCCCGCCCGTCTTCGCGATTTTTCCCTCGGTCGTGGCAATTTTCAACCCCAACAGCATATCGCGAGGACCGCCGTAAGCTTGTCGCAAAGGGCCGGCAGCGTTCGCCGCAATGATTCCCCCGACGGTGGATTGGGCGCCCCCACGGGGGTCGAGAGGCAACCACAATCCATCCCGCCCGGTCAGAACTTGAAGTTCCCCCAGCTTCATCCCTGCTTCGACGGTAATCGTCAGGTCAGCAGGCTCATAATGAATTACACGATTGAGTTTACCGAAGGAAATCGCTGCGTCATATCGTCGCGGAGGATTTCCTGTTGAAAGTTTTGTTCCGCCGCCGGTTGGAATGACAGCAAGTCCCCGTTCATTCGCGAACGTCAGAAGTGCGGCCACTTTATCCGTAGTGGACGGCATTAGTGTGAACTCAGGCGCCATACCGTCGATGGCAAAGGCCTCGCAGGTTGGGCGGTCCGAAATCAAGCCGGACGGGCCAACGATTGCCTCAAACTCCGCGCGAGTTGAGCCCACTGCGAGGGTCACGAGGGACCTCCAAGCAAGCCCCCCCGCAGCTCTCCGCACATTTTTCCTGTCGGAAGAAGTTTTCCGGGATTCAAGCGGCCCTGCGGATTGAACAAGCTCTTGATTCTGCGCATCAGATCCAGATCGGTCTCCGAAAAAATGAGCGGCATCAGGTCGCTCTTTTCAAGGCCCACACCGTGCTCACCGGTAATCGACCCTCCCATTTCCACGCAACGGGTGATGATATCCTTCGCGGCCATGATGACACGTGCGGTCTGCTCCCGATTGCGCTCATCATAAAGAATGAGAGGGTGTAGATTGCCGTCGCCCGCGTGGAAAATATTTCCGATGCGCAAATCGTATTTCTTCTCGAGCGCGCTGATGAATTCGAGCATTTCCGGCAGGCGGGTTCGCGGAATGACGCCGTCCTGAACGTAGTAGTTGGGTGTGATGCGCCCGAGCGCACCAAAAGCGGTCTTTCTTCCCTTCCACAGCAGGTCGCGTTCCTCGGCGGATTTCGCCCGGCGCACCTCGCGGGCGTGATTCTCATGGCAGACGGCTTCAATTTCATCCGCATGTTCTTCGACGGATTCGCTTAGGCCCTCCACCTCAATCAACAGCACTGCCGCGCAATCCATCGGATAACCCGCGTGCCAGGCCTCCTCCACGGCGCGCAGGCAGAAGCCATCCATCATTTCCAATGCGGCGGGTGTGATTCCTCGGGCGGTGATTGCCGCCACCGTGCGGGTCGCGTCCGCCGTTTGATTGTAGATTGCCAGCAGCGTCTTAACGGCCTCCGGCTTGCGCGACAATCGTACGGTGATTTCCGTGACGATCCCCAGCGTGCCTTCGGACCCGACAAACAACCCCGTCAAATCGTAGCCGGGCCGGTCCCAGTGGGTTGCGCCCGTGTGGATCACCTCTCCATCCGGCAAGACAATCTCGAGAGCCAGAACGTGATTGGTCGTCACTCCATAAGCCAAGGTGTGCGGACCGCCGGAATTCTCCGCGACGTTGCCGCCGATTGTGCAGGCCTTCTGGCTGGAAGGATCGGGCGCATAATAATAGCCGTCGTCGGCGACTGCCATCGAAAGGTCCAGATTCACGACTCCGGGCTGCACACGCGCGCGCTGGTTTTCCAAATCGACTTCAAGAATTTGCTTCATGCGCGAGAAACCCAGCAGAATTCCGCCTTCTGTCGCCACCGAGCCGCCGCTCAAACCCGTTCCGGCTCCGCGTGCCACAAGCGGCAAGCTATGCCGCATTGCGGTCTTTGCGATACTTACCACGTGTTCCGTGTTGCGCGGAAAAACCACAACGTCGGGCTGGCGCATGGACGAAAGCGCGTCGTATTCGTAGAGCATTAAGTCTTCCGCACGCCACAGTACGCCGTCCTCGCCAACAATGGCGGCAAGTTCTCTTGCAAGCCCATTGGATTTCATACCGTCGTCCGAGAAAGCTGCGAGTGTTCGGGGAAACAAACCACGAATGCCAATGCGGCCGGCCCTGCCCCCTAAAGCCCTCAAACGCAGTATATCCCCGGCCAATTGAGTGGTCAACGCCACAGGCCATTACGGTTTTATGGCAACATTTCACATTCTTGTAATGCGCGAATGGAACTTTTGCCTGGGCTCGTGCGTACTAGCAGGTGATCGGGAAATGGGCAGGGGAAATGCGCAGCACGCGGCTAACTAACTTTTCCCGGTTGCGTCTAATAGGGAGATAGAGGCTCGGCACTAGGAGTGCGGCAACTTCGTAGGTGCTTTGGCATCCAATTTGGGAGCGGAAGAGTTAAGTTGGGGTTAAATGGACTGCCGTTGCTGACGGTTTGGCGGCCTGAGCAACGACGATCCCGGAGGAAACACGTGAAGCTTTGCAGCCTCCCGTTTTTCATTTAACCCCAACTGATTTTAGGGGCGCTTCGGGGGGAAATGCAAGCAAAAGATTTTTTTGCACCTATAAGCGTTTCATTCGA
>JASHTY010000217.1 GCA_030040315.1 Terriglobia bacterium | reverse complement strand
CACCTTGCGCAATCACCCAACCTGGATGGGGATTTTTCCAAGTGGGAATCCGGCGCCCTCTATAAGCTGGACGCTGCCGGGCAAATCATGACAGGCGCGAAGCTTTGGAACGGGTCGTACAACCTCTCCGCGCGGGTTGCTCTAGCCTGGGACGCGAGCTTTCTCTATGTGGGCGTCGATGTGACGGACCCGGACCTTTATCAGCCGTTCTTCGGGCGCGGCATTCAGAATGGGGACACGGTGGAGCTGACCCTGGAAACAGGGTTCCGCAAGAATTATCTGGCCACCGAGCCGACCGGCGATGAGTACAAGCTCTATTTCAGCCCGGGCGATTTCGCCGGAGTCAAGCCCAGCATTTTCTCCGACGAGGATTACCTGCCGCCGCGCCCGCAGCCTCACGACTACATGCAGGAAATCTTTACGGCCTGGAAGAAGACCTCTCATGGCTATTCAGGAGACATCGCGATTCCTGTGACTTACTTCGAGGGCGGGAAATTCGATTCGGGTTACGAGCTGGGATTGGAATTCGGAGTAAGCAAAGTCATGCGCCCCGCAAAACCCACCGACGCGGAGGACTTGCAGCGAATCGTCATGCAGTCAAAGCAGGACCACCTGTTCAGGGTGAGCACGGAAAATCCGTCATCCTTTCCACGCGTCGTCCTGACGGAAGGAAAACCCTGATGCAGCCCCTCCGGCGCCTGCCTTCTTGACGACGGCAGGAATTGCGCTACTGCGAATTTGTGCCAGTGGAACCCTTTTCCAGTGAGGGCAACAGAAAGTCTGTCACCAGCCGCTCATAGTGGGCCTGGACTTCCGGGGTTATATTCACGGTTGCCAGGGCGCCTCCGTCAGGAGCAAGTTCAAAATATACGTCTCCGGGTCTTCCAAAGGGGCCTGGATCGGTCTTCGTAAACTTTGCGGAATCCGTTTCAGCAAAATCATAAATCTGTTTGGGAGTGTAAGTTTTCAATTGTGCGGGCGAGAGTTGGGCGACGGACCGCAAATAAATGCGCAACTTCCCGAATGGCCGATCTTTCTTGTACTCGACACGGACAACGTTTTGTTGTTTTTGCCCGGGATTCTTGGGATCGTCGACGACGGCCCCCAGGACGCAATAGTCCTCCAAGGCGCCGTTGTACTTGGAATCCAGAACGCCGTAGAGGCGAACGGTTGGGTCATTGGGGCCGACTTGCGGGGTTTTATCCTTTGCGGTCAATTGCGCCCCGCCCAAAACGAGAACGATCAAAGTGACGACGAGCGTCATCCAGGATATTCGCCCATTGTTTTTCATAGTTCCCCCCGCCCCTGTTAATTACGATGTGTGAATAATCTTCCCCGTTGTCGATGGCATGGCTTCTGCCACGGGAATACTATCTCCGCAGAAACCACAACACAATACCCACCTGAGCAAGCCGGCCGAGCGAAACTCTCATCGGGACATGTGAGGACCTTACGCAAGAACCAAGCCTCGGAGCGCTTCCTGCAGGATTGGTTCCTGAGGGTAAGCGTGCCCCAGGTGCTGGCGAAAGCCTTCGGCATAGGCAAACCCGCATTCGGCTCCGTATGCCGCCGCCCAGGTTGTCATTCTGTCCAAGTATTCGTCAACTCCGTGATGTGAGCGCAGCCAATCGCGCTGCGAGGCGTGGCGTGTAAGCATCTCGCGCTTTCGGGCGAGCGTTTTGCTGATGTCAACGTAAAATTGCGGGTGTATGCGCGCCCCCATGGGGTCCTTCCCTTCAATGGGATCGGCATAATAGAGGGCCGGAGTGGAGCGTCCGCACGGCGCGGGCGAATCCTGCTGCGTCTCGAAGTTGGGAACGGCCAGCGCGAACGTCGCGCCGCGCACCAGTCGCGAGGCTTCCTCATGGTCCAGCATGTAGTCGGAAGGAGAATGTGCAATAACCACGCTGGGATTGAAGCGGCGCATCGCCTCGACGACGCGGCGGAGATTCCCGGGGTTGAAAATCACCTCAACATCCATAAGTCCCACGCAAGTGTACGATGCGCCGAGATATTCCGCAGCGGATTGCGCTTCGGCGCGGCGTATGCGCGAGATTGTCTCCTTCCCCATGGTGGCGGAACCGCAATCGCCCGCCGTCATCGTGACGATTCCCAGCTCCCAATCCCGTTCCTTGAGGTGGAAGAGGGTTCCGCCCGTAAGGATCTCGGCATCGTCGGGATGCGCCATCATCACCAGAAGACGTTTTGGGGATGATTGGGGCATCAGTTGACCTCGGGGACCAAAGGACCGGCGAGCTCCTTGGTGAAGAACAGCACGCCGGGCTGCGCCGGCATCCACGTGGAGGGAACGTGCCTGCTCAAGGGGTGCCGCAATGTCACCCAGAGTGACAACCCCTGCCACTGCATGCCGCGGCCCAGTTCGCCATCCGCCCCGCCGATGGCATAATCCGCATTGGTAAAGAATGCCGGGCCGATGGTGTTGGCGAAGGCGGGAACAAGCGTGGTGCGGCTCTTGAAGCTGGTGAGGGCGTTCTGCTCAATGGTCAGGGGATGCAGGCGCGCGCCCAGACGGTGCGTCTGCTTGCGCCAGTCTTCGTCGGCCGGGAATTCCATTCCAAAATGCGGCTCCCAAAAAGCGATGTGGCAGGCGCGCCCGATGCCGTAAACCACCACCAGCCTGGCGCCTTCTCTTCGCAGGCTGTCAATGCGCTCCGGGTATTCGGGCAGCAAGCTTCGCGTGGCGAAGAATCTTTGTCTTGAAGGAACGGTCAGACTTTCCAGCGGCCCGTAGAACGCGGTCTCCATAGCGTGCTGGAAGGCCCCGGGATGATTGCCGGGAAGCGTGTTGCCTTCCGCGTCGCTCCACTCATCCATATTGAAGCCCCAAACGTGATTGCACGAAATGCTCCATTCGCGCAGGAAGTAAACGGTCCATCGGTACATGCCCATCGGCCCGACGGGCAGAATCAGGGCGAGCTTGCGGCGGGCTTCGTGAGTGCGCCGGATTTCCATGGCCAGTTCGTGCCCCAGCATGACATCAAAATCCGCAACGTTCGCCGCCATGCGAATCGAAAAATCCTTGTGCCACTTCGGCTGGCGTTCGAAAATCGCCTTCGGGTCGTCGGAGACGCAGGCATCCCAGGCGGCCAAATCCCATGCGGCGGGAAAGAAGGATTCGAGCATCGACCCCTTCAGGGTTGTTAGCAGGTCCATTCGCTGTCTCCGG
>JASHTY010000216.1 GCA_030040315.1 Terriglobia bacterium | reverse complement strand
CACAAGATGTCCGCGACCATCTCTCTACCGGGCAGGGACGGCAGGATGCCCTGGAATTTTGCCGCAGAATGGGCGTCAGCAAGGTATACATTGAGACGTTTCGTGACGGCTATCAGGCGGATGAGGCGACCATAAAGGCTGCCCGCGATTTCTTTCGCAATGCCGGATTGGAGGTTTCCGGCTGCGTCACCACAGTGGGAGTTGGGAAGCCATCGAGTGGCGGCCCTCACTGGGTGTGCTACACCAATCGCCCGACGCAGGAGCGCCTGGAGGCAATCTTCCGCTTCGCTGCCGCATTGTTTGATGAGATTATGATCGATGATTTCTACTGTACGGATTGCCAGTGCTCGGAGTGCACCACCGCGAAGGGCTCACTGAGTTGGGACAAGTACCATGAAAAGCTGATGCTGCAAGTCAGCCGTGACCGCGTTCTGGGCCCGGCGCACGCAGTGAATCCTCGTGTGAAAGTCATCATCAAGTTTCCGCAGTGGTACGACCGCTTTCAGGAGCGCGGATATGTCCCGGATAAAGAGGCGGAAATATTCGATCGCATCTGGGTCGGCACGGAGCTGCGCGATCCTGCCTCCGACAAGTGGGGAAACAAACAGCAATACGAGGGATATTTCATTTACCGATGGCTGAGCGAAGTAGGTGGGGCAAAAACCGGCGGCGGATGGTTCGATCCCTTCGGGACCACGCCTGCGCTCTATCTTGATCAGCCGTTGACTACCATTCTTGCGGGTGCACCTGAGGTTTTTCTATTCCATTACGGCGCGCTCATTTCGCCGGAGTACAAAGCCCAAGGTGAAGCCTTGGCCTCGCGCCGCGGGCAATACGAAAAGCTTGCCACGTATGTGTCAGGTTGGGGGGGCATTCCCACCTACAAGCCCGTCTCGAGTGATCCGGGAGACGAAGCTTATATCCTCGACGAAATCGGCATGCTGGGAATCCCCGAGGCGCCGACTTCCCATTTTCCCGAGACCGCGCACGCAATTATTCTTACAAGTCAGGCGTTGGGCGATGCAGAGCTTGTGCCCAAGCTGCTTCGCGTTCTAGCGGCGGGTGGAACGGCCTTCATTAGTCAGCCGCTTGCGCATCGTCTGAACGGCGATCCACGCTTGCCCGCTGCACCCCTGAACCTCGAAAAGGATCAATTTCTGAAAACTATAGACGCTGGAGGCGGCAGGATCGTCGTATTCTCCGACGCCTTGCCACACTTGACACACGTGGACGGACAGAATCGCGTGGAGCAGCTCACGCCAGAGCTGCGCAGCGCCCTCCAGGAGTTACGAAGCGATGCTGCGGATTTCACGGTCACCACACTGGATGCGCCTCCTCGCGTCGCGGTGTATCCACTGGGCAAACGTGTGGCGGTGGTGAACTATACAGAACTGCCTGTCACCTGCCATCTGAGCGGGTTTGAGACTGCACACCGCTTGACGCAAGTTGACGCACTCGACGGCGCACAACTTGCGCCGGACGGGTCAACGCTCCGGCTTCCGCCCCATGCGACGCTGGTGGTGGAATGAATTTGCTGTCACGCACGAAAGGACTTGATGCTGATCCTGGACATCGGCTGCGGAAAGAACAAACGGGTCAAGGAGGCTGTCGGGCTGGACCGTCAGCCCGGATCGGATGCCGACGTTCTGTGCGAGCTTGCGAGTTTTCCCTGGCCGCTTATAGACTCATGCGCAGACAAAATCTACCTTTCTCATTTCCTCGAGCACCAGCCAGATGTTCTTCGCGCCATGGCAGAGGTTCATCGAATCGCCAAGCCAGGAGCCGAGGTCATTGTGGTCACGCCCCATTTCAGCTCCATGGATTCCTACACCGACCCCACTCACCTTTATCACTTGGGATTCCACAGTTTCGACTACTTCGCGCAGGGGAGCTTTGAGAATTTCACCTATGGGGCAGGCGGGTTCCGCATTCTTGATCGCGGGATCACCTTCGGCCATAATTTCCTGCTGGATAGCCTGGGGCGATTGATTGCCGGAGCGTCAATCGACTTTTACGAGAAACACTTCGCCTGGATTTTCCCCGCCCGCAATATTCAATGCCGGCTTTCTGTGGTCAAATGATTCCCCAATTATCCGGTGGTTCGAGGCGCCCGACGGGAAAGTGGGGGTCGAACGCGGCCTACCGGGCAGGTGCGAAGAGATTTTGGCATCATGAAATAACTTGGCAACCCTACGCCTTTTCTGATAGTTCTAATAGATTGAGTGCGCTTGGGAATTCCCGGCAGGGTGCGGCCGAAGGGCCCGCGTTTAGTTTTGCTAGTCCAAACTGACCTTAAGACCCACGTCAACAGCATCGGCTGGACGGACCGCAAGCGTTTGCATATCCTCGGATGCAAGGATGACTTGACATGATTGAAGTTGATAATCTCACCAAACGCTATGGACCCACGCTGGCCGTGTCCGGCGTTAGCTTCAGTGTGCAAAAGGGCGAAATTCTAGGGTTTCTCGGCCCCAACGGCGCGGGAAAAACCACCACCATGCGCGTCATCACGGGCTTTCTTCCGCCCACGGAGGGAAAAGTCAGGGTGGCGGGCTACGATGTGGCGGATGAGCCGCTGGAGGCCAAACGGCGGACAGGATATTTGCCTGAGACCCCACCCATTTACCCGGACATGACGGTAAACGAGTACCTCGCATTTGTGGCGCGGATTAAAGGCGTATCGCGTCGTGATATAAAGAAGCGTTTGGACGAGATTGTGGAAAAGTGTGCCATCGCCGACGTGCGCAACCGCCAGGTGGGAAAGCTTTCAAAAGGCTATCGCCAGCGGGTAGGCTTGGCGCAGGCGCTGATTCACAACCCTGACGTGCTGGTTCTTGACGAGCCAACGGCCGGCCTGGATCCCAAGCAGATTATCGAGACGCGCGACCTGATCAAGGGATTGGAAGGCCAGCACACGGTGATTCTGAGCACGCACATTCTGCCGGAGGTTTCCAAGACCTGCCAGCGCGTGGTCGTGATCAATGCAGGTCAAATCGTGGCCGTCGGCACTCCTGACGAACTGACGCGGCGGCTTCAGGGATTTGAGACGGTCCTCGTCACAGTTGAAGGACCGGCGGCGGCGATTATCGAGAAATTCCAGCGCGTGCCGGGTGTGAACTGGGTGGAACCGCGCGAATCGCACGAAAGCCGGGTGACGCTGGAGGTGCACTCCGAAAAGGAGAAGGATGTTCGCGCAGAACTGGCGCGCGCCACGGTGGAATCCGGCTGGAAACTCTACGAACTGAAGACCAGCGGCTTAAGCCTGGAAGAAATCTTCCTGAAGCTCACCACCAAAGACCTGAGTGAAGAAGCCGCGGTAAAAGCCGAAAAGGCGGCGAATTGACGGGATTGGGTGAAACTCGAAATTCGAACCTCGAATCTCGCGCGGCAAGATGCGAGTGCCGAATTTTGATTGTTGAGCTTCGCCGCTGAAGCGAAAGGAAACTCACATGCGGAATGTTATGGCGGTGGCGGGTAAGGAAATGCGCGCTTACTTCCATTCGCCCATCGCCTACCTTGTAATGACGGTGTATACGGCGATCTGTGGTTTTGTGTTTTACAGTTCCACGGCTTTCTTTTCCCTTCAGTCCATGCGCATGGAGGCGCAGGGAGGAATGGGGATGCCGCCGCTGAGCATCAACGAATACATCATCCGGCCCATTCTGGGCGGCGTGCTCACCGTCGTGCTCCTATTTTTGATCCCGCTCATCACCATGCGACTCTACGCGGAGGAAAAGCGTTCAGGGACGATCGAACTCCTTCTCACTTCCCCCCTCACGGATATGGAAATCATCTTGGGAAAGTTTCTGGGCGCGCTGCTGCTCTTCGCGATTCTGGAAGCACTGACGTTCGCGTATTTTGCGGTGCTCTACCTCTATGGGAACCCTGATGTCAAACCACTGATTGCCAATGCGCTGGGGATGCTGCTCTACGGAGGAGCGCTGCTGGCATTGGGTATGTGGTTTTCCACCTTCACGAAGAATCAAATTATCGCGGGCGCAGTTGGCCTGGCCGCCTTCCTGCTGCTCTATCTTCTCGACTGGGTCAGCGCCTATTCTCAGGGAGCGGTGGGACAAGTGATGTCTTATATCGCGCTGACCACGCATTTCGATAACTTTTCAAAGGGTGTTCTTCAGTTGAGCGACGTGGTGTACTACTCCTCCGTCATTATCCTGGGGATTTTCCTCACCGCGCGTTCCGTGGAAGCTCTGAAAGGGAGGCCGTGACTATGGCCTGGAAAGATCGCGTCGCTGGCCACAGCGGACAACAATTATTGACGGGGGCCAATTTTGCCCTGTACTCGATCATCGTGATCGCCCTGATTGTGCTGGTGAATTGGTTTGTCAACAACCACGACCACCGATGGGACATGACCCCCAACAAGAAGTACAGCCTCTCAGAGCAGACGCGCAAACTCCTGAAGGATCTGCCCAAAGACATTACCCTTTACGCCTTCGATCGGGAACGGAATTTCGGCGAGAAACGCGACGTGCTCGACATGTACGGCTCGGCATCGAACAAAGTCAAGGTGAAGTACGTTGATCCCGATCGCCAGCCCGCGCTTGCCAAGGAGTACGGAGTGCGCAACTACGGAACGGTGGTGGTCGCCGCCGGTGACCGGCACATGGAAGCCCAAACTACCGATGAGGAAGGAATTACCAACGCGCTGGTGCGCGTGCTGAAAGGGCAGCGAAGCGTCTGCTTCATCACCACTCACGGCGAGCACAGTCTGGACAGCACCGACCGCGATGGATATGAGCACTTCAAGACGCAGCTTGGAAATGAGAACTATCAGACCCAGGCGCTTCCCTTCCTGCAAAAAATGGAAATCCCGGATGATTGCACGATGGTGGTGATTGCCGGGCCGCAAAACGACTATCTTCCGCAGGAAACCGCTGTCATCAACAAGTACGTCCAGGGTGGCGGGCGGGCACTGGTTATGCTGGATGCCGGGGTCGATGAGCCCAACCTGGTCAAGATGCTCGCGGACTGGGGCGTGACGGCCAATGACGATCTGGTCATTGATGAAAACCCAGTCTCGCAGATATTTGGAACCGAACCCTATATGCCGCTGATCGTCAAATACGGAACCAATCCCATCGTGCAGCCGCTCAATGGCCGCGCGACGCTATTCCCCATCACCCGTTCCTTTGAGGTGGCAAAAGACAAGCCGGGCATCAGCGACGATTCCCTCTGCGACACTTCTGCCGACAGCTACGGGAGAACCGGCTGGAATCCCGATATCAAGCAGATTGAGTTTCGCGCCAACAAGGACCTGAAGGGCCCGCTCACCGTGGCCGTAGCCGGCACGCTTTCGGAAGGGGGCGACAAGAAACAGGGCCGAATCGTTGTCCTGGGGACATCACAGCTCGCTGCCAACAATATTCTTGGCTTTCAGAGCAACCGGGATTTCATCATGAACTCGGTCAACTGGTTGTCAGAGGATCAGGACCTGATTTCCATTCGGGCCACGCCGCCGGAGTCGCAGCACCTGAACATGAATGCGGAACAGATGCGACGCATCCTGATTTTGGGCGTATTCGGGATCCCGGTTGTGATTATTGTGGCGGGCACGCTGGTGTGGTGGCAACGCCGCTGAAGCAATCACTATTCACGATATTCCTACGTTGTTTGTGCGGTGGAGATGAAGAAACAGAAATTCATAAATACCCTGATCGCCCTGGCAGTATTGTCGGCCACCTGGGCGGCATTCATGTATTACGACAAGCGCAAGGCGAGTGAGAAGCCCGCCGCCGAAGCGCCCGCAGCGGCGAAGATCTTCTCTGTGGATGCTCAGCATATCCAATCCATCACGTTCAAACCCCAAAACGGCGAAGCATTTACTTGCCAACGGGAGAACGGAAAGTGGTCCATCACCGAACCTCGCGCGCTGGCGGTTGATCAAGCAAATTTTTCCGGAATTCTGAACAGCCTGACCACTGCCACGGCTGACGAAGTCGTGGATGCGCACCCCGCCGGCCTGAAGGATTACGGCCTCGACCCTCCTGACTTTGAACTCGACGTGACGACCGACGCAAAACCGCCATCGTTCACACTGCTGCTCGGTGACGACACGCCCACGAGCGGCGGATTCTATGCGCAGGCCAGCGGAAATCCCCAGGTCTTTACCCTAGCCAGTTACATGAAGACGTCTCTCGAGAAGAAACTGTTTGACGTCCGCGACCGCCGCGCGCTGACGCTCGATGCCGATCAACTGCAGAAAATAGGCATTGAATTCAAGGGAACCGCTTGGACGCTAGAGAAGAATCCGGAAGGCGTTTGGGATTTGGACCTGCCCCCACCTGTGCGTGCAGACCGGTTCACCGTGGACGGTCTGGTTAGCCAATTGCGCGGCCTGACGATGCAGACGATTGCATCGGAGGACAAGAAGAAAAACGGGGACTATGGGTTCAATTCGCCTGAACTTCATCTGCAATTGACGGCCAATAATGGAACGCAGACGATCGTAGTGGGAAAGAAAGACAAGGATTCGGATCGATACTTCGCTACGAATTCCGCGCTTGACCCCGTGTTTACGCTGAATTCCGACTTTGTTACGCAGTTCAAAAAGAACCCGTCGGACCTGCGCGAAAAGGATCTCTTCTCCTATTCGTCTTTCGACGTGAAGCACGTGGAAGTTGACACACCCAAGGGCCATTTTGTTTTTGACCAGCAGGGCGGCAAGTGGAAGGAGACGGCGCCCAAGGCAAAAGATATCACTTCCGAAAAGATGGACACTTTCCTCACGGACTTGCGCGATTTGCGTGTGGATTCATTTCCCAAGTCAGGAAGCCTTGCCGACTTCGGTTTAACCAATCCGCCTTATCGGTTCAGTGTTCGATTTGGCGACAAGAATACAACGGAAGCGGCTGAGGCGGCAAGGTCCGGCGATCATGTCTACATTCGGAGATCCACGGACCCCTTGCCCGGCGAGATTTCCAAAACTGCGTTGGATGGTGTCGAAAAGTCGCTTGGCGACCTGTAGAAACTCGGGGCCATCAGCGGGCTTTCAGCTTCTGTTTTCCTAGCGGTTTTTCCAGACCGGCTTCCTTTTTTCAATGAGCGCGCGCAAACCTTCCTGCGAGTCCTGAAGTTCAAACAACTGGTTCAGGTAGAGATCCTGTGCGCGCTTCAATGCTTCCTGGAAGGGCCTCCACGTACCCTCGAACATTACGCGCTTCAGCAGCGTGAGCACGGGTCCGCTCTGCTCGGAGATGCGTTTTACCAGGGTATCTACCGT
>JASHTY010000215.1 GCA_030040315.1 Terriglobia bacterium | reverse complement strand
TGGAAATTCGCGCTGCTGGGGAAGGATTTTGGCTACCAACCGTTTCACCGCTACTCGGACGGCCACGAGGTGTGGCGCACCGCGGTAAACGGGCAGGCGGACGCTCCGCCCTTCGGCCATGCCAGCGCGGCCTATGCCGTCATCGATACGCGGCAATCGTATTTACAGAATGTCGTCAAAGCCGCATTCCACGCGCTGGGATACCACGACCGCGCGGCCAATCTGCACCACTTCGCTTACGAAGTTGTGGGCCTGTCCGCCCGATGCGCCGCGGAGATGGGAATCGCCCTTGCGGAAGAGGACCGGCAGCGGCCTTACGTGGAAGTTTCCGGGCGCAAGGGCCAGGGCGTAAAGGCGGACGACCTGATCGACACGCTGATTGCGCGCGCGGCGGAGGAAGTGAGTTCACGCGGCATGGCCCGGGACGCCGCGGAGGCGCAGGATTACGCGCGCAAAATCGCCGTGGCCGCGCTGCGCTATTTTCTGCTGAAGTACTCGCGCCGCGTGATTATTGCATTTGATTTCAAGGAAGCGCTCGCCTTCGAAGGCGAGACGGGTCCGTACCTGCAATATACCATCGTGCGCGCTCGGAATATTTTTCGTAAATACGCCGAATCGCATCCGCAGTTCGAGCCCGCGCAATTTTCCGGCGCCATCACCGCACCGCAGTTGCAGCAGTTTTATCAAGGAGAAGACGCGACGGCGTTCTGGGAAATCACACGCCTCGCCGCTCAACTGGAATCCACCGTGGCGCAGGCCATTTCATGCGAAGAGCCCGCCGTGGTGGCCAAGTACGCCTTCCGCCTGGCGCAGGCCTTCAACAATTTTTATCACCACTTCCATATCCTCAGCGAAATGGACATACCCCGCCAGAATTTTCTGCTTTACCTTGTTTACGTCACTGAGCGAACTTTGACGCTCGCTACCGAGCAGATGGGAATCGAAATCCCGGAACGCATGTAAGCCGTGGCACGGGCATCCTGCCCGTGGGCATGGGCAGGATGCCCATGCCACATCGCTCATTGACGAGAATCTTCACGAGCGCTTCTGCCGTTCACGCTTGTAGTCGTAACCGGGATCGTAATCAATCGTCCCGAAGAGCCTCACAATCCCAAGCTGCTTGCGAACATCACGTTTGACGCCAGGCGCGCCTTTCTGCCTGCTGCGCTCGCGTGGTGTGGTCGTCTTCGAATCTTGCCGGCCGTGTAAATTGGGATGTTTCGTTATGCTCTCCCCCTCGTGGCACGGGCATCCTGCCCGTGCGCATGGGCAGGGATGCCCATGCCACCTTTTACGACGCAAAATCCGTCAGTAATTGCACCAGCGTGCGCACGCCGTGGCCCGTGGGGCCTTTTGCGCGATAAGGCTTCTCATCATTGGCCCAGCGTGTGCCGGCAATATCCAGATGAACCCAGGGAGTATCTCCCGCGAATTCACCGATGAACATGGCGCCGGTAATCGCGCCGCCGTAGCGTCCGCCCGTATTCGCCAGGTCGGCAATCGAGCTCTTGTAGAGGTCGCGATAATCTTCGTCCACCGGCAACTGCCACATTTTCTCGCCGGCATGGTGGGCAGCGGCCAGGATGCGATTCACCCAATCCTTGTTCCAGCCGAAAACACCCGTAGTGATCGAGCCAAGTGCAATCATCACAGCGGCTGTGAGTGTTGCGGCATCGATCAGCACCGTGCAGCCCAGGCGCCTGGCATACGTGAGGGCGTCGGCCAGAACCAGCCGCCCCTCCGCGTCGGTATTAAGAACCTCAATGGTCTTTCCGGACATTGAGGTAATAACATCACCGGGCTTGTAGGCGTTGCCCCCCGGCATATTTTCCGTGGCCGGAATCAACGCGATGACCCGAACGAGGGGCTTAAGCTGGGCAACAGCCTGCATGACGCCGAGCATGGTGGCGCCGCCCGCCATGTCGGTCTTCATCTCGTGCATGTTCTCGCTGGGCTTGATGGAAATCCCGCCGCTGTCAAAGGTAATTCCCTTCCCGATCAGGCCGATGACGGGCTCAGCCGGCGCGCCTTCCGGCAGGTAGCGGATGACGATCAGGCGCGCGGGTTCGCGACTGCCCTGCGCCACGGCCCAGAACGCACCCATCTTGAGTTTCTGGATTTCCTCCGGCCCCAGAACCTCGCACGCCAGGCCGAATTGCACCGCCATTTTTTCCGCCTGCTCGGCAAGGCGCGTGGGCGTAAGGCGATTGGAAGGTTCGTTCACCAAATCACGCGCAAAATTCTCGGCTTCGCCCAAAATGCGGCCGCGCTCAATGGCCGCGTGCGCCTCCACAGGGAGCGGTTCACCGCCGGTCGCCAATATCAACGCATCGATTCCCTTTTCATCCTTGGACTCGGTGCGATAGCTGTCAGCATCGTAATCGGCCAACAGCGCGCCTTCCACGACCGCCGTGATGGTGCTCGGCGCAACGGAGCCGAGGACCCAGGCTATCTGTTTGACTCCCCGCGAACGCAGATGCCTTACCGCCGCGCCCGCCAGGTGCCGCAGTTGCGTTTCGCTGAACTTTTGACTCTTGCCCGCTCCCACCACCAGCAGTCTGTCAGCGGATACTCCGTCCGGCCAGCGGAGAGGAGTGCACTCGAACGCCTTGCCGGTCAATTCACCTCCCTTATTCATTTCCTGCAACAACCCGCGGGTTTCTTCGGGCAGCTTTTCCACCGTGCCGCTGGACGTGGGCGCCTCCTCAAAGCTGTAAGCAGCAAGGGCGGGGGATGAAATATCTGCCAGTGGAGTGGACACGAATTCGATTTTCACAGTGAGGGGCTCCTTTTAGCTTTTCCTTTTTTCTAGTACCTACGCCGCCTGTGTTCGTGAATTGCCTGCTGCGTTTCGCGCTCGATGGTGCGCCGCCGCGAGGTCTCACGATGGTCGTAAACTTTCTTGCCTTTGGCGAGGGCGATTTCACACTTGATCAGGTTTTTCTTCAGATACACGCGCGTGGGAACCAACGTGAAGCCTTTTTCCTGAACCCGGCCCGCCAGCTTATCAAGCTCCTGCCGGTGCAGCAGCAAGCGGCGGTCACGAAGTGGATCGTGGTTGGAATAACTCCCCGCAGAGTATGGGCTGATATGGCAGTCAATCAACCAGGCCTGCCCCTTCAGTACGTCCACGTAGCTGTCTTTCAGGTTGATCTTACCGTCGCGGACGGATTTTACTTCCGTGCCGGTCAATTCCACACCTGCTTCAAACCTTTCCAGCAGATGATACAAATGCTGCGCCTGCCGATTTACGGCAAAATGTTTCGGCTGAGGCGCTGAAACTTTGGACACAAGAGATCCCCCACGCGGAAGTGGACACCAGGACAACAGAATTTTAACATGGGCGGCGAAAGGAACGCCGACAGCACTTTGGCCGATGAATTAAGTTGGGAAACCTGTTGGCAGAATCCTGCGCGGTCAACGTCGACTTTCTCGGTCGTAACTCACTCCATAGATCTTGCGATTTGTGCCCGGGACTGGCCGCATTCGCACGATGCGGGCGTGAACTTCAGGACTCTGGCCGGTGGGGCTGTAGGGGCAGGCAACCATCACCCCGGCGCCGACGGTGTAATCTTTTTCGCTTACGAAGCTGAAACCTCCCTTTGAAACGTTGTCGCTCTTTGAAATGTCCGTCCCGCCCTGGTAGTCGCGAATGCGCACGGGCATCTGCAAGGCCACGCGGCGGTGCCGCCGTTTTTCAGGCCCGCCTTCCTCCGGTTCAACCCGCGGCTCCGACGGCAAAGCCTTATCCATGATCAGTTGTTTCTCGGCATAGCTCCAGGGAGTCCTTCCATCGCAATGCTCGCAAAGCCGGTTGAGGATGCCGCTTGAATCCAGAACTTCCACTTCCACAAGCGAAAGACGAGTCATAACTGCGCTGTTGCAAACACGGCACTCAAGCAGCGCAGCGGCCTCATTGACCTCTCCCTCGGTCGGTGGAAACCGGATGCCCCAGATGTCTTCGTTCGGGCTGACGTACTCCACGCCCCACTCGCCGCCCTTGTCTGTGGGTGGCGCCGTCGGTCCCACCACGCGAAAATCCGCCTCGCGGCGGTTGGTCAGGTTCACGATGCGCACGGTGCTTCCCGTCGCCAGTTTCTGGGCGAGTTGAATCTTCGCCCCGTGACGATTCAGAACCAGAGTTCGGCCATCCGCTTTGATTTTGTCTCCGCTGGCGTCCATCCCCTGCACTCGCAATGGAACCGTCAACATCAGCCGGTCGGAACGCCGCTTCTGAGCACTCATTCCACCCTACCTTCGGAGATTTGAAATGCAATTCTGATCCGTCCGATAAACTTACTGAAAGGCCCGGGCTTTTGCAAATCTTTCCTGCGGAAAAAATTCCGTTGTCACGAAGCCGGGGTTCAGCTATGATTTGAATGCGGGGTGGAGCAGTCTGGTAGCTCGTTGGGCTCATAACCCAAAGGTCGCTGGTTCAAATCCAGCCCCCGCAACCAACGCCATCATAGAGTTACGGGTCATCAGCAAGAACCTTCGAGTACAAATTGGTACCACGGGGCCAGCAATGGCCCCTTTATGTCTTGAGAAGCGCCTTCACAACCTTGCTTGCCGCTTCCCTCTTCTGCTCTGACACAGTCCGAAGCCGAGCGCAGAGATATCATCCACCTGTAAATCACCATACGTGAGGTTAGTTCACCAACGGGATCGGCACCAGTGAGAGCAATAAGGTTACAGGGGAGCTCTCCGACGAATATTCATAGGTATTTGATGTGAATTCCAGTCCGGAAAAGGTTTTCCCGAGTCGGGTAACCCATGTCGTTGATCAAGCCGTGGCGTGTCAATTGTGAAGGCCGGCTCAAGAACTAGGCGCGCCGGTTTCAGCAGGCGATGAACTGAGCACTTGCGCATTGTATTGGCGGCCAGGTCGCGCGATGCCAAATCTCTTCATTTTGGAAATAAGCGTGGTGCGCGGCAGGCCCAACCTGGCTGCTGCGCCCGCCCCTCCCCCTACTATCCAGCCGGTTTCGTTCAGCGTTTGCAGAATCAGAGTGCGCTCGGAGTCCTGCAATGTGCAGTGCACGGTAGAATCCCGTTCGTTATGCGACTGACATAGTGGTGGAAGCGGGTTCGGAAGTACCCCATCATTGGACAGAATCACGGCTCGTTCTATCAAATTCTGAAGCTCACGGATGTTCCCCGGCCAGCGATACGATGTGAAGGCAGCGAATGTATCCGGCGCGATATATTCAATCGGCTTCTCCATCCTCCTGGAGTAGACATCCACATAATGCCTGACCAAGGGAACAATGTCTTCTCGACGCTCCCGTAACGGCGGCACCAGGATAGGAAAGACGTTTAGACGATAGTAGAGATCAGCGCGAAATTCGTTCCCCTTCACCATTCCGGCAAGGTCGCGATGTGTCGCGGCCACCAGTCGAACGTCGACTTTATGCGTTTCGCCACTTCCCAGCCGCTCGAATTCCTGTTCTTGCAGTACGCGCAGCAGCTTGGGCTGAAGTGCCAACGGAATATCGCCGGCCTCGTCTAGAAAGAGTGTCCCCTTATTGGCGAGTTCGAACCGGCCGATCTTTTGCTGAATGGCTCCTGTGAAGGCGCCCTTTTCGTGGCCAAAAAGCTCGCTCTCAAGCAGGTCGAAGGGAATGGCGGCGCAGTTCAGCTTGGTAAAAGCGCGGCCCCAGCGCTGACTAACATTGTGAATAGCGTGCGCGATGAGTTCTTTGCCGGTCCCCGTTTCTCCCTGGATCAGGACTGTAGAATCGGTACGTGCAACTCGCTCCACTTGTTCAAGGACTGTTTTGAGAGCAGGGCTCTTCCCTACGATCTGCTCGAATCTTCGCTGACGATCGTGGTGGTCATCAGACTGAAGGACTTTGAGAGCTTCCATCAAAACCATCCGGCAAATCTACTAATAGCATTCCGCCTGCCCTTCAACGCTTCAGTGCGGCGTGAACTGTCTCCAGCAGAACTTCGTCGTTGAATGGCTTCCGCAAGAACTCCACTGCCCCCTCGCGCATCGCCTGCATCCGATTTTTGGCGTCGTCATGAGCGGTGATGAAAATAATCGGAATACTTGAATGCTCAGCCTTAAGTTTCGCCTGCAATTCGAGGCCGGACATCCCTGGCATGCGGATGTCCGCGACCAGGCACCTGACCTCGGATAATTGGGCGGAGTTTAGAAAATCCTCGGCTGACCCGAACGAGGTTACGGTCAGGCCGGCGGATTTAAATAGCCGCCGCAGCGCCGCCCGTACCAACTCGTCATCGTCCAGAATCGCGATTAGCCCAGTGCTCATCAAGTCAGTTATCCCACTCCCGAACCTACTGCGCGGCTGAAATTGGCACAACTAGCATTTCTTATAGGTCGGCTTATATCTTATGGAGCGGGC
>JASHTY010000214.1 GCA_030040315.1 Terriglobia bacterium | reverse complement strand
CATCAAGCTCCGCGCTGGTAATGGAATTGCCGCCAATCGTGGCCAGAGCGTTGCCCTGCGGCGTGCTGGTGTCGCCGCCGCCGATGGGCGCCATTACGATCACCATGCTCAGGCACACGATGCTCAGGAAGAAAATCAGCAGGTACTTCTTTATCTTTTCCGAGTTCGTGCGGTTGAACGAAAACATGATTGCTCCGGGGATTGGGCCAAAGCCCTTTCATTATAGTGGAGATTCCCGAGCCGCGGCAAGAAACCTAATTCCCGCCCCGCAGGGCCTGATCGATGGCTTGAAAGTAGGCATCCTCGGAGGGCAGTCCCACCAGCAACCGGCCATTGATAAACACTGTGGGGGTTTGATTCACATCCAGGCGCTTGGCTTCCGCCACGTCGCGCTGAATTCGCGGGAAGGATGACTGTGCGTCCAGGCAGCCCGACAGTTTCACGCGATCAATTCCCACCTGCTCGCCGAAGTTCAGCACGGTGTCGCGCACGTTGGTTATGTTGATCTGCTGCTGGTTCCTGAAAATGGCGGTGCGCAGGGGCACGAAGGCGGCAGGATCAATCTCATACGCGCACTGGCAGGCGATGGCCGCCGTCCGCGACCAGTCGTGGAAAGGCAACGGGTATTCCTTGAAAACAATTCGCACCTTGTCGCCGTAGCGCGGCACCACCTGCGTTTCCAGGAACTCATTCATGCGCGCGCAGGTCGGGCACTCCAGGTCCGCGTACTCCACGATGGTCACCGGAGCGTTGGGCGGCCCCTGGGTGGGCTCATCATGAAGCGAAATCCCACGCAGCGCCTGCTGCTGCGGATCGATGGACAGATTGAAGAGGTCGCTGACGATCAGATGCTTGCCGTCCCGCGTGAGCAGAATGGTGTGATCGTCTTTGCTTGCGCCTTCGCCCAGCGTATAAGTCGCTTCCTGAAAATCCGGATAGTTCGACGGCTTGAAGCTGCCCACCACCAGCTTGGAGGTTGCGGGCAGCTTGTACATCTGCCGAAGGTGCTGCTCAATCTCGCTGCTGGAATTCGCCGTCTGCAGGTCATAGATGCCGCCCGATGGCACAATCAGGTAGCGATTGTCTTTGGAGATCAGAATGGGCTGTTGTCCCAGCTTGTTGCCGTCATTCACCATTACGAAAGCCTGGTTGAAATCGGAAGCCAGCGGAGAGCTCTGCACCGCACCCATGGAGAGCTTGACGGTGTCCGGCACGGCAAACTTGAAGCGGATGTAGTGGATGATCTTCTCGCCCGTGGCCTCGCTCAGCGCGGGCGCTTGTGCGGCGGGATTAGCCGGCATCATCGCCAGCGCGAATCCTGCGCAAACCAGGATAATTAGGACAAAGCCGAGCAAATTAACCTTACTTTTGTTCCCTTTCAAGTTCTCTTTCCCCCCACACCAATCACTTTCGAATCGCCCCTGCACAATTTTAGTCAATTCGTCGCGCACATTGCAAACCTGAATTTGTGACACCCATGCGGTCCGGTTAAGCCCCAACAGGGCGACCGAACGCAGCCCAGGCCAACGGCCTGGGTTCAGTGATGCGTTTCATTTTATCAGCCCTGAAAGGGCGATATAAACATCATGCCGCCACAGCCGAAGTTTGAAAATGTTCCTCCGCCCTTTCAGGGCTTGGGACTCGGGCGGATATCCTCGCCGTCCCAGGCCGGCGGCCTGGGCTTTGTTTGGTCGCCCCGTTGGGGCTCAGGCTTCCCAACTTCCCGCTTGTGTTGCCCTCCACCTGGAATAAAATGCTGGCGTGCAATTTGCGATTCTGAAGACTGGAGAAGCGATATGAAAAGACGTGGATTCCTGGTTTCTTCACTGGCCGCCGGGGCGCTGGCGGGCGGACCCGAATCTCCCGCCGCGCAGCGGCATGGGGACGTTGCGGACCGCGAAATCTACGAGTTGCGTAAATACTCGCTGAGGCGCGGACCGCAGCCCCAGATGGTGATCGATTATTATCATGAGGCTGCCATTCCGGCGCTGAACCGCCTGGGCGTGAGGCCCGTAGGCGTATTCAACACCAGCATCGGGCCTGAAAGCCCGGCGATCTACGTCCTGGTGCGCTTCGACTCCCTGCAAGCCGCCCTGTCCATTCCCGATCAATTGCTCGCCGACCAGGAATACCGCAAAGCCGGCGCCGCGTTTAACGACGTCGCCGCCACCGAGCCCGCCTACATGCGCATGGAAAACTCGCTGCTTCTCGCTTTCGCCGGCATGCCGAGCCTGGAATTGCCCGCCAGCGCCGCCACCAAACAGCCACGCATCTTTGAGCTGCGCACCTATGAAAGCCACAGCAAGAAGGCCAATCACACCAAAATTGAGATGTTCAATAAATCTGAAATCTCCATCTTCCGCCGCACCGGCCTGCATCCTGTATTCTTCGGCGAAAGATTGATTGGCCCGGGCCAGCCCAGCCTCACCTACATGCTCACCTTCGCCGACATGGCCGAACGCACCAGCAATTGGGCAGCTTTCGGCGCCGATCCCGAATGGAAAAAACTCAGCACCACGCCCGGCTATACCGACGCGGAAATCGTTTGCAATATCACCAACGTGATTCTAACGCCCGCGTCGTGCTCGCAGATTTGAGATTGAAAGGTTTTCGATGATGGGTGTTACGATTCGCCGCTCGAAAGCTCAACGCAAAATGTTGCTCCTGCTTTTTGCGGTTTTGATTTCGGTCCCCGCACATTCCCAGGATTCCGTCGATTTGGTATGGAAATTCCGGTCGCTGCAGAACAATTGGACTTCGAACAGCGCATTGCCTTGGTTTCTGGCGCACAAGGACGACCCCGAGGTCCGCAAGTATTTAGCGATTCATTTGTCCGCCGCGCTCATCGGGGAAGCCCTCGCATCACACAAGAATTCGCCGCGCTTCCCCTAGCCTGCCTGGTGATAAGCACTCACCCGCAGTTGCAGGATTGCCAGGGAATATATCCTGCACGGATTGCACCGCACTACCTTGAATTAGGCGCAAATGCGCGCCGCGACCCTACGCGCCGCGACCCTTGCGAGTCTGCGCTCATCGCGGTATCATTATAAAGTGGTTCCGCAGGTCCGCAATTCGAGTCGAGGCACCATCCTAGCAGCCGAAAATCAGGAGCGAATTATGCGAACCCTTATGGTGTGGTTTCTCCTTCTTGCCAGCGCGTCGCCGGTCTTAGCCCAGGATTGGGCGCGCGAAAAGCTGCAAAAATCCCCACGGCACGGTGAGTGGGTCACCGTTAAACACGACAACCGCACGGTTGAGACCTTTGTGGTTTATCCCGAATCAAAAGAGAAGACGCCCGTAGTGCTGGTGATCCACGAGATTTTCGGTATGACGGACTGGGTTGAGGACCTGGCGGACCAGGTGGCGGCGGCTGGCTACATTGCCGTCGCTCCCGATCTGCTCTCGGGGATGGGGCCGAATGGCGGACGAAGCGACTCCTTCGCGCCCGGGGCCGGCATGGCGAGCGCCGCGACGCAGGCGGTGAGCCATCTTGATCCCGCACAAGTGAACGCCGACCTGAATGCCGCAGCGGATTATGGCCTTAAGCTCCCGGCCTCCAGCGGCAAACTCTTTGTGGTGGGTTTCTGCTGGGGCGGCAGCAAGAGCTTTCTGTTTTCGACGCAGCGCAAGAACCTGGCAGCAGCTTTCGTCTTCTACGGAACGCCTCCACCCAAGGATGCCATGGCGAACATCACGGCGCCAGTCTACGGTTTCTATGCGGGCAATGACGCCCGCGTTGGAGCGACCGTTCCCGGCGCGGTGGCCGATATGAAAGCCGCGGGGAAAACCTATGAGCCGGTTACCTACGACGGCGCAGGGCATGGATTTATGCGCGCGGGCGAGGCTCCTGACGCAACTGATGACAACCGCAAAGCCCGGGAGGAATCCTGGGAGCGTTGGAAGAAAATTATGGCAGGCGGGTAAGTGTCGCGATCTGGAATGGAAAAGCTGCCAATCACTCATAGCGGCGGGTTTACCCCGCCGTTGGGACGGTGGGAGAATGAGAGTTAGGGCGATCCGGCTTCGGCGGGATCGCCGCTACGTTGCGAATCATGAGTTTTTCCGGAGCCCGTGAAGCCCCGCCCTTCCAGGCGGAGCAATTACGCTGAGTAAGTCAACCAAAGCATTTATAGAAAATTTCGGGAGGTCGGGTCGATGTCAGCAATCAAAAAGTGGTCGAACGCGCAGTGGAGATTTCTACTTTTGGTGGGCGGTATTGTAACTTGCGCCTTGCTTTTCCACGTAGGGAGGTCCGTCAAGGCGGACCAGGAGAACTCCCAGACTGTTCGTGAAATTCACCTGGGCCAGGTTCGGCCCGATTCGCTCTATGCGCTGACGGTGTGGGCGAAGAACCCGGCGCAATTTCAGGGGAGCGACGCCGTACTCGTAACGGTAAAGGACGCAAGCGGTGAAATTGATTCCAAGTGGCTGCACGCTGCCGACCTGGATTTCTACCTGACTGTCCATCCGCGTGCTGCCGGCCCATTGAACGTCACGCTCTCGGCCCCGGCAAGAATGCACGCGCCGGATGTTGCTGCGACGGTGCACGCGATTCTCCAAATGCCGACTCCTCAGGCGGACCACGCAAGCGACATCACGCCCGGAGTGATCGCCGCCGAGCCCAATGGCACGTGGCGTGAGGCGCAACCCTTCGAGTTCGGGCAAACCATTTTCGGCAGTGATGACCAGCGGCCTTACGCGCCCTCACCGACTGAGGACGGTTACCAGGCGATGCTGAAGGGGTTCGAGTGGTTCAAGTTCAAGTACATGGGGACTGAGCCGCGTCTTGCCTATTTTGTTCTCACCGTCACCGACCGCGATGTCCCTTTGGACGTCGATATCTTCCAGCTTGGAAAGGACAGCAGCGGGCAGGAAGACGCCGTTCCCTACAATGACGGCGAGTTCGTTTATCAAATCGAAGCGACGCAGAACTATCCCGGCCTCTATAAATTCCGCACGCGCATCCTGAAGCCCGGACAGGAGTATTACGTGCGCGTGGCCGCGGACCACCCGGCGTTTCAGCTTCGTACTTATGACTACCCCGTGCCGCCCTACACCGATCCGCGCCTAGCCGTGCGCGCGGGGATGGATTTCCTGGTCAATATGGGCGATACGTGGCTTTCCAACACGCCGCGCCGCGGCGCCATCGCCCTGCGCACTTCCATGCAGCATTCGGAAACCGAGTTATGCATCGCCTGCCATCCCACGCAATTCACCACGCGCGCATACCTGACGGCCATTCATAATGGCTATGCGCCCACGCAGCGTACTTCCCTGGAATTCCTTGCTGACCGCATCTACAACGACGCTCGGCCGCTCTATGGCGAACCCAATACCAACTGGGTGCGGGTGATTTATTCGGCGCGCACCGTGGCCAGCCGTCTGCCAGTCATCGAGCATTTGTACGAAGAGAATGTGACCCATGATCCTCCGCGGCCCGACTTTAATGCCCCCTACGCGGAATTCCTGAAGATCCACTACAAGGGCGTGAAGGAGATGCCGGGCAATGAGACGGATGGATGCGAGCCCGAAGTGAGCCCGTTTGAAATTGCCACGCAAAGCTGGAAGACGTTCAACATGGTTTACGAGCAGACGCACGACCCACAGTGGCTGGAGGAACGCGAGAAAGTCGATCGCCTGGCCCCGGCGCGCGAACCCGCCAACATGATTGACGTCGCTTGGAAGATCATTTATCTGGCCACAGTGGACCGTGCCAGGTATGCCACCCAAATCGACAAGCTCATCGACCAGGCTTATTCCTATGAAAACGCCGAGGGCGGCTGGCCCTACATGTTCAACAAAGGCGATAAGCCTGCGGATTTCATTTCCTACAATGTAATCTACGCCCTGGCGCTGGCGGGTCATCGGCCGGAAACCGATCCGCACATGGGACTCGCGTATCGCGCCATGATGGCGGCGGAGCGGCCGGAGGGAAGCTGGGAAGGCGACCCGGTTTATCAGGGCTTTAATACGCCCTTCCGCGCCACGCAGTTTGCCGTGATGACGCTTTCCACGCTCTATCCGGGACCCACAAAGGCGAAGGATTGGGACGCTGCCTATCCGCCTCCGGCCAGGCTCGACACGCACAACCTGCCGCTGCTGCTCTCGCAACTTGACCGCTTCTGGGATCCTGCGCCGGAGCCCATGCTGCGCGAGATTCGGCAAATCATGATCAAGAGCGATCAGCCGCTGGCGCGTGAGGCCGCGGCCAGGGCGATTGGGCACATGGCAGACGCTGGCTCCATACCGGACTTGATCAAGGCACTGGGAGATCCCAGCAAGATGGTGCAATCTAGTGCGGCGGAGGCGCTGCGCATGGTGCTGTCGCGCCGGCAGAACGCCGCCCCGGAGGGGCGCAAGCTGCTAATTGCGGCGCTCAAATCACCCGACGCGCGCACGCGCTGGGGCGCCACCCGCCTTTTCAACCAGCACTTCAAGGACCTTACTGACGATCCGGATTTGCTTGCCGCTCTGGAAAGCGATTTGAACGATCCTGTTCCCTACATTCGCTTCCAGGCCGCGTCCGGCATCTGGCGGTGGTATTACTGGCAGGTGGACAAGCCGGACGTGCGGCGCAGCACGTTGGAAGCACTGGCCACCCGCCTCGGCACGGAAAACGATCCCATGGTGAAGCGCGGGCTACAGGAGAGCGTTTACGACCTGCTGGATGAAAACACCGGATATCTGGAAGCCTGGGTGCGAACCGCCGCGCAGCAGGAGGACAAAACCAAGATCGAGGAGGGGTATGAAGCCGTTGTGCGCGACCAGGCCCAGGTGCTCGCCAAGGTGATCCGCGCGAGCTCACCCGAGGGCCGCGAAGCGATTATGAACGCCATGTGGGACTTCCACATTCGTCACTATGCCCTGCCGCCGGTGAAGGCGGGCACGGTTTCCATTGGCTTGCCGGCCGTCCTTACCAAATACGTATCCGGCGTGCCGGACCTGCACCGGCCGGGATATGAATACCCGCCTTATCGCGAGACCGTGAACTTTAAATATGACGTTCATAACACCTTTTACCAGACGCGTATCGGCAACGACAGTGACTTGATCCACTTCTTCAAGAGCTCCGGTCCGGAACTGGAAGAGGCTCTGATGGGGTGCCTGAAGGGCGCCGACGACACGATGAAGATGGAAGTCTTGAAGGCGGGAAGCACGCTGAGCGGCGCCGAGGATGAGCGATTTACGCTGGCCGCGCTTCAGCTTTCGCAGGATCCCCACACCGAAGTGCGGCAAACGGTGCGGTACGTTTATGAAAATGGCCAACGGGGCATCCTGAATCTTGATGCTCCGTCCGCTCCCGACCCGCAACTGGTGAAGCAGATCGTCGAAATCCTGAGGAATGGCAACCCGGATAGCCAGGCCATCGTGCTGCCGCTGCTGGCCGGAATCCCCGCCAACTCTCCCTGGGAGCAGGAAACGGAGGTGATGGCGGCTTTACGCTCGCTGCTGGAGCAACAACCCCGCCCGGCGAATTATGCGGAGGTGCTGAATGCCGCGTCATCGTTTGGCACCCTGATGCAGGATCCGAGTCTGCGGAACCAGATTCTGGCCGGATTGCAGGACAAGGACCGCGAAGTTCAGCGTGCCGCGGTGCGCGTGGTTTTGGAGCATTTTCTGGGCGAACCGGAAACAGCCGGCGTGGTGAAAGCCGCCTTCGCGGACCTGAACAGCTCGGCGCGCGAGGTTCTGATCGAAGAGGTTGGAAATCCCAAGTTCTTCCTGCAACACCTGGGCATTGCCGGAGGCGCAGTATCGCAGGACCAGCAATACTTCCTGGGAAAGAATGTTTCCCTGAAGAAGGCCCCCGATTTCCTTGAGAACCCCATCGTGCTGAACACGGTGCTTGGCACCTTACACGATCGTGACGCCAACGCCCGCGCCGCGGCGCTCGATGTCCTGCGCAAGGTGAAGAATGTTGAGCAGCGGCCGGACTTTCACGCCGCCATGGTGGACCTGCAAAGGGACAGCAACCCGCGCCTGAAACTGATTGCCGACAGCGTGCTGGATGGGAAGAAGCTTGCGGACGCTTTGAAGGATGTGCAGCCGGGCTCGGTGCTGGA
>JASHTY010000027.1 GCA_030040315.1 Terriglobia bacterium | reverse complement strand
GTGTGGGTTCGGCTCGTGGCCGGTTTGCTCATCTCGGCGGGTCTCAGTTGGTGGTTGTGGCACCGTTACTCCGCCAAGCCCGGAGCATCCACCGGGCAAGAATCACTGGCAGTGCTCTACTTTTCAAACCTCTCGCAGGACCCGTCGCTTGACTGGCTGAATCGCGGCCTTACGGAGATGCTGACCACCAATCTCGCCCAGGTGAAGGGAATCGAAGTGCTCTCCACCGAGCGCATACTCGCCGAGGTGCAGCGCATGGGGATGAAGCAGACGACGGAGCTCAGCCCCGCCAACTCCGCGCAGGTGGCGCGCAACACCGACGCCGATGCTTTCGTCACCGGCACGCTGCTGCGTACCGGTCCCAAACAACTTCGCTTGGATGTGCAGGTGCAAGACTCGAAATCCGGCCAGATTCTCTTCTCCGATAGGGTGGAGGCCGAAGACGTTCAGGGCATATTCAGCATGGTGGACCAGATCACCGGCCGCATGGCGCAGAAATTCGCGCCCTCGGCTAACCCATCGGCGAGCGGCCCCAGTATTGAAGAGGCGGCAACATCGAATCTGGAAGCCTGGCATCACTTTCAAACCGGTGTGGATCTCCAGCGGCGCTACCTTATTGCCGACTCCATCCGTGAGCTGGAGGAAGCGGTTCGCCTGGATTCGCAGTTCGCCCTGGCGTACTTTTACCTGGCCAGTGGGTACAACAACATGGGAGATTATCGCAAGGCGGATGACCTGTTTGAAAAGCTCGAAGGAATGCAATCGCGCCTTCCCCGCCAAGACCTGTTGGAGTACCAGGCCCTCGTCGCGGCGCGAGCCGGCGACTCTGCCCGCCGGCAGGAAATTCTGGAATCGCTGGTCAAGGAGTTTCCTCGCGACAGTCATGGCCGTTTTCAATTGGCAAGTTTGTATCGCGACGAGCTCGAATTCGACCGATCCGTCGCCACCTTGAAGAACGGCCTGCAACTCGATCCCAAAGATGAGCAGCTTTTGAACGGGATGACCTACGCGGAATCGTCGGTGGGAGATCTGGCGGCCTCACTGCAAGCTGACGATCAATACATCGCCATTCGGCCCAACGACCCGAACCCCCTGGACTCGCGAGGAGACGTTCTCTTCGATCTGGAGCACGACGACGAAGCGGTGGAAGCCTATCGCAAAGTTGTTGCCCTGAAACCCGACTTCGTCAATTTCCAGGAGTACTTGAAGTTGGCGGTGGTTTACGCCGATCAGAAAAAATTCGCGCTGGCAGATACGGCCCTTCAGGATTATGGTGAACATGTTACGGGCGCGACGAAACTCTATATTGCACTCTTCTCAGCGCAGTTCAAGGAGACGCGCGGAGATTTAGACGGAGCGCGGGCCGGCTATCGGCATGCCGTGCAGGTGTTGGCCGCCTCCGGGCAAAAGTTCGGGGCGCTCGCTGCGCTCAGGTCGTTGGCGCTGGTTTCGTTTCTGACCGGGGAAGGGTACGCTTCCGACCTGGCCTTCGCCAGCCAGCAGAAAATGGAGGGGTTGGAGGGGGGCGTGGCGGAGGACTTGCAGGCCGCGCAGGGAGATGTGGCGGGGGCGGAGCGCAGCCGCCGGCAATATTTCGCTGCCCGTCCGGAATTTGGTCCGCTGGCAATGGAGCGTGACCGGAACTTCACCGCCCTTTACGCAGCCCTGGCGCACCACGATCCGCAAGCGGCGCTCGCCGCGACCGCTGGCATGCCCAACCACTTCGATTCGGGCCTACTTTACCCGCGCGGCTGGGCGTATTTCGAAACTAAGGACTATGCGCGGGCGGAGCAGGACTTTCACAACACCATCCTACAAGAAAGATTGCTTTCAAATTTCAATACCTTGCTCGGCCGCTCGCCGCTGCGCGCCGCCCTTGCGCACTTTTACCTCGGCCAGATTTACGAGGCCACCGGCAAACGCGACCAGGCCGTGAATGAATATCAGGAATTCCTGTCACACTTTGAGAATTCCACGTCCAAGCTGCCGCAAATCGCCGTGGCGCGCGCGGCGCTAAAACAGGCACTGCCCTAAGTGCAGATAATCGTTCCAGAGGGAGTTTTAGAGTGCACGAAACGGGAATCCAATTTCGCCTCGACAATCGGCAGGTCCGCCATTTCGATGAAGAGGGTTACCTTATCATCGAGCGTCTCTTCACTAGCGAAGAACTCCAGCCGGTGATCGACGAGATCAGCGCGGATTTGGATCGGCGGTGCCGGGACGCTGTTGCGGCCGGAACGCTCTCGCGCACCTACGAGGAATACGGTTTCGAGCTTCGCCTGGCGCACGTGGACCGGGAGAATCAGGCGATTTCGAAATCGATGTGGGACAACAAAGTCGCGCTGCCCAGCTTCTTCGGCCTGATGACGAACCCAAAGCTGCTGGACGTGGCGGAGCAATTCTGCGGGCCTGAAATCATTGCCTCGGCTGTCTATCGCCTTCGCCCGAAGGTCCCGAGCCACGCCTGGAGCCCGGTGCCGTGGCATCAGGATTCCGCCTATCTGGAATCCTACTGTGACATGAGCCTGATTTTGACCGTTTGGATTCCGCTTGTTGACGCGACAATTGAGCGTGGCTGCATGTGGGTAATGCCGCGCGCGCACATGGGCGCACTGTTTTTCCACCAGCCCGACGATATGGCTCACTACCTGGAGATTCCTGTCGACCAGTTCGGCGCGCGCAAGCCCGTGGCCGCGCCGGTTCCCAAGGGTGGCGTGCTGATCATGACCAACCGCACTCCACACGCGAGCTTTGAAAACAAGACGGACGTGGTGCGCTGGAGCATGGACCTGCGCTACCAGAGCGCCGCGCTGCCCACGAACGCCCATATTACGCGACAGCCGGGTGAGGCGGTCAGCTCGCCAACCGTGGGTGTGCCGCTCGCGTGCTACCCTCCGGAGCCTGACTTTCTGGTGCGCAGTCAATCTCGCCCCAACGAAGTGATGAAGACCGCAGAGGAGTTCATCGCCCTGCGCAAGACGCACGTCTACAAGGAAGCCACCGACCGCTGGGGATACTCCGTCGCCCAGCGCAAAGACCCCCTCGCCAAGACCTACGAGCCCCGCGACCCCAAGGGCAACTGAACTCCTCATCCAGCCTGCACGTAGGTTGTGTAGGTTTCGTCCTGGACTCGATAAAAGGGTACGAAGCGAACCTTGCCCGGCGGCTGCGGCATTTCAAAGGCCATTGTTGAGTTGGGGATGGAGCTGATTCCCTGCGGATTGGAAGTGACCGCGTTCCGGGAAATCTCCAAAGGCGAATCGAGCGCGACCATCATGAGCGGACCCCACATCAGTGCGGCGGTTTTGGGGTGCTGCTCGTCAATCGCTTCCAGCCGGAAAGAGAAGGGAAGCTGGACCTCCAGAGAATCTCCCGTCTGCCAGCGGCGACGCACGGTGGCAAACGTTCCGGGTTGCGCATCGACGGTGAAGGGCTTTCCGTTGACGGCAAGCTGCGCGGGCGACTGTAGCCAACCAGGAATTCGAATGTAGAGAGTGAACTCGCGCGGCGACTGCGTCTCCACCCGAATCTCAGTGGAATCCGACGCGGGATACTGAGTTCTTTGCGTAAGTTTCACGATGCCGCCCTGACTCTGCCAGGTGAGTTCCGACGGCGTGAAGAGATTGACGTAAACTCCGTCGTCTGCGTGAAAGTACGTGCTGAGGGCATAATCCGCCACCACCTGCGGGGTGGTTCCCGAGCAGCACGGCCATTTCTGTTCGTAGTACTGCTTGCGGACCGAGGGATGGTAGTTGGAATAGTAGAAGACGTGCCCGTCGCCTTTCGGGTCCTTCACACCCAGCATGGTGTTGTAGAGAACGCGCTCCAGGCTGTCGCCGTATCGGCTGTCAGCGGTGAAGCGCAGCAGGTAACGGGTGAGCTTCAGGTGCGCGTAGGAGCCACAAGGGGTTTCAAAGTGCGCGTGCGTGTTGTCCAAGCTTTCGCCAAGCAGACCTTTGTTGGGAGTTACAAAGCGTTCGTTGGGGGCCCATCCGCCGGACGCGTAAGACTGCGTAGTGGCAAGCATTTGAAAGGCATTTCGAGCCGCATCCAGGTACTTGATTTCGCCGAGAACGAGATAAGCGCGCGAGGCGGAGCACAGGGCGTTCACATGACTGTAAGCGTGCAGCCCCGGCAGCACGTTTTCGCCGCGAGCAAGCGGGTCAAAATAGGTTCGATCCATCAGGTATTGGCGCGCCATCTGGCGATAATCCGCGTCGCCAGTGGTCTCATAAGCGTAGAAGAGGTTCTCGGGCAGCGTGTACGGCTCGTCGGACAGCGTCTGCCTGGGCGCTTCGAAATGCTCATAGGCGCGCGGCGGGAGATATCGAACTGAGCCGTTGATGCAACGGCGTGCCGAATCGAGAGCCAGGGGCGCGCCCGCCAGATTGTGCGCGTCCAGCATACCCACCAGGATTTTGTCCAGAGTGTACGCGGCGCTGGCCGTGGAAGCTTTTAGCGAGGGATACCAGTAGTTGTCGGAATCGATGGTGGCGGCGAAGCCCTTCACCAGCCGATGGACCTTGGCCTGCGAGGCGGCATCGCCGGTGGTGCTGTACATACGGGCCAGGCCGGAAATGATTTGCCCGAGCACCTGACCGGGCCCGAAGCCGTCCGCGTCGTACCAACCGCCCATATCTTCGCCAGGCGCGGGCAGTCCGGCGCGCTGCCGGTAGACCTTGAGCAGGCGGTCTTCGTCCAGGCCGAGGTATGAAGCGTGAATGCGCTCCTGCTGGGCTTTCAGCGGGCCGCCGGTAAGTTTGACGTCGGAGTAAGAGAAAGCCGAGATTTTTTCACGCGAAGCGGTGGAGGGTTGACCTTGCGATTTGGCCCACCGCACCGAGTGTCCAGCTATGGCTGCTGCGGTAAGTCCCTGCAGAAACCTTCGACGGGGAATGGTCCCTAGGGAACTTTTGCGCATGGCCCTTCTCCAAAGGTTTTCGAAGGTGAGGTGAATTTCGATTCCAGGTAGGCAAGAGGAATATCGTAGAGCAGGACCTTGGGTGAGTGCCGCAGGCTGTCATGAATAAAGCAGACGTGAGTGCACCAGCACTGGTCGTGCACGATAGCGCCCAGCTCCTCCTGCCGCTGCTGCGTTTCCCAAAACTTTGCGAAATCGCAATCATAGTCGCGCAGGTTGGCGAGCTTGCCGCGCAATTCGCACGAGCGCACATCGCCGTTGAAATCGATGACGATGGAAGTCTCTCCGGCGGTGCAGGGCATGGGCCAGGGATGCGGCTCGACGGCATTCTCAAGCTGGATCTTGTTGTGCAGTGCCAGTGTGCCCTGGTAGTAAACCTGAGCCAGCTTGCGAGCCGCGCCCTTGTGGCGCGTGAGGACGTTATCGGCGTAATACGAATAGACGCCCTGCAGTTCCTTGTAGAGCGCGGCTAGGCGATGCGTAGGCACCTGCTTAAGTGAAGCGTCCTTGGCTGAACCGCGGATAATGTTGAAGTAATGGCCATCCACCGCGCAGTGCGACTTCACGTAATCCGCGATCGCCATCACCTGATCGAAATTTTCCGAGCAGATCACCGTGTTGATATTCACGCGCAGGCGCGGATATTTTTGCCGGCAGGGCTGAAGGGCCTCAAGTGTCTCGAGTGTCTTCTCGAAATTCCCGGGCACGGCGCGAATCGAATCCTGCATTTCGCCCAGGCCGTCGAGCGCCACGTTGACATCTAATTGCAATTCCGGGTTTTCCTCGCAGATGCGCGCCACCCACTCGCCTGTGCGCTCAGGCAGCAGGCCGTTAATGGGCAGATTGACCCAGCGCACGCCGTTGTTCGTGTGGAAGAGATGAATGATGTCCGTCAACTCGCGGCGCAGAAGGGGCTCACCGCCGGAAAGCCACAGGTCGGTGAAGGGCGGCATGCTGAACGCCAGTTTGCGGATTTCGTCCCAAGTCAAATCGCCGCGCTGGTTCAATTCCTGCCAGTAGAAACACGTTCGGCATTTGGCGTTGCAAAGGGAGGTGACGAAAAAAATGACCGTTCCCAGCCGCTTTCTGCGGCCCAGAGAGTGGTAGATCTTTACGATCTCCGATTTGTAATCTCCGGCCATCTCTCCTCAGGCACCCTCAAGAGCATGAATAGCACACGTTCAGACGCGGCTACAAGGGCGATGTGCGGCCTGCGTCAGTAGACCACGTCGAGGGACAAATCGTAGAAGCGATGCAGGAATCCCGCGTAGTTGCCGAAGTAGGGCGAAGTGACGGTATTGTAAACATCGCGGAAGTTGCCGTGGTCCGTCAGGTTGAACACTTCGATTGAGCCACGCAGCATGTGCTTCCTCACCCAGGGAATGAAGGGAATGGAGAAGTCCTCGGACACTTTCAGGTCGAGCGAAAGGAAGGTGGGGAAGCGGCGGCTGTTGGGCGGTCCAACGTAATCCTGCATGACGTCGAAAATCGAAAACGGAAATCCCGAGTGCCAGTCGAGCAGGGGACTAACAATGACTTTTTGCGGAAGTTTGAATCGGCCCCAGGTCACGACGCGGTCGGGCACGTTCGTGGGCAGCGTGCCAAAAAGGTCCGGCTCAATCACCGGACGCTCATAGGGAATATAGACCCAGGACATGGTGTTCAGGTCGCCGCGCGCCTGGCTGTTAACATAGGAAATGTTGAAGTCCATCTGGTCAGAAGGGTGAGCGCGCAGTGTGGCCTCAAATTCGCGATAGCGCGATTGGCCCAAGTTGGTAAGCAAAAGGTAGCCGGTGGTGGAGGAGAGAGTTTCAGGATTCACCGTGAACTCATTGTAGGTCTTGCTCGCCAGAAAGCTGACCCGCGCGACGAGTTCAGGGCGGATTTCCTGATCGACTTCGGTGTTCCAGGTGATGTTGTAGGGTGTGCTACCGAGGCGCGTGCCGGAGGGGACGATCTTTTTGCCGCCGTCTGCGAATTCCTCGTAATAAGGAACGTAGACGGTGGGCGGGCCGAGCGCCACGCTGCTGGTATCGAAAAGCGTGACCTGCCGGTCGGAATTCTGATTGTAATCGCCGGCGAGAAGCGGCAGGCGATTGTAGAAGACGCCGACGCCGCCGCGGACAATCGTCCGTCCTCTTTTGTCGGGTGAGAATGTCGCGCCGCCGCGCGGAGACAGAGCGGAGCGCTCGCCGAGCGTCTGCCCGGAGACACGCATTCCGCCATCGACCGAAACGTAGGGATTGAGAATCCAGTGGTCTTCCAGAAATACCGCAAGTTCGGTGTCCCCGGTGGCCAGGTGGCCGGCGGGGCCAAAGTCGATTTCTTCCGCCAGTGAGCCGTCAGCCCGCAGAAGCTGCACGGGGTGGTAAATGCTGGTTCCCTGGTAGGCGCGGTGGACGGCATCGCCACCCAGCTTGAAATCGTGAGCGCCGTGCCAGTGCTTGCGCGGGAACAGGTAGCTTTCCTGCACTTCCTGCTGATTGCTGCTGCGCGTCCAGGCATTGAAGAAGTTGCCCTGCCAGCCCGTGGGTGTGATTTGCAGATCAGCGGGGCCCTGACCGTGAGTGTAACTGTCGAAATCCGTGAATTGCGCAAGCGAGGTCAGGATTCCGCCATTGTGAAACAGGTAGTGATCGTGCACGCCGATCGAAAACCCGCTCTGGGCGTAATCGGCGGAGGCGGTTTGGGGAATCAGGCTGTTGATGTTGTCATACTGGCGGCGGTCGGGGAAGAGTTTTACGTCCACGGTGGTCAGGTGCCGCGATGACAGCGCGTAATAGAAATCCGAGAACGAGGTCCAGCCCTCACTGCGCGTCTGGTTGTTGGGCCAGGCCAGTCCGCGAACGGGTTGCGAGGAATAGTTGTAGGTGAAGGCTTCGGAGAAAGTAAGCTTGTCCTTCAGAAGAGGACCGGAGAAATAGATGCGCGGAGAGTCGTCGGAAATTCCCACCAGGTGTCCAGTTTCAAAACGCGGCGTAGGCACAAAGTCGTTCAGCTCGTAATCCCACTTGCTCGATGGCGCTTTGGTCTGAATGGTGGTCAGTCCACCGGTAAAGCGTCCGTATTCGGCCTGGTACGCGCTCTTGAAAACGTCAAGCGACTCAACCGCATCCACGGGAACGTCTATCGAAAAACTGCCGGTCACCGGGTCCACAGTTTCGGCGGAATCCACCAGCAATGTGCCCTGGTTTTCCACCTCGCCCTTGATGGCAATTCTGCCGTCGGGAGTCCGGACCACACCAGGAATCAATGGCAATGCGGCTTTGAACTTTTGAACGACGAGCGGAAGCGATTTGATCTGTTGATTGGTAAGAGTGGCGGGCGGAGCGGCGGTTTGCTCTGTCGGCTTGGGCGCCTGGGCGCTCACTTCGACCTTGGTCCGGACGACCTCAGGCGGGAGCTGAATCAGAAGTTCGACGGGCTCCGCAATCTGCGTGACCTGAATGCCCGTTTTGGCTACGGGCTCATACCCCAGCGCCGCGCAGGTCACTCGATAGTTTCCCGGAATCAGGCCGGTGAATTCGAATCCGCCGTGGGAGCCGGTGGTGACCGGACGCCCCTGTTCAGGCAAAGTCCGGCCGCGCAAAGTGCAGACCGCCCCGGCGATGGGGCTGTCTTTCTGGTCTACGACTTTACCTCGAAGCGTCTGGGTGTCAGGAACGGCCCCCTGAGCGATGAAAGGGAGGCTCAGGACGAGGAGTTGGGCCAAGCC
>JASHTY010000213.1 GCA_030040315.1 Terriglobia bacterium | reverse complement strand
GAGGGACTGACCACGGCGGGCTTCAACGTGGTTTCGCAGGCCAACAACCACGCCTATGACTGGGGGCCGGAAGCGCTGCTCGACAGCCTGGCGAGATTGCGCGCCGCGGGCATTGAGCCTGTGGGCGCGGGCGAGAACGCGCTGGCGGCGCACTATCCTGTGCTGGTGAATGTAGGGCAACTGCGCATCGCATTCCTGGCATACGTGAACGTCGACCCGCACGACGCAGCGGCGGGCGTGAACCGTGCGGGCGTGGCATGGCTCGACCCGGCACAGGCGCTCGCGGACATTCGCTTTGCGCGCCCCCTGGCAGACCTGGTGATCGTCTGCCCTCATTGGGGAGTGGAGTACGCGGTAAAACCCTCGCGCGATCAGGTGGATCTTGCGCACCAGATGATCGACGCGGGCGCGGACATCATCGTGGGCAGCCACCCGCACGTTACCCAGCCGGTCGAGAATTACAACGGCCATTGGATCGCATACAGCCTGGGCAACTTTGTCTTCGACCAGGAGAGTCCCGCAACGCATCGCGGCCTGCTGCTGAAGGTCACCGTGCGCGACAAGAAGATCGTCGAGGCTCTGGCCATCGGCATTCGCATCAACTCGAATTACCAGGCTGAGCTGGCGCCGGCGAATGATGACGCGGCCGCCCCACACGCGATAGCGGCAAAGGAGACGGCAAGATGAATCAGTGCGGGCCGACTTTTGCCAATTCCGCTCCAGTGGCCGCCGCAACGTCCGCGTGCAGCGAGTTGCCGTGCGAGTCCATGGTGACGATGGCGGGAAAGTTGCGCGCCTCAAACAGCCACATGGCTTCCGGAACGCCGAGCTCTTCGAGCATGTGGACGCCAAGAACCTTGGGCAGGCAGCGCGCGTAGAACTGCGCCGCGCCTCCGATGGCGTGCAGGTAAACCGCGCCGAATTCCTTCAGCGCCGCACCGGTTTTTGCGCCCATGCCGCCCTTGCCCATTACCGCGCGCAAACCGAAGCGGCGAATGATGTCGGCCTCGTAGGGCTCTTCGCGAATGCTCGTGGTCGGGCCCGCGGCCTTCACGCTCCACTCATTGTTCTCCTTCATCATCACCGGGCCGCAATGGTACAGAATGCCGCCGCGCAGGTCGCAGGGCGGCGCGTCGTGATGCATCAGGTAGTGGTGCGCGGCGTCGCGAGCCGTGACCACGGGGCCATTGATCAGCACCACGTCGCCCACTTTCAGCGCGCGCACTTTCTCCTCGCTCAGCGGAGGCTCAAGCCGCACCTCGCGGCCGGTCAATTGGAATCCCGAGCCTGCCGCGATCAGGCGCTCGACCGGGCGGCTGGGATCGCGGTAGAGCCAGCGCGTAATCGCTCCCGTCTGCGCGTCAAGCAGAACGCCCAGGCGCCGAAACGCCCAGCAATCGTAGGCGACAGTCACAAAGAAACTCGCGGGAAGCCGATTGGCCGCGGTAATCTTGCATCCGATCAGCGAACTTGCGCCGCCGAAGCCCATCGCGCCCACGCCCAGCTTGTTGGCTTCGTCCATCACTTCCTGTTCGAGCCGCGCCAGCACCGGATCGGGATTTGTGTCGTCCAGTTCGCGGAACAGTTGCTGCTTGGCCAGGTGATATCCGCCGGAGCGATCGCTGCCGATGCAGACGCCGATGGCGCCGGGCGCGCATCCCTGCCCCTGCGCCTGCCACACGGAGTGCAGAATGCACTTCTTCACGCCGGCCAGGTCGCGGTCGGCGCGGCCCAGATGATCCAGGTTGCAGGGGACCGAGTACTGAATGTTCTTGTTCTCGCAACCGCCGCCTTTCAGGATCAGGCGCACTTCGATTTCCGGCCGCTCCCACTGCTCAAAGTGGAAAATCGGAGTGCCGGGGCCAAGGTTGTTGCCGCTGTTCTTGCCGGTGATCGAGTCGACGGAGTTGGGCCGCAGCTTGCCGCGTTGCGTCGCCTCCGCAATCGCTTCCAGAATCTGCTTGCGCATCACAATCTGGTTCACGCCCACCGGGGTTTTGATTTCGAACGTCGGCATGCCCGTGTCCTGGCAGATCGCGCCTTCGTCGTGATAAGCCATGTCGATGTTCTCGCCGATAATCGCCAGCGCCTGGCCCGATTGCGACTTCGGATTCTCGCTGTGCAGCGCCCACGCCATGGCCTTGCGAACGTCCGGAGGCAGATTGGTGGACGTCTGGATGATCAGTTCGAGCATGCTCTCTTTGAGAAACTGCATGAACACCTCCCCCCGCGGACCGCGAGGCCCGGCTCGCAAACTTCCCTCATTGGAATTATAACCCTTGCGGCATCAGAAGAACGGATGCTTGACGGCTCGCCGCGCGCTGACCGTTCTGCCGAGTTCATCCTTCAGAATTCGAAACGCTTCGTGCGGGGAATCAACGAAACGGATCAGCTTCAGATCATCTTTGCTGATGGTCCCCGACTCCACCAGCCAGCCGAAGTTAATAACGCGCTTCCAGAACTTCGACCCGTACAGGAGAATGGTGATGCGGTGGCCAATCTTGCGGGTTTGCGTCAGGGTAAGGAACTCGCACATTTCGTCCAGGGTCCCGAAGCCACCGGGAAAAACCAGCAGCGCCTTGGCCGGCTGCGCAAACCACAGCTTGCGCATAAAGAAGTAGCGGAACAGCATGCTGAGTCCGGGAGTGATGTAAGGGTTGGGCTTCTGCTCCATGGGCAGCTTGATGTTCAGCCCGATGGACCTTCCCCCTGCTTCACTTGCCCCGCGATTGGCGGCTTCCATGATTCCCGGACCGCCCCCCGAGCACACCACCAGATAGCGCGAATTGCGGTGCACCTTAATGGACCACGCCGTAACCATGCGCGCCAGTTCGCGCGCTTCTTCGTAGTAGCGCGACATCTGCAGGCCCATGCGGGCGCGTTCCAATTCGGCTTGCAGCGGGCCGGCCAGGCCCTGTTTGCTTTGAGATTCCAGGTCGCGCAGATTTTGCAAGGCCACATCGCGAGGCAGGATGCGTGCCGAGCCGAAGAAGACCACGGTGTTCTGCACGCCCGCGCGGCGCAATTGAGCCATGGGGCTTAAATATTCGGAGAGAATTCGCAGGGCGCGCGCGTCCGCGCTCTCCAGAAAACGGAGATCGCGGTAGGCAAGCTGGATTGCGGGCTGGTCGAGCTTGGCATCAGTGGCCATGAGTTCCTCGTAAGTGAGTTGTGAACGCGTGAAAGCTGGTGAGCCGGCTGGGATTCGAACCCAGAACCCCTGCCTTAAAAGGGCAGTGCTCTGCCGTTGAGCTACCGGCCCGGCCTGGCACTTGAATCATGAAGGCCGAAGAAGGGCTTTGTGGAACCCATACTGTCAACGTTACATCACTCCTGCCGTCGCGTAAACCCCAAATCGGCGGGTGCGATCGGCGCGTGCTCTTCAACCGAGCTTTGCGACCAGGTTTTCGAGATACACCTTCTCCATCTTGATGTCTTCAAACTGCTGCGGGCCGGAAATCTCACGCTCAATAGTGAGCGGGCCGGGGTAGCCAAGTTCCTTCAGGCGCGGGATCAGCGCGGGAAAATTGGCCTTGCCTTTTCCGATGGGCACTTCTTCGCCGAGTTTGCGCGGGTCGGTAGGAAACAGCCCGTCCTTGGCGTGCGTGCCGCGGACCAGGTGGCCGACAACGTCCAGCGCATCAAGAGGATTTCCCTTGCCGTACAAAATCAGGTTGGCGCAGTCGAGGTTCACAAACAGATTGCCCACACCGGCATCGGTAATGGCGCGCAGCAGCGTGATGGGCGTCTCCTGGCCGGTTTCCATCAGCACGATCTGATCGTTGCTCTTGACGTGTGTGGCGACATCGCGCAGGGCTGCTACGACCCCTGGGTAATTCGGGTCATTGGGATTTTCCGGAATGAATCCAAAGTGCGAGTGCAGAGCCGGCACGCCCAGGCGCTTGGCAAAATCCGATGCGCGCTTGTAGTTATCGATTCGCTGCTGGCGGTATTTGACGGGAACTACGCCGATCGTCTCCGGGCCTTCGTAGAACGTGTACATGTTGGGCGGGCCGCCGGAAGTGTTGATGGCCGTGATCTCAATGTTGTACTTCTCGGCCCCTTCTTTCAGGCTGTTGAAAACGCGGTCGGAAAAGTCGTCCGTTCCGGCCTGGCAAGTGGGCACTCCGAAATCATGAACCCTCTTCATCGCGGCTTCCGGGTCTTTGGCAACGCCGATGATGATGCCCAACCCGAACGGCTTCCCTGGCGACGGAGCGGGCGAAGCGGATGTGCCCGCGCTCACCGCCGCGGTTCCCACCGCAGCGGATACTTGCAGAAAGCGACGACGACTCAGGTTTTCCATTTACGTTCCCCTTTCAGAAGTGTTGATCAATTCGCCTGCTATTCCTGCCACGCAGCGTCCCTCCGCAGTTCATGGCGCCTCACCCATTACGGGCAGATTGATGTGCGAGGGATGACCCCGATCGTGGTACACGACCTGAAAAGCTGTGGTTTCATAAGTCGAGTAGCCGCTGCGCTCCCCCGTGTTGGGATTGACATCAAAGAACGGGAAATTGCTGCTCGAGATATCCACGCGCACGCGGTGGCCGGCGCGAAAACGGTTCGCCACCCCGACCAGGTCAATGGTCACCTGGCGCACGCTCAGCGGCTTGGCGAAAACGGGCGCACTTTCTCCGCCAAAAGAACGAACCCGGACGATGCGGTCCTCCAGGTTCATGGCGAAGCCCTCGGGATAATCGCGATTGGGCAGCCACACATCCACGAGCTTGGCGGTGAAGTCGGTTTCCGGCGCGGAAGAGGAAACCCACAGATCGACCGTCACCGGCCCGGCGATGGTCAGGTCCGAGCCCAGCGGCGGGGTTTCGAAAACCAGCACGTCGCGGCGGGAAGAGAGCGGAAGATTGTCCTCGCACGCGAAGATCTTCAGGTCGCAGTGCTGGTCGCGCGCACCGTCGGGCGAAAGGTCTTTACCCGAATCGATCTGCCCGCCGATGGTGGGCACAGGATGGCGCGGATCGAAAAGGTATTTGCTCGGCGGCTCGTCGCCGGGAGGCTGCCTGCTCAAGCTGCCATCGGCGTGCAGGAAGAACGAGCGCGGGGAGTCGTTTGCCGGCGGCCAAGTGGATGCTGTAACCCACTCGCCTCCGTTCTTCATCTGGCCGTTCGAGTCGCGCAATCCATCTCCGCCGCCCATGATGAAATACCGCACGCGCGGCTCCTGCAGAATTCCGGTGTCCTGCCCTTTCAGCACCTGGTCGGACCAGCGGAGTTGCTCTGCCGTCAGGCTGACGTCGGCCGAGGCGCCGAAATCCACTCCGCCGGCAACGCGCGGCCCAATGCCATGCACCCACGGGCCCATCAACAGCTTGGTGGCGGACTTGTGGCGAGGCGCCAGCCCCATGAAGTTGTGCAGCGTGCCACGCTCGAACAAATCGTACCAGCCGCTGATAAAGTAAATGGGAATGTCCGGGTATTTGTCGTACGACTGCTCGAAGTTGAAGCCGTTCTGCTTCCAGTAGTCGTCGAAAGTGGGGTGGTCGATGAAGTCTTGAAACCATCGCTGGTAAACCGGATCCATCAACAAAGGCGAGGCGTTGGGACGGAACGGATAAGCGCGCAGCCAGTTGCCGATTTGCTCGTGAAGCATTTCAAGCATCGCGGCCTTCAATGCCGGGTCCTTCTGAGCCTCAGGACTGGTGGAGCCGAGGATCAAAGGATAGACGAGATTGTGCAAAAGGCAGAAGGCTCCGCCCCGGTAGGCAGCCTCCTGGTAATAGTTGGAGGTTCCGACCTCCACGAACATGGCGGCCAGATGCGGAGGGCGCAACACCGCCAGCGCGTTCTGCGTCTGTGCCAGGTACGAGGCGCCATACGTCCCCACCTTTCCGTTGGACCACGGCTGGCTCGCGGCCCATTCCACGGTGTCGTATCCGTCGCGGCCTTCGTTGATATCGATATAGAACGTGCCTTCGGAGTTGTAACGGCCGCGGCAATCCTGCACCACCACCACGTAACCGCGCCGCGCGAAGTATCGCGCCGTTTCATTCGAGCCGGCCCGGGCGGTTGCCCCAACCTTTCCGTACGGCGTGCGCGAAACCAGCACCGGGAATTTTCCCGGCGCCACTTCCCCGTCATGTGCAGGCATGTAGACGTCCGTCGCCAGCCTGACGCCGTCGCGCATGGGGACCATAACGTTCACCGCGACGGCCACATCGTAGGCGGGATCGACCGCATCGCCTTGCGCGCGGCCGGAGATGGAAAGCGCGGGCAGCATCCAAACCAGGACGGCGAGTTGTTTTCCGGTCTGCGTCACTCGGATGTTTTCCGGCACGCGGGCACTTTCCCGCACCTCAATACATTGACAAGCCAATTGAGGTCAAGCATAGTATTCGATTTCCGGCAGAATTTCCTGTCGAGAATTGGGGAAGAACTTCGAGGCGGCGCAGCGTCACTGTTGGCGACCGGTCGCAGCGAAACTCGTTTGTACTCCTGCCCCTCACCGCCTGTCGCTTCAAGCAGGCGCGGATGGAGAAATTCGAGCGAGGTTGACATGAAACAAGCTTATCTGGACTGTTCGTCAGGCATCAGCGGCGACATGTTCCTGGGTGCGCTCATCGATGCGGGCGTTCCCGTGGACAAACTGTTTGCCGAACTGAAAAAGTTGGCTCTGGGATTCTACGAATTCAAGCGCACGCGCGCCGTGCGCGGCGGCCTGGTGGGAACGCGCGTGGAAATTCGCGTTCCCGGAGATCAACCTCACCGCACGCTGACGGATATCCTGGTGCTGCTGGACAAAGCATCGCTGCCCGTGAATGCCCTGGGCCGGGCGATGAAGACCTTTAAGCACCTCGCGGAGGTGGAAGGCAAACTGCACAACCTGCCGCCGAGTGAAGTCCACTTTCACGAGGTCGGCGCGGTTGATTCCATCATTGACATCGTGGGCGTGTGCGTCGGCATGGATTTGCTGGAGATTTCCGACCTGATCTGCTCGCCGCTGAACGTGGGCGGAGGAAGAGTGAATGCTGCGCACGGCAGCCTGCCCGTACCCGCTCCCGCCACCGCGGAGTTGCTGAAGGACATTCCGGTATTCTCCTCGGGCGTGGAAGGCGAACTGGTCACACCGACCGGCGCGGCGCTGGTGGCCAA
>JASHTY010000212.1 GCA_030040315.1 Terriglobia bacterium | reverse complement strand
GAACACCCCACGGTCAGAACGGCGGTGACCGTGGCTACCGGCGCGCCGCGAAGGCCCTTCAAAATATTTCACTTCCCGCCTAACCGCCCGCCTTCCTGTTAGTCTAAGTGACAGATGGAAGCGAATGACGCAGCGGCTGTTGCCCAAGTTCTTGCCGGTGACCGGGACAGCTTTCGTGTCCTTGTGGAACGGCACAGCCGCGCCATCTTCCGGCTGGCGTTTCGAATGTGCGGGAACGAACACGATGCGGAGGACATTGTTCAGGAAACGTTTCTGCGCGCCTATCGCGCTTTGAACCAGTTCGAATCGCGGGCCAATTTCGGAACCTGGCTGCACCGCGTGGCGGTGAATTGCGCGCTCGACCACCTGCGGCGCGTACGGCGTCGCGAGGAGGAGCCGCAGGTTTTTGCGCGCGAGGATGAGGTAGACCCGCTGCACTCAGTGCCCTCCGGAGCGCCGAACCCTGAGCGGCTGCTGCTCAGCGTTGAGGTCAAGAAAAAGCTGGAGGGCGCCATGGTGGAGCTGAGCGGGCGCGAGCGTGCGGCGTTTGTGATGCGGCATTTTGACGGTTGCTCGATTGAAGAAATCGGGAGGGCCCTGGGCATTCGCGGCAACACAGCCAAAAACGCGATCTTCCGCGCCGTGCGAAAACTCCGCGAGGCGCTCGAGCCCATGGTGAATACGTAAATGAGACACATGACTGAGGACGAAATGATTCTGCACTATTACCGCGAAAAGGGCGGCATGGACCGCCGCCAGGCGGATGCGCACCTGGAATCGTGCGACATCTGCCGCCGGGAATTGGCCGCCCTGGCGGAGTCGCTGGAGGCCGTCGCGGCAGTGCCCATTCCCGAACGCGGCGAGGACTACGGCACACAAGTCTGGGCGCGAATCCGCCCGCGGCTGAACGAGGCAAAGCCAAGCCGCTGGACTTTCCTGCTGCCCTTGCGCACGTGGGCGCTGGCTGCGGGGCTTGCGGCGCTGCTGGTGACGGCCTTTTGGGGCGGACGAATCTGGGAAAAACGTCAATCGCCAGTCGTCGCCGCGATCCCTGCGCCTGCCCGCCAGCGCATTCTGATGGTGGCCGTCGGCGATCACCTGGAGCGCGCGCAAATGCTGCTGGTGGAGGTCATGAATCAGGAAGGCGAGGGCAGCGTGGACGTGACGCAGACACGCCAATTGGCGCAGGACCTTGTTCAGTCGAATCGCCTCTATCGCCAGACGGCGCTGCGCGACGGCGACGCGGGAATGGCCAGCCTGCTGGACGAGTTGGAGCGCGTCCTGCTGAACATTTCGCACAGTCCGAGCGAAATTTCCGCGGACGACCTCGCCTCACTGAAGCGCCAGATTGAGTCGCAGGGAATTCTCTTCAAGATTCGCGTGGTGGAACTGGGCGTCCGGGAAAAACAGAAAGGGCAGGGTCCGCAAAAGCGCGGGAGTTCGCTTTAGACGAGGCAAACATGACACAGACAACCAAAACCTTAATCAGCATAAACACCATTTTGATCTGCGCGGCGTGGATGTTGGCGGCATCCCCATCGCGCGCCCGAAGCGCCGAGCCGTGGGCGGCGCTCGAATCGCCCATGCTTCCGGCTGAGGGCTCGCCCGACCGCGAATCCGATCTGTATGCCGAGGGCACATCCGACCTTGACCAGAACCAATGGGAGAAAGCTCTGGATGCCTTCAAGCAGGTCATCGAATTGCACGGGCCGCATGTCAATGCGGCAATTTACTGGAGGGCATATGCGCTGAATAAGCTGGAGCGGCGGGAAGAGGCGCTTCAGACGCTCTCCGAGCTGGAAAAATCGGCGGCGCAGGACAAGTGGACGAGCGATGCCAGGGCGTTGGACGTTGAAATCCGCCAGGCGATGGGTCAGAAAGTTGCGCCAGACAGTGTTTCGGATGACGACTTGAAGCTCATCGCCATTCAGGGGTTGATGAACTCCGATCCCGACCACGCCGTACCGCTGCTGGAAAAAGTTCTCCAGGGCAACCAGTCGCCGCGTGTGAAGGAGCGCGCCCTTTTTGTGCTGTCGCAAAGCGGATCGCCGCAGGCGCGCGCGGTTATCGCCGGCGTGGCTCGCGGGCAATCGGGCCATGATTTGCAGAGCAAGGCGCTTCAGGACCTGGCCATCAGTGGCGACCCCGCCAGCAAGGCGGAACTGGCGGACATTTACGCGCACAGTGACGACATCAACGTCAAGAAATCCATCCTGCGCGATTTCATGATCTCCGGTGAAAAGGATCGCATTCTGACCGCGGCAAAATCAGAGAAAAATCCAGACCTGCGGCGCGAAGCGGTCCGCCAACTGGGAGTGATGGGTGCGGGCGATGACCTGTGGGAGCTTTATCAATCCGAGTCCACGCCGGATGTAAAACGCGAAATCGTTCGAGCGTTCTTTGTGGGCGGCCAGGGGGAGCGCCTCTACACGCTGGCGCAAAATGAGAAGGATGTTGACCTGCGCCGCGAAGCGATACGCTCCCTGGGGCTGATGGGCTCTAAAACCGCCGACCACCTCGCCTCACTCTACCAGACGGAAAAAACTCCCGAAATTCGCAAAGAAATTTTGAACGCCTTCTTCCTTCAGGGCAATTGTCCGGAACTGGTGGGCCTCGCACGGGTTGAAAAAGACCCGGATTTGCGCAAGACCGCCATCGAAAAGCTGTCGCTGATGAAGTGCAAGGAAGGCACGGACTTCATGATGGAGATTTTGAACAAGTAAAGGAGCATTATGCGCGCCGAATTTTCCCTCGCAAGCTGTGCAGGTGTTCTTTTTATGGCGGCTGCGGCTGCCTATGGGCAGCAGGCTAACTTGATTCACGCGAAGCTCGATCAGTCTGCGGCGTCAGGCGGATTGTCCGCCGCAATTGCCGCCGCGACCGCGCATGATTCGGGGCCGTCCTGGATCGGTTACGCCTCGCCGGCGGTCGAGAGTCACCGGGGCAATGGCAGTGATGATGCGTGGAGGTCCTGCACGGCCGACCTGGAAGAGGGTTCGAGCATTACCAATGATTCCGGCGATCTGGAATCATCCACGGACCGGCACATCCTGATTTTCATGCGCGCGGAAGGGCAAAAGGTCGAGAAGATTCGAATGTTCGATGACGGCTGCCGTGTGGACGCCGACGGCATGGCCGTGCATTGGCTCACAGGAGTAAGACCTGCCGAGAGCGTGGAATTTCTGCGCGCCTATGTGCAGCGCAACGACGCGGACGATGATAAGCATTCCGCGGGAGCGGCGATTGCGGCTATTGCCTCCACCGATGACCCCGCCGCCGACGCCGCGATGCAACAGTTCACTAGCCCGCCAACGCCCGAATCAATTCGCAAAAAGGCGGTGTTCTGGCTGGGCGCGGCGCGCGGCACGAAGGGTTATGAGATGCTGCGCACGATTGTGAAGCAGGACCCGAGCGACAGCGTGCGCGATCAGGTCATCTTCGCGCTCTCCATCAGCCCTGCACCTGGTGCGGTCGATACGCTCATCGAGGAGGCGCGATACGATACCAGCACCAAGGTTCGCGGGCAGGCTCTCTTCTGGCTGGCGCACAAAGCCGGCGCGAAAGCCGCCAGCGCTATTGGGACCGCCGCGGAAAATGACCCGGACACGCAGGTGAAGAAGCGCGCGGTCTTCGCGCTGACGCAACTTCCCGACGATCAAGGTGTCCCACTGTTGATCCACGTAGCGGAGAGTAATCGCAATCTGGAAGTTCGCAAGCAGGCGTTTTTCTGGCTGGGGCAATCGAAGGACGCGCGCGCGCTCGATTTCATCGCGCGAGTGCTGACCAGCGAAGCACCGGTGGGGAAGAATTAGGGAATCGGCTATATCTTTGTCGCCAGAACCGCATCCAGGGGCGAGTCGGTCACTTTGCCTTCCACTTGGGCAAAGCCCGCGTCGCGCAGCAGGGCGGAATACTCAGCCAGGGTGCGTTCCTTGCCTTCTGTACAGACCAACATGCTGAGCGATTGCATCAGTGCGGGCAGCGGGCCGGTCTTGTCGTCATTCAGAAGCTTTTCCGCAATCAACAGCGCGCCGCCTGCCGGCAGCCTCTCCCACACTTTCTTGAGCAGCTTGCGGATTTTATCTTCCGACCAGTCATGAACGATTCGGCCAAGGACGAACAGGTCGGCTTCAGGCAGAGGATCGACGAAAAAGTCGCCCGGAATCAGGGTCACGCGATTTCCGTGCGGCGAGCGCTGCATGTACTCCTGGGTGATGGCAATCACGCTCGGAAGGTCGAACACCGCGCCCTGCAGTTGCGGATAGCGCGCGCAGGCAGCAAGCGCCAGGTGGCCCGTGGCGCCGCCCAGGTCCACGAGGCGGCGAAACCGTCCCAGGTCAAAGGCCGCGACGACGGCGGGCGAACTCAACTGCCCGTATCCATCCATGCCGCCCAGGAAATCCCGCCGAGACTTATCCGTCCGGAAAAAGTGTTCGAAGATGGATCCCGAGCCACCGAAGGTCTGCTGCCAGCGGTTGGTACCTTCGCGAATCGCCGACTCAAAATTTCCCCACAGCGGATAGAGCACGTGATCGGAATAAAGAATATATCCCGAAAGCGTGTGCGGGCTTGTACGGGTCAAATAAGTTTGCGCTTCCGGGGAGTTTGAATATTCCAATCCATCCTTCTTCAGCAACCCCAGGGCGGCGCAGGAATCCAGCAGTTGAGCCAAGGCGTCAGAATTGATGCCCAGCTCCGCAGCGAGCGTCCAAGCTTGCGCTGACCCCTGTGACAATCGGTCGAAAATTCCGAGCGACACTGCAGCGAACATGGTCTTCGAGCGCCGATACGCTTGAATCAGGTCCAACACGCCTGCCGGTGAGGGTAAACCCGCCATAGCCAGCCTCAGAATTTGAATTTTAACCTGCCCCTGCCACTCTCGCAATCGGGGGGTACGGCAATTCGCGCCAAGCCCTTTATTCCTAATACTTTAAGAATTGCCTTTGAGCGCCCGGTCGCTCCCCAATCCACGTCATTTTACTAAAGATTGACGTGATATTGCCGATATTCCAGTCGAGTGGGTGGGTGGAATGCAGCTTTCAAAAGAGCAAGCTGAGTTGACAACTTGGGACAAACTTGAAAGCTCCGGGATCACGCACGGCCCTGAGCGTCCTGTGGCCGCGAGCACGGAAGATCCTGAGGCAAAGCAGAGCCGCAAGCTCGCGCTGATGGCGGGACTTTCGGAAGGGCTTCCCACACTTCCCGCCTACGTCTTTGAGCTGAACAGCCTGCTGGCGGCGAATCCGGTAAACCTGAAGCGGGTGGGAGAAGTTCTGCGCACAGACCCCAGCCTGACAGCGCAGGTACTGCGGCTGTGCAACTCCGCCTTTATGGGTTTCCGCGAGCGCATCACCAAACTGGAGCACGCGATAATTCTGGTCGGAACCGAACGCTTGCGCACAATGGTTTTGACCTGCTCGCTGGTGCAGTATGCAGGGCACCGAGTGGCTTCCGAAGACGTCCAGTCGTTCTGGCAGCATTGCTTCCTGACGGCGACGCTTAGCGAAAGGCTGGCGCGGGCGGTTTCCTACCCGCAGCCCGAGCAGGCCTACCTGGCGGGCCTTCTGCACGATATTGGAGTGCTGCCGCTGCTGGTGATTGCCTCGACTGAAACACGCAATTCCGAATCGAGTGTCCCTTACACCTGGAGCGAATCGCTGGAACTCGAGCGCGAGCGCTTCGGGGCCGATCATTGCGAGGTTGGGCGATGGATTGGAATCTCTTGGAACTTCCCGGCCGTCCTGCTGGAGGTCATGGAGTCCCACCACAACCCGCAGGAGGCCACTGAAGATCCGCATCTGGTGGGAATCGTCGCAACCGCGGACCAATTCTGCGGCCGTCGAGGTGTGACCATGGGCGGCCTGCCGCCGGAACTTTCCGAGTCCGGCAGCAACCTGGATCAGGCCATTCTTCGCGCCTGCCTGCCGCAGCTTCAGCCGGCCGAGGCGGAGAAGTTGGCCGAGATGCTCGAGACCGATTTTCTGCATTTGATCCAGTTGATGGAGTTTGGAGCCTCCGGCCTGTTTGGCGGTGGAATTCCCAAGAATCCTTTCCGGGAGGAAGAAGGCTGAAAATGGCTGAGCTGAATGTCCTGATTGTCGATGATTCCTCCGTGATGCGGAAGATTGTGGATCGCACCCTCCGCCAGGCGGGACTCAAAGTGAAGGAAGTGTTTGAGGCGAGCAACGGAATGGAAGCGCTCGCGCGGTTGCAGCAGACGCGCGTGGACCTGATCCTCAGCGACATCAATATGCCGGCTATGGACGGCCTGGAATTGGTCCGGCAAATTCAGTGTGTTGAAAACGCCAAGGGAGTGCCCATCGTGATGATCACCACGGAGGCCGGTGAGGCGCGGGTGATGCAGGCAATTACCAACGGGGCCAAAGGTTACATTCGCAAGCCCTTCACACCGGATCAAATCAGAGAGCGGGTCATTCCGCTGCTTCAAGGACCACCACTACAGGCGTAAATAGGAGTTCAATCATGCAGGCTCCCAGCCCCGGCCGCGTGCAGCTTATCTTGTCCGCAAAATCGTCGGGCCCGAGCGAACAGGCCATCAAGCTCGCATCGCTTCCCCGCGAGGAAACGCAGTTGCGATTCTCCGGGGCGCTCGACAGCGCGATAACCGAAGTCTTCGATGTGATGGTCGGAATCTCCCTGGGATCCTCCGATCAGGTAACCCTTCCGCGCGTCGCCGATTACACCGCCATGATTGGCCTGGCGGGTGAGCTGTGCGGCGTACTGAGCTTCCGTTGCAGCATGGATACGGCCGCAGGCATCACGGCCCGAATGCTCGAGACTTCGGAGCGCCCTACGCAGGAAACCATTCGCGACGCTCTGGGAGAGATCTGCAGCATGGTGGCGGGATCGTTCAAGGTTCAGGTTTCTGACCTCGCCACGCAGTGCTGGCTCTCCGTCCCCACCGTCGTCAGCGGGAGCGATTACCAGCTCTATCCGCTCGCTGACGGCATGCGCATGCAGGTGTCCAGAACCTTCGAGGGGTCTCTCCTGTGGATTACGCTTGACCTGCATGGAAACTGAGGGATGCAACTCTGCAGAGGTAGACAGTAAATCAAAAAAAGCCTTCACCACAGAGATCACAGAGGGTCACAAAGGAAACCACCTCTGTGTTTCTCTGTGGGCTCTGTGGGAATGCTTTCCTGACCGACTTTAGGCAAGTCACCGCTCGTAGTTCTTCCGAAACAGC
>JASHTY010000026.1 GCA_030040315.1 Terriglobia bacterium | reverse complement strand
GCGTGTTGCTGATGCGCCTGCATGACAACCGTGCCGTGATGCCGCACGAACCCTGGCCGGAGGGCTTGTGCCGCCCTCCCGACGGCCTGCGCAACATGCTGACCATGTATCCGCCCTTGTGGACTGCCATTTTGTTTCGCAGGGGACTAATTGAGAACGTGGGCTTGCTTGATGTCGAGGTGGGCAATGGGTGCGATATTGACTACACTTTTCGGGTGCTGGCCCACCACTCCATGGTTTTCTCGCACAGGCCGGGGGCGCTGGGGGTTGTGCACGCGGGAGCGGCGACGGTCTTGACCCGCCTTGATGACGTCTGGCCCGGGATGATGAAGTTGATCCGCAATACAGCGGATGACGCGCGCCTGGATCCGGAACTGCGCGAAATGGCTTTCCGGATCCTGATCCGCTCGCTCAAGCGCAAGCTCTTTGTGGATTGCGGCTTGCACGCCGTGATCGAGGCGCGTGGCGACGAGGCGCAACGATCGGCCGCTATCCTCTCGCGCGAATTGGGCGAGCCCGGGCGCGGGCGCCTGCTGCATTGGATCTATGGAATGCATCGCATTTTCCCTCCCTTGCGGAGGGTCTCCGCTGCCGCCCTCGCACTCCACCGGTGCCGGCAGAACGGCCGGAGCAAGCGGTTAATCCAGCAGCAGGCCGCATGCTTCCGGACGTATCGGGACTTCTTGAAACTGGATGTCGACGGCGGCCATTAGCGGGAATGGAAGATTGCCCGAAAGCAGGCGCGGTAAGAGACCTCCCGCATCAGTAGCACGGAGAAATAAAATAACCGTGGCCAATACCCCCAAAGGCAGAATCGCCTGGTGCGTTTCACCCCAACTTAGCGGCGTGGGAACGGTTTATCGCGTGGTGGGGAGCGGACTGCGCCGGATGGGATGGGAGGTTCGCAGCGTCTCCGAGGGGGTACAAGGCGCGCGCGAATTCGACGCTCGCCTGGCTGACGAATTCTGCGAGATTCTGGCCCCACAGAGTCGCGATGTGCTCGAGTGTGCGGCGGAATTCGTTCGCTGGGTGACCGAGCGCGAAATCGACATTGTCGTTTGCCACGGCCAGATGGCCACGCTCGCTGCCGCGCCAGCCTTGCCTGCCCGCGTGAGGCTGGTAACGCGCTCAGCCTCCATCGCTCGACGGAGTTATGAGCTCGCGACCGCGAACCTCGGCCGCACCAGCACGGTGTTGGTCGAGACGCCACGACAGCAGCAGGATCTGGCTCGCGACTGGGGCGTGCCCGCGGATCAATGCGCGCTCATCCCCGGCGGAGTCGAGATCGAAATGTACGCCCCGGCCGCAGCTCGCGATATTGGCGGCACGTTGCGCTTGGTTTTTCTCGGCCGGCTGGAAGAACAGGCGAAGGCTGTCAGCATGCTTGCGAGGATTGCCCGCTGCCTGGCCGAATCCCACGTTGAATTTCACCTCGATATCATCGGCGAAGGCCCGGAGCGTGAGCGTTTGCACAATGCTTTTGCCGGGCTCGCAGGCTGTGTGACTTTTCATGGGTATTTGCCCCGCGCCCAGTGCGTGCCCATTCTTCAACAGAGTCACATCTTCCTGCTCACCTCGCGATACGAGGGGCATTCCTGGGCACTGCTTGAGGCCATGGCATGTGGATGTGTTCCCGTGGTGTCCCGCATCGCCGGCGGCACAGACTTTGTGGTGGAGCAGGGAACCAGCGGGATGCTTTGTGCCGTGGGAAAGGCCGCGGAATTCGCGAGCGCCATCGGGCAACTTGCGAAAGATCGAAAGCGGCTGGGGGCGATGTCGGCAGCCGCTGTGCGCGCGATTCGTGAGCGCTTCTCGCTCGACCGGGTCGTTCGGGATCACGACGCGCTTTTTGCAAGGTTGCTGGCACAGCCGCCGCTCGATTACCGTCCCGTGCCGCTGCCGGCGCTTCGGGTTCCGCGCCTTTCCGGCGCAGGCTGGCGCCGCTGGGTGCCGCGCGGCGTGAAGGATTCCGTACGCACGTGGGCGGAGCGCTTTCAGCGCACCGTGTAGCCATGAGCAAAAATGACGCCAGTCCTCCCTGCGTGGCAGTCTGCATTCTGAATTGGAACGGCTGGCGCGATACGCTCGAATGTCTCGATTCGCTGCGAAAACAGGATTATCCCCATCGACTGACGCTGGTCGTGGACAATAACTCTCAGAACGAATCGGTGGAAAAAATTCGCGCCTGGGCAGAAGCCAAGCTGGGCGCCGCGAGCTTTGCCGAGTACACAGGAAATCGGGCGCGTGCCGGTGGCGACGAGCGCAAGGAGTCAATCCTGCGCGCAGTGAACCCCTGCGATCGCCTGGTGCTAATTCGCAATGAGGAGAATGCGGGCTTCACGGGTGGCTGCAACACGGCGTTTGAATATGCGTTGAAACGGCCGGAACCGGTTCAATACGTTTTTCTGCTCAACAACGACGCTGCGCTGGAAGCGGGCTGCATCACGCGCCTGGTGGAGGCCGCCCGCCAGAGCGGCGCGTCGATTGTGGGCGCCGTGCTGATGGACGACGCGGGCAAGACGCCGATCTTCAATGGAAGAATCTCCATGCGGCGTCAGTTTTTCAGCAATCCATTCTTGAGCTGGCATTTGCCCGCGCCCGCAACCGATAAGAACTACTGGCCGACTGATTGTGCCCACGGAGGGGCGATGATGGTCGCTGCTGAGACGTTGCGCGCCGTTCACCGCGAGACGGGCGATTATTTGCGTACCGGTTTGTTCATGTACTATGAAGGCGCTGAGTTTCATTACCATGCGGCGCAACTGGGACATCACGCCGTGGTGGCGAGAGACGCGGTGGTTCGCCACAAAAACGCCGGCAGCTCCGGGGGGACGGAAAACCCGCTCGCCTATTATTATTCGGAGCGCAATCGCATTCTGGTGGCAAACGCCGTGCTTCCCTTTGGGTGGAAGGTGCTTTTCCATCTCGTGAACCTGCCGCTCGTTTCCCTCAGGATTCTGAAGAATGTCGCAAAAGGAAGGTGGACTGCCGCACGTGCAATTCTCAACGGCTTTACCGATGCCTGCGGCAATCGATTGGGCAAGTGGCGGCGCCACGACGAACAAAGAGCGCCGAGTGCAGCGCACAACCCTGATGTATAGTACAGCAAAAGGAAAAGCTCAGCTTTCCATGTTCCTGGCAAACCGCAAGCTTCTGGCCATTCTTTCCACGGCTTTTCTTCTCTACGGCGTGGTGCTCGCACTCGGCTCGCGCGCGGGTTTCCCCCGGAGGATGCGGAATGGAATTTCCTTTCCCTACCTCTGTGATAAGCCGGTGGGCGAAGACGGTTATTACATGCTGAACGTCGCATGGAACCTGGCGCGCGGCGATGGAATGGTCTACAACTACCATCAACGCACCGTGGGCGTGCAGCCGCTCAGCACGTTCCTTTATGCCGCGCTCGCCTGGACAACCCGGCGATTGGGCGGCGGCCAGTGGGAATTTGTGCGAGTCGTAATGCTGTTTGGTGTTCTTGATCAGCTTCTGCTTGCTTGCCTGATCGCGCAACTCGCTGCATCTCTATCCTGTGGTGAGGAGACGTCCGCCGCGGCAGCCGCCAGTCTGGGCTTCTTGCTTTCGCTTTTCAGCATCACGTTGTTTCGGTGGTCAACCTACGGGCTTGAAACCGGGCCTTATCTCACGCTCTTCGCGATTTGCGTTCTTTATTCACTCCACCTTTCCCGCTCGCCCGATTTGAATCTTCAGGAATCGTTGGCCTTTGGCGCCCTGGCCGGAATCACTGGACTCGCTCGTATCGACTTCAGCGTAATTCTGCTCTTCTTTCTGGCATCGGCACTTTGGCAGAAGCGTTTGAAATTGGCCTGGACTCTGGTTGCAGGAATTACGGCCGCTGCCCTCGTTGCGCCCTGGATGGCTTACGTGCACTCGGTCACAGGCAGTTGGATTCCGTCTTCGGGCAGAGCGGAGGCGATGCTGGTGACGCCGGCATCCGCCATTCCGCGCGCACTGGCCGTCGTGCAGGCGGCGATGGGCTATCTCGCACCCTGGATTTATCCGATCAGTTTTTGGGTGGCGCTCGCCGGATTACTAATCCTGTTGGCGCTTTTGTTTCTTCTCATGCCGTGGAAGCGGACGGCGCAACTCATCCAGTCCACGTTCGGCGAAAATTCGTTTCTCACCTACTGGCTGCTCTCAGTGGCGGTGCTACTGCTGATTTACTTCGCCTATTTCTGGGACATTCACTTCTACGGTCGTTACGCGGCCCCAATGCTGGTCATCACGTTTCCGTTGTTGGCTGTTCTCGGCGCCGAAGGGATCCGGAAATCCAAGAGGTTCACGCAGGGCGCCGCGCTCCTGGCGATGCCCGCCTGCTTCGCCGTTTGGTCGTTTCTGTGTTTTCATGTGGGAAGGGTGGGCAATGCGCTCACCCTTGAAGCGGGCTTTGTGCGTGAGCATTTTTCCGGGACAAGGGTGGGGGCCTTCCAAAGCGGCGTCGTGGGTTACTTCAACCCCAACGTAATCAACCTGGATGGCAAAGTGAATTTCACGGCGTTGATCCGCGCGAAAGAGCACAGGTTGGAATCCTATATCGATGATCAGGGAATACAGGTCATCGTTGACCGGCAGGACTACATCAGCCACGACCTCGACCAGACCTGGCTGCACACCCGCTGGAAGCCCTGCGAGGAGGGGAACCCCCCCAATGACCTTGGCGTTGATATAACCCTGTGCTTCAAGCGAGTTGATAATCCGAAGCTGATTTATTGATCGTGCCAATTGGAGGGGGAGGCGGTCACGGATTGAAGGCAAGAGTAAAGGTCGCGATCGTTCATCCCCGATTGGGCTTTGGAGGATCGGAGTCGCCCGCCTTGTGGACCGTCGAGGCTTTGAAAAGTGACTACGACGTTACAGTAATTTCGACCGGCGAAGCCGACTTAGATCGTTTGAATTCCTATTATGGAACGAGCCTCGCTCCGCATGATTTTGTCCATAGGAGCGTGCGGCTTCCAGCCGGCTTGCGAAGCACCGAAAAATTTGCAGGGTTGAAGGGCCGCTTTCTTCTCCGTTACGTCCGCCGCGTCGCCCCGGAATTCGACGTTTTGATCAGCTCTTACGGTCCCATGGATTTCGGCAAACCCGGAATCCAGATGATCGCCGACTTTTCATTCGTGGAGGAGTGGCGGCTGGAGCTGAATCCTTTTTTCCGAAAGTGGAAAGGTTGGTTCTACGGAAAGACGATTGTGCGCGACGTCTACCTGGGCCTGTGCGACGGGGTGGCGCGAGTGCATTCCGATGCCTGGAAGCATAACCTAACGCTGGCGAACTCTCACTGGAGCGCGCAGCGTTTGCTGGAAAAATATGGGATTCCGTCGCAGGTCGTTTATCCGCCGGTGGCAACCGATTTTTCGGCCGTCCCGTTCAGCGCGCGCGATTGCGGTTTCGTCTGCCTGGGCCGGGTCTCGCCGGAAAAATGCATGCATTCGGTGATTGCGATTCTTCAGGAAGTGCGCAAGCGCGGCCACGATGTGCACCTGCACATTCTGGGCGGAATCGATGATTCCGACTACGGCCGCAAGGTTCGCAGCCTGGCGGAGCAGGCCCGCGAATGGGTCCACCTGGAAGGGTGGGTTCAGGGCGAGCACAAAATGAAACTGCTCACAACACACCGCTTCGGCATTCACGCCCGCCCCCACGAACCTTTTGGAATTGCCGTGGCGGAGATGGTGCAGGCGGGATGCCTGGTTTTTGTTCCAAACGATGGTGGTCAGGTGGAAATTGTCAATCAACCTGCGCTGACTTACGGTAATGAGGCTGAGGCGGTGGAAAAAATCCACGCGGTCCTGAGTAATCCGGCCGGGCAAGCGAGACTACTCTGGGGTTTGCGGCGAAACTGGGATTCCTTTTCCGTAACGACTTTTGTGGAGACGATGCGAAACGTCGTCGCAGAATTTGCGGGCCGGCAGAGTCTTGCGCAAGCCGCGAGGAATGCATGACGGCGGAAAGGCGGCCGCGCATCTCGGTGGTGATGCCCGTCTATAATGAGGCGGCGACGATTGCCGAAATTCTCCGGCGCGTGCAAGCCGTGGACATCGAGAAGGAAATCGTGATTGTCGATGATGGTTCCACGGATGGGACTGGGGATTTCCTGAAGGCGCTTGAAGCTCGCGCGGAAGAAACGGCCGCGGTAATGAAAGCCCCTTCCGGCGGACGCGAATTGCGGGCCGGCAACGTTCGCGTATTCTATCAGGATCGCAATCTGGGAAAAGGCGCGGCTGTTCGGCGGGGACTTCGGGAAGCGCGCGGCGACACGGTGATCATTCAGGATGCAGACCTGGAATACGATCCTGCCGACTATGAGAAACTGCTGATGCCCATCGAAACCGGACGCGCCGACGTGGTTTACGGTTCGCGCTTTCTCGGCGGACCGCACCGCGTCCTGTTCTTCTGGCATTATGCCGGCAACAGGTTGCTGACCACGCTTTCCGACATGGTTACCAACATGAATCTTTCCGATGTTTGGACCGGATTCAAAGCATTTCGGCGCGAGGTTATTGAGAGGATTGATCTGCGCGAGAATCGATTCGGGTTCGAGCAGGAGATTACGATCAAAGTCGCGCGCGCAGGCTGGCGAGTGTACGAAACGCCCATCTCCTATTCCGGGCGCACCTATGCGGAAGGGAAGAAAGTTTCCTGGAAAGACGGCGTTCGCGCGCTCTGGTGCCTGTTGCGCTACGGCATCTTCTGAAGGCGGCTAGGAAATTCTGCTTAAGGACCCCCTGGTAATCGCGCAGAGCTGCGATGGCGTCAACTGGATCACCGTGTGCGGAGTACCAGCGGCGGTCCAGAGGGTTTCGTATTTCAAAAGGTCTTCATCAAGGAAAGTCTTCAAGGGTGTTGCGTGCCCGATGGGCGGGACGCCACCGATGGCGAAGCCGGTGACCTGGCGGACGTAATCCGCATCGGCCTTTTCGATCGGCTCTCCAACCAGGGCGGCGAGGCGTTTCTCGTCAACTCGATTTGTGCCGCTGGCAATCACCAACACCGGAACATGGCCCTGCCGGGTCCTAAAGACCAGCGACTTGGCGATTTGCGCGACACCGCAGCCAAGCGCCGCGGCCGCTTCGGCAGCGGTTCGCGTTGTGCTCGCCATCTCAATGACCTTTGAATCCACGCCATGCGCGTTAAATGCGTCTTGAACCTTCTGTGCGCTGGCGGGGAGCATGCCGGGGATACCTCACCTTTCGTCCCAACCGATTGTAGTACGGCCCCAAATGTTCGACGAATTATTCTACGGTGGACAACCGGGCACGGCTGGTATTACCATCACCCCAACAGTCGTTTCCTGGCACATTCGTCAATGAAGTGGCGAGGAGGCTCCGCACATCGCGATGCGGGCGGACTGTGACCAACTTTGCGCCGGCTGGGAGGAAAATCTGATGGCTTATAAATTCTTAGTGACTATAGAAGGCACCCGGCAGGGGAAAATAAAGGGACAGCCGACCCAAAAGGGAAAGCTTGATTACAACGATGGCATTGAAATTCACGGCTTCAGCTTTGGGGCTACAACGCCGACCGACCCTTCCACAGGTGCTGGTGGGCCCCGGCGATTCTCTGCCATTACGGTTAGCCGGGACACCGACTACTCGAGTCCGCTGCTTATGTCGACAATTATCAGTTCTGCCTTGCTGAATTCGGTCGGGCTCCACCCGGCCGGACCCGGGGGTCCGGGTGGCGGCGGTTCAGGCTCGGGATCAAGCTCCGGCGACTGCAAGAATTCAAACCCTCCCATCATCATAACGAAGCTAACGGATACGTCCTCAGCAAACTTATTTCGGGCATGCTACACCAACGAGCTCTTAAAGACCGTCAAGATCTCGTTCACCCCCACCGGCCGCGGAAAGCAGGAGCAATGGCAGACCATCACGCTGACGAATGCTTCTATCGTCAACATCCGGCGCACAAGCACTTCCGGCACAGGCCAGCCCAGCGAGGAAATCCAGCTCAATTACGAACACTTGGGAATTAGCTACCTTCCGCCGAAGTAAGCGAAGACCCCTGCCCCGGGGATGGGGCCCCTGAGTCGCATTCATTTGGAGCGCCGGTGGCGCAGACATCGGTTTTCATGTCTGCGACGCGTCAACACCTCGATCCGGTCGCATCCATGAACCCCAATGTTTACGCCAGCCACGAGGGTACGGTTTCAAACGCAGTAACGATCGTGTAGAATCTGCGCCAATTCCACGGAGAGCGAACAACCATGCGCCGGTACCATCACATCGGGATTCCCACGACCGAAGCGAAGCCTGGGGAGACCCACTTGAAACACCTGAAAGTCTTTGTCGTCAGCCACGACAAAAGCGAATTCGGCGTGGAGTGGATGCGTTTCGAAGCTGACGCGGCAGTCCCTGATCTGGTCCGGCAAGTTCCGCACGTGGCGTTTGAAGTGGCGGATCTCGCCTCCGAGCTTGCAGGCCGCGAAATCCTGATCCCTCCTAACAGCCCATCCGACGGCGTGCGCGTGGCGTTCATCGTCGAAAACGGCGCGCCCATCGAGCTGCTCGAATTCACCGACCCCAACCACCCTGCCCGCCGCCCGCAGAACAAGGTGCTGACATAAACGCCCTTCATCCAAGGCTCCTCTAGGAGCCGGTAGCGATGACATGCCTTTCATGCCGTGGGTTCTTCAAAAGAAACCAAAGCCTACGGCACATAGATCGTGCCGTGGCTGCCCGCTGTCATGGACTAACGATGAAGTCCTGCAGGGTGCAATGGCGTCCTGGCGGGATCGAGGAGAGGCAGGCGTTTGAAGCAGGACCGGTAGAAACTGCGGTCGCGGGTCAGCAGGCGGTCTGCCTGCACCAGCGCGTGCGCTCCGATCAGAAAATCCGCAGCAACGCGCGACTTCGGGCCGCCGCGAGCTCGATATGATTTCCAGGCCGTTCCGGCTTCCAGAGCCGCCTCCGCACTCATGGCGCTGAATTCAAGATTGAGTAACCGGAAGGCATTCTGGGCGGCGGCAGGGGAGGGAAAAAAGCGGGCGGTTTCCGCCCAAACGACTTCACAAGCCACCGATTGGCCCTGGCTCTGGGCAAGGCGCAGCGCGCGGGCCGATGCCGGACCAAAGTTAGGGTCTGCGCCCAGGACGTCCAGCAAGACGTTGCTGTCCACGGCAGTAATCATCGTGGCTTTGCCGTACCTCGAAGCTCGGCGATAACTTCATCCGTTGGGCGGCCCAGTTTCAATATCCCGTAAAGCTTATCGAAAGCGTCGTGAGTTCCAGCCGATTTGGACATGACCAGGCGTCCATGATCCTCGCGCACCTCCAGGACCTGGCCCGTGCGGATGCCCAGTCTTCGCCGAAGAGGCTTGGGAATGGTAATCTGACCCTTTTCGGAGACGACGGTTTTCATACCGACATAGTATGAATTCCTACATAAGTTGTCAATCTGCTATCGAATCGTCAGCGGGCACACCAGCGGCTGGCGCAGGGCAAGGCTCCGCGATTGCGATTCTCGTCCGATGCGCTTCAATCGCCGGACCGCAGAGTTGCACTCTGCGCCAGCCAGCCTCGCTCGGGTCGCATACATAAGCCCCAATGTATACGCCACCCGCGCTACATCCATTTTCCGGTAAAACGCAGCTAGTTCGAATCCTCGTAAATGGTGTCAAACTCGCAGAGGAGATTCTTCAAAGGCTCGTACGCGCTCTCGCCGTCGAATTCTCGCACGGCGAAGATGCCCAGGTTCGATTTCTCCGGAAGTGGAAACTCCCCCGCGAGCCTTGCTTGAATTCCCGGGATCATCCCGTAGCGCAATTGTCCCAGGAAGCTGTCCCCCATTTGCGCCTGGGTCATCTCCCACACGCCCAGTCGCTTCAGTTCGGCGATGATGTTTTCGAGTTGCGCCAGCAGCCTTTGTTT
>JASHTY010000211.1 GCA_030040315.1 Terriglobia bacterium | reverse complement strand
AAGCCTTCGCGTACTATTTGATGATCGTCAGCAACAAGAACCGTGGTTGACATCCGCATCCTCCGGTGACCAGCTTATTCTGCGGGCATTTCACTCGGGGCGTGGGCCGGCGCGCTTGCGCCGGAATCGCCTGAGGGTATGTTGCCCGGACTGCCTTTGGCCGCAGTTTCGTTTTCCAACTGACCGGACTGTGCGCTGTGATCCATCGAGCGCTGAGAGAGTAGAGGTTTCAAATCGAATTCATACTCGCTCGGAAGATGTGTTTCGGCCACAAACGTCCCCTGGTTGCCATGACCGGACAAAGATAGTGATGCCCTGAACTTTTCCGAGCCCAGCACGCGGTGAATCGCTACCACGCCGTATCGGCTCTCCAGACCTCGCAGCACCTCGTGAACGCGGATCGTAACCTTCTCTGTCCCGTTCAAGAATGCGGGAACAACGTAGGTGTTGTATACGAAATTGGCGATAGAAGCATACTCACTCAAACAGCTACCCCCTCGGCCCCAAAAACCGAGCTCCCCGTGCCTCCGTGATATTCCAATGGAGTGACTAATGCATTCAATCGGGGATTTACCCTACGCAGACTACCGGCCTTCCCCGACAGAGATTAACCTGTTACCCACAAAACACACCCCCGTCGTAGGACAAAACCCTACATCGCCGTTTGCATAATCCTACAGCAGAAATATCCCGCTTCCGATGGCCGTCGCCTGCGGACTTCGAATATCCTCGCGCTCGCTTAGGGAGAGCCCCACATGAAGGTTTTGATCGCGGATGGTTCCCCGATGGTCGCAGGCCGCCTGATGAATGCGATGCAGGATATTCCAGAGGTTGAAGCGCTCGCCTGCACCGGCGATGCGCGAACCACCCTGGAGTCCATTCGGGCAAACCGTCCGGAAGTACTGATTGCTGACACTCGCATTGCCGGCGCACGGGGTTTGGCGTTTTTTCGAACCATCCGCCGGAAGTGGCCGGCCATGATCCTGATCGTACTGTCCAACGCCGCGTACTCCGACTTACGGAAGCATTACGAGGCTGCGGGGGTCGACCTCTTTATGGATAAGTCGAACGAGTTCACCCAACTGTTTCAGTTTGTGCGCGCACTGGTGGAAAGCCCGCCGACCCCAGCGGACAAATCCCAGGATAACGGGATTCGGGAGCGGCTAGCCTCCGGCAAGCTTAAAGCAGGGCTGCAACTCGTTCTTCTCGCTTTCAGCACATCGAGCCGCTTTATCGGCTTCTAGGCGCGCAGGCTCGTTCCGGGCATGGCGACGGCGGGCAGGGGGAGGTGTGTCCCTGCGGCCGAGAAGCTTGAAATCTTCTCTGGAGGAAATGCGGATATGAGACTTCGTCGGCTCCTGGCAATAGTTCTCATCGGCGGTGGAGTGGGCATGCTTACAGCGTGTGGAGAAGGAGGGGGAACCCAGGCGGCCACCCTGCGCCAGACGTTGCGCTCAATGTCTTTGTCACCCACCTCGCTGCAATTCGGAACCGTAACATCGGGCAGCTCCGCCACGGCACAGGTGGTGACGGTCACCAATACCGGCAACGCGGTAATCACCATCAGCTCAATCACCACAGACAATCCCGTTTTCAGCTTTTCATCATCAAGTCTCCCCATCTCCCTGGCGCCATCACAGAGCACGCAGATTAGTGTCAACTTCAAACCTTCCGCGGCCGGCGCGGATAGTGCCTGGCTCTCCGTTTACAGCAATGGACCGTTCTCCCCGTATGGGGCTGAGCTTTTTGGCACGGGCGCGGCCGCGCTTCCTTATCTGAGCGTTGGGCCGTCGTCCTTGAGCTTTGGCAACCAGGTTGTGGGAACCCCATCCGCGGCCCAGACTGTGACCGTAACCAACGCCGGGACCGTGAATGCCACCATCACTTCCATCACGGTTGACAACCCTGCCTTCGGCATGACTGGGCCCTCCATGCCCCTGACGCTTGCGCCCTCGCAGAGTTTTCAAGTGCCCGTGACTTTCGCGCCCACCAGCGCGGGCGCCGTCAGCGCCTGGGTCTCCGTCTATAGCAATGCACAGTACTCACCCAATGGCGTTGAGGTCCTGGGAACCGGCACAACAGCGACACCGCAAATTACCATTGGCCCTTCCTCCCTGAGTTTTGGAAATCAGGTTGTCGGCACCACTTCCGCGACCCAGATGATTACCATAACCAACAGCGGCAGTGTAAGTGTGACCGTTAATTCCGTCGCATCGAATAATACCGCGTTCAACGTAACGGCGCCCTCAATGCCAGTGACGCTGACTCCCTCACAGAGCCTGCAGGCCAGCGTGAGCTTCAATCCCGCCAGCGCCGGAGCAGCGAACGGGTCAATTTCGATTTCCAGCACCGCTTCGTCCTCCACCAGCACCGTTTCGCTATCCGGCAGCGGGTTGCAGTCATCCACGCTCAGCGGACTGACGTTTTTGACGTCTTCGCTGCACACAGGCTATCTCCAACAGAGCTATTCGGGGGTTCTCAATGCCTCGGGCGGAAAACCGCCTTATAGCTGGAGTGTCTCTTCCGGCCAATTGCCGCCAGGATTGACGCTGAGTGCCGCCGGAGGGCAAATTACGGGGACGCCAACGCAGGATGGGCAATTCAGTGTGGGTGTCCAGGCAACGGATTCCACAACGCCCACAGCGCTTGGAACTCAAGCCACATTGAATCTCACCATCGCCTCCGGAGTTTACGACCAGTATGGCGGGATCACTGAGCTGGCATGCAGTAACGGGCCTGCCCCGCATTTTTACACCCAGAAAATCAACGGCCGCTGGTGGCTTTGCACTCCTGCGGGCAACGCCTTTTGGATGCGCGGTGTCTATGACATATCTGCATCCGATACCGAGGCGGATTATCAAGGCATATTTGAATACGGGACAGCGTGCGCCAGCGCATCATCCGCGTCAGTTTCCGACCCCTGCTCTGTGGTCGAGGAGAAGTACGGCGACGCTTCCGTAACTTGGGGGCCGCAGACGGTTCAGCGTCTGAAGGCGTGGGGCTTTAATACAGCCGCGGAGTATGCCAGCACCTACGTTCAGCCCACCACAACCAACCCTGCCTGGACAAGCACCGCCGATGAGAGCAATCCGCAGAAGATAGCTTTCACGGGACTCGTCTGGCCGTCCCATTACTCTCGGAATTCCAATTCCTATGCGGGCCCCGTCAAGGATCTGGTGGGACCGACCCTAGCCTCCGTCTACACCGGCGACCGCAACGCCTCGCCGGACGTTTTCGATCCCAACTTCGCCGCGTGGCTGGCGGGCGACCTGGCCGATTACACCACTGAGGAATACAATTGGATCCACAGCAGCCACAGCGACTACCTGATTGGTATCAACGTGGACGACACGGATGAGCTGGTGGGCTACGGCGCCGGCGCGGATTTCCTGGCCCTCTCGAATGGCGAGGAGGTTACAGGCCTGGCCCACCCCAACCTCGCCTGGATCGTGCTCATCACTCCCCCCACGCAGTCGTCAGGAACCGATGCCAATGGCAATCCCATCACTTACACCAATACCACGGTGTATTCAAAGCAGGCGTTCGCCAACTTCATGTCCAGCCGATACAACGGCAGCATCACGGCATTGAATGCCGCCTGGGGTTCAGACTACACGACCTTCGGCGACGCAGGCGGGTGGGGTACCGGCACCGGGTTGTTGGACGAAAACGGGACTCACTCCTGGGTGCCCGCCGATCCGTATGCGCTTGCGGGAGCGACGGCGGCCATGCAAGCGGATCTTAACGCTTACCTTCTCTACCACGCTCAGCAATACTTCTCGGTCATCCAGAACGCTCTTGAGACGGCGGCGCCCGGCATTCTCTACCTCGGTCCAACGAGCCTGGGTGGTTGGGGAGCACCACCGCGCGCGCAGATTCTCCAGGCCGCAGCGCAATACGTAAACGTCATCCCCATTGCCAGCATTCCCACCGGCTGCCTGAGCTGCACTGACGACCAGGCGAAAATGAACTTCCTCTACGAATATGCCGGTGATATGCCCTGGATCAATTGGGAAGGCTACCTGGCACAGCCTGACTCATACATGTCTCCCTACTCGCCCCCACAGACTTCTTATCCCCAGAGCGAGTCCCAGCCGGCGCGCGGGCAGCTTTTCCAGACCATGGTGTCGCAGAACCTCTCCGCAGCGGACTCCTCCACGGGTTCCTTTCACATTGTGGGCTACAAGTGGTGGCAATATTTTGATGACCGCGGCGAAGCGGCGAACTGGGGGCTGGTGACCCGTCGCGACAATCCCTATGACGGAGTCTCGACCGTCACCGGCGCTGGAGTGGACTCCTGGGGATTCGCCACCGGCGGCGAGCTAGGCGATTACGGCGATTTTCTGGACGACGTAACCTCGGCAAATTTGAACATTTACAAAAGCCTGCTGGGGCTGCAATGAAAATTCATGCAATTGTTTCAGCGGCTTAACGTATTCAGGAGTACAATAGGGGTAACGCGATGGCAAAAGCACATTCGAGAATATACCCGCGGCGAAGCGTTCGACTGGAGGCTGATTACACCGTCGGTGACCAGTCGTCCCACTGCATCGCCAACAGCCTAAGCGGCGGCGGACTCTTCCTGACCCAGGTAGGGGGCCTTGAGCCGGGCCACCAGCTCTCGGTCCGTTTTCGACCCGCCAGGAATCTGCCCGTTATCAAGGCCAGGGCAAGCGTTCGTTACAAAAGGGACCAGGGGACGGCAGTGGAGTTCACGGAAATCACTTCCGAAGATCGCCACGTTCTCTTGAGGTTCATTCATCGAAAGAACGGTGATCGCGGCAAGCAGCGCCACTCCCCTCTCGTCACCCAGATTCAAACCGACCAATGCCTGTCAATGGCCTTTTCATCCGACCTGAGCCTTTGCGGCATGTTCCTTGAGACCAAGGACCCTCCGCCCGTAGGCTCGCCTCTCATGGTGCGTTTCAACCTCGATGACAAAGACGGCGTGGTCACGACGCCTGCCCGCGTGGCCTATCACGTGGAGAAGACGGGGATGGGGGTTCTGTTTTCGGAGCTTTCACCCGCCCACCGCGCTGCCATCGAGGAATACGTTGAAATCCATCAGGATCTCTTTGCAGTGGGTTCGCCCGCAAGGCGCTTCGACTCGTGAGTTTCCGCAATGGAGAGCTGCTATCTGCGCCTAACTCCAAAATCCCGAAAGTTAGGGTGCGGCGCTAGTTGCACGCGGCTTAGCTATGAATCAAGTCTCTGTCAGAAGTTCATCAACCCATCAACAGGTCGAGCTTTCGCCGCGTGAGATGCAACTGATCGCCCTCGTCGTGGCCGGATACAATGACAGGGAGCTTGCCAAGAAGCTAGGCGTCACTGAGAAAACAGCCAAATCCTGCCTCGCCCGGATTTTTGAAAGGGTCGGAGCTGCCAACCGCCTCGAGCTTGTGCTGATTACCCTTCACCGCCGCCTGCTGGACGGCGCAATTGTACTGCACACATCAACCTCGCCGTGTTAGGCCCGCCGTATTAGCTTTGTACGTCGCCGATCATGCAACCTGAGGGGGAGCTCCCAAGCATCAAAGACGGCATGTCAGTCGGCTGACGGACCCGGGTCTAGGCGCGGCGATACACTAAGCTGCTTCCATTCCTCCGGACACTTTAGGCCGCTGGGCGCTTCCGGAAAGGTTTCTGTGTGCGGAGGGCATTGAGCGGTTGATTTCTCCGACACAGCAAATTTCATGTGGAATCACCAACGGCCGGGCATGCACTGAAGATTTTGAGCGGGGA
>JASHTY010000210.1 GCA_030040315.1 Terriglobia bacterium | reverse complement strand
CGCGCCGCGCCGGCTCTTTCCATCACCTGCGCGTTTTCCAACTGGTGCTGATCCGTGGCGCCGGGAAACGGAATCAGGACTGACGCGCGGCCCGCCGCAGCAAGCTCCGTCACCGTCGTCGCACCCGCACGCGCAATAACCACGTCCGCCTGCGCAAGCGTCGCTGGCATGTCATCGATAAATGGATGGACCTCTGCCTCCAGACCCCGTTCCTGGTAAGCCTGCCGTACATCCTGAAAGTCACGTTCTCCCGTCTGATGAATGATTCGCAATTCGCCAGCACTCCCTGGGCCGGATTTGCCACAAAGTATCGACATGGCCGCCGGAACTACATTGTTGATGGCGCGCGCCCCCTGACTCCCACCCACAATCAAAATTGTAAGCGGCGGCACGTGGTTTCGCGGCGGAATAGTGAAGAAAGCCCGCCGCACCGAATGGCCCGTTACGCGCGCCTTCGTGCCATAAAGGCGTGCCGTTTCAGCGAAGCCCACCGCTGCGGCACGCACGAACGGCCCTAGAACGCGATTTGTGAAACCCGGACGCGCGTTGGACTCAATCAATATCGTAGGAATGCCTTTGAGCGCCGCCTCCACCATAACCGGTCCTGCCAGGTACCCGCCCACGCCAACTACTACCTGCGGTTTGAACTCCCGCAAAATTTCTGCAACGGCAATTGCCGTCCTCGGCAGGACCAGCAAGTTGCGCAATCGCTGGATACCCCCGATTCCCTTCAAGCCCGCGGAATCAACCGTGCGAAGTGAAAATCCCGCGGCAGGAATCAACTTTGCTTCCAGCGGACGCCGCGTTCCCACAAATTCGATTTCGTATGGGCATCCAGCGCGCTCACCACGCTCGCGCAACTCCTCGGCCAGCGCAAGAACAGGGAAAATGTGCCCGCCCGTTCCCCCTGCCACCATTAGGATGCGAATGCGAGATAAGCCATCTTGTTCATCCACCGCTTGACCTTTTGACTTTGCCGTCTCTTCAGCTCGCTTGTTGGGAGATATTCAAAAGTATCCCCACCGCAATCATATTCACCAGCAGCGACGACCCGCCATAACTCACGAATGGCAGGGGAATGCCCTTGGTGGGCATCAGTCCCAGCACCACGCTCATATTCACCAGCGCCTGGCCGACAATCATCACGGTCAAGCCGACGGCCAGCAATCGCCCAAAGTCGTCTTTGCAGGCCGCGCTCGCCCGCAAGCCGCGCAGCAGAATTACAGCGAATACTCCCACAATCGCAACCGTACCAATCAGACCCAGCTCTTCTCCCACCACAGCGAAAATGAAATCGGTTTGCGGCTCAGGCAGGAAAAACAACTTCTGCTTGCCCTCCATCAATCCCAGGCCGGTAATCCCGCCCGTGCCCACAGCGATGTAGGACTGCAGAATCTGGAATCCTTTGCCCAAGGGGTCGGCGTAGGGATTCAGAAAGGCCAGGACGCGGTTGTATCGATATGCCGAGTGGAAAATAACCCAATAAAGCCCGGGAATTGCCGAAAGCCCTGCACAGACGAAATAGCGAAGCTGCAACCCCGCGGCGAACAATACAGCCGTGAGGATCAGGCACAGAGCCAGCGTGGTTCCCAGATCCGGCTCTCGCAGCACCAGCACGGCCATGCACGCGGTAACCAGCAGGATGGGCGCGAGCGTGTGCTTAAGGTCGTTCACCTGGCCCTTCCGCATGTCCAGGAAAAACGCCAGAAACAACGCAAGAACGATCTTTGCGAATTCCGAAGGTTGAAAACTAGCCGGCCCCAGGTGAAACCACCGGTGCGTATTGTGACTGCGGTCTACAAGGAAAACCGTGACCAGAAGAACGAACTCAACGCCCAGGGCGGGGAAAACCACAAGAGGGCTCGCCAGTCGCCGGTAATCCAGGTGCATCAGCAAGCCGATGGCAATCATTCCCGCTGCCGCCCAGGCCAATTGCCGAAGCAGGAAGTAATCCGCGTTGTTGTAGCGATCCGCGGCCATCACCGCAGATGCGCTGAAGACCATCAGCGCGCCAAAAAGCACCAGGCCAACTACGGCGGCAAAAAGAATCTTATCGGATTGGAGCCGTCGGGCCATTGGTAAATTCGGTTGCCGGTTTGCGGTAATCGGTTGCCGGCCGTCGGTTGTCAGTTCCTAGTTCCAATTTTCAGAAGGACGCACTCACCGAGCCCTGAAAACCGACAACGGAACCATGTTCATTCCACCCCCGGAAGGCGCGGCTGCTGTGGCGGCCCCTCAGGATTATTTGCTTGCTTCCCAGGCGATTTGCGCGCGCCGGGAAATGAAATTCCGCTTGCGGACCCGGCCGGCCGGGTTTCATATGGCAGCGCCTCATCCTCAAGGTGCTCTTCTGTGCTCGCGGAAATAAATATGGTGGGTTCATCCTCGGGCACAAGCTGAGATTCGCCGGCTGGCATTTCCACGGCATCCACTTCAAAAATGTACGTCAATTCCAGTGGGCGCTTGCTTGCCGTCCGGTCGGACTCCGCCGCTGCTGCACCAACCGCTTGCACCGGGACTTTCACTGTGACTTGCGCCGCGCCGGCAGGTTCGGTTTCATGAATTGCTGAAGCTGGAGGCTCATCCGGCACAGCTGACTTGGGTTCAACAGCGGCTGGAGCGTGGCTTTCCGCCTCGACGGGCCGGTGGGGATCGACCTGAAGAGATCGGACGGCTTTCGCCTCTGCCGCCGGCGCAAATTGAGTCGAGGGCTGGATTGCATGCTCCGAGGCTTTGGCTGGTTCAAATTCAGCCACGACCTTCTCGGAAAGTTCGGTCACGACTGCGGGCTCGGCTCGCTGGGAAGTCTCGGAAACAGGCTCAACATGTTGCGTTTCCAAAGATGCACGTGTCTCGATCGTGTCCTTTGTAGCTGGTTCAGCACCGGTGGTTGCGGCCTGCGGGATTTCGACAACTCGCGGCGAGATTTTTTCTTCGTTTACCGGCGCTACTTGGCGGGTCACCTTGCCTTCCCACACTTCCCGGTCCAGTTTCTTGACCAGCTCCTTAAACACGCGGCCGCGCTCTTCGTAATCCTTGAACTGGTCGAAACTTGAGCACGCCGGCGCGAGCAGCACGGTGTCACCCGGTTGCGAGTGCGCGAAGGCTCCATTCACCGCGGTCGCAAGGTCGCCCGCCTGCACCAATTCGGTCGAGCCGGAAAGCTGCGCCGTAATCTTGGGCGCTGCTTCGCCAATCAGCAGAATTTCCCGCACGCGGTTTTTGATCAGCGGCAAGAGCGGCGAGTAGGGCGCGCCTTTATCCTTCCCGCCCATAATCAGGTGCACGCCGCGCTCGAAGGCGCCCAGCGATTTCACCGTCGCGTCCACGCTGGTGGCTTTGGAATTGTTGTAGAACTGCACGCCCTGAATCTCGCGCACAAATTCCAGGCGGTGCTCCACGGCTTTGAACTCGCGAACGGCCTTGCGAATGGCCGCGAAATCCGCGCCCAGCACGCATGCGGCAGTTGTGGCGGCCAGGACATCTTCCAGGTTGAAATCTCCGCGCAGGGGCACGTCGCGAGTTTCGAACAGCAGGCGCTCCAGGTAACGAACGCGGTAGTAAACCTTGCCTCCTGAAACGAAAACTCCGTTGGGCAATTCGCGCCGCCTGCTAAAGAACACGGGGCGGCTGTGCAACTCCGCTCTCAGCCCGGCCACCCAGGGATCATCGGCGTTCAGCACGGCGTAATCGTCCACACCCTGATTGCGAAAAATCTGGCGCTTGGCCTGCGCGTAGGCTTCCAGGCTGGGATGCCGGTCCAGGTGATTCGGCGAAAGGTTGAGCATCACCGCCACTTGCGGGTGCAGGTCGTGGATGGCCTCCAACTGAAAGCTGCTCAGCTCAGTAACGAACTTCGTTCCCGCGCCGGCGCGGCCCACGGCCGAGCTGAGTGCGTTTCCGATGTTTCCGCCGACAAAAGTCGGAAAACCTGATTCTGAAAGCATGTTGCCCAGCAGCGTCGTGGTGGTCGTCTTGCCGTTGGATCCCGTCACGCCCACCATGGTTCCCTGCAGAAACCACGTGGCGGCTTCGACCTCAGGATAAATGGGAATATTCCGCTGGCGCGCGGCTTCGAGCTGCGGCAAGTCCCACGGCACGCCCGGGCTGATGACGATTGCTTCATGACCAAGAAAAGTCTCCTCGCGCTGCACACCCAGCTCCAATCCCACTTTGTCCTTCAAAAGCCCGGGCAGTGCATCACGGAATTCCCCGGGCGGCTTGCGGTCCGTCACCGTCACAATCGCCCCATGCTGGGCGAGAATGTGCGCCACCGCCAGCCCGCTACGGGCCGCACCGACGACGAGAATGTGTTTCCCTTCAACGTCCATGCGTTGCTCGAAATTAGAAAACTCGGCCAGTATCTTCTCGTCTACCGCAATTTCAGCGTAGTTAAGGCAAAAAGCGCAAAAATCAAAGCCGCAATCCAGAATCGCGCGATTATTTTCGATTCCTTCCATCCGAGGAGTTCAAAGTGATGATGCAAGGGCGCCATTTTAAAGATTCGCTTGCCACGCGATTTGAATGACGCAACCTGAAGAATTACCGAAAGCGCCTCCACCACAAAGATTCCGCCGATGAAAGGCAGCAACAATTCCTGCTTCACGAGCACGGCCACAACACCCAGCGCCCCGCCCAGCGCCAGTGAGCCCACATCGCCCATAAAAATCTCCGCAGGATAGGCGTTGTACCACAGAAAGCCCAAGCTGGCGCCCACCATCGATCCGCAGAAAATCGTGAGCTCAATGACGCCCGGCAGGTGTTCCAGGTCGAGATATTCGGAGAACACCGCGTGACCGGAGACGTAAGTCAAAATGGTCAGCGCGCCCGCGGAAATCACCAGGCAGCCGATCGCCAGCCCGTCCAATCCGTCCGTCAGGTTTACGGCATTCGACGAGCCCACCAAAACCAGAATAACAAACAACAAGAAAGGAAGGAACGCCAGAGGGTAAGTCCATATATTCCCAAGAAAGCGCGTAATGAGCAGCGCCGGATGAAGGCGCTTGAAGAATGGAAAGGTCAGCGAGGTTGAGTAGAGTCCGCGCGCCGAGAGCGAAATTAAGATTATGCCGAAAATGAAGCTCACCAGAATTTGCAGCCAGAATTTGCCCCGTGGCGTCAGCCCCTTATTCTGATGTTTTCTGACCTTCTGGTAATCATCCCAGAAACCGATGGCCCCAAAGGCCAGTGTGGTGCAAAGTGTAAGCCAAACGTAGATGTTGCTCAGGTCCGACCAGAGCAACGTTGGAATCACGATGCAGAGGACAATCAGGACGCCGCCCATGGTGGGTGTTCCCGCCTTGGTCTGGTGCGCCTGGGGCCCATCCTCGCGGATGTATTGGCCGATCTGAAATTCCTTCAACTTTCCGATCAGCCACGGGCCGAGCGTCAGCGAAAGAAGCAGCGCCGTCAGGCTCGCGTATGCGGTACGAAAGGTAATGTAATGAAAAAGATTGAAGATATGGTAGTCCTGGTGGAGGCGGAGGTAGAGAAAATAGAACATTGGTTAGGTCTTCAGTAATCAGCCTTCGTTGCTCAGGTGATTCCTTCCCATGTTGAAGCCCGCGTGCCCCAATCCCAGCATTGAGGTCCAAACTAACCTTTTGCCGGCTGCTTCCGCATGATGGCGCGGATGGGCTCGTTATCGGCATAAACCTGCCACACCGCGATTTTTCCATCCTGCACCACGGCGCGCCACGCGGCCGGACATTTCCAGAAGTTTTCCTTCTTCAACGTGCCGTCCTGGGAAAACGTTCCCTGGGCAGTTCCGAACATGGCCACCGTATCTCCCTGCGCAAAAATCTCTTCGTGGGAGATGACGTAGTCAGGCACCATCTTGTAATACCCTTCCCAGCCTGCGCGCAGCTTCTGCCGCCCCTCCACGCGCGCTCCGAGAGAATCCACCAGAACCGAATTTGCGGTCAGCAAGGCGGCCACCGACGCGGCGTCGCGTGAATTGATGGCTCGCTCAAATTCCAAAACCACATCAATCGCGTTTGAGCTCATGCTGTCTCCGTTCGAGCACCGCGCGCATACCCGAAGGCTTGCCACGCCCGTCATTTGAGTTGAGACTACTTCCCCCTAAGCAATTCAATGACCGATTCCAAATGCACCCCGCGCGAGCCTTTCACCAGGACGACATCGCCAGGGGCAACCAAGCTCCTGACGAACTCACCGGCCGGTCCGGCCTGAGGGAAAAAACGCGCCTGTGAGCCGGGAATTCCGCCCTCAATTGCTCCTTCGACTATGAACTGGGCGTCACCCTGGACGCCGACCACCTGTTCCACGCTGCTCTGTGCGCACTTGCGGCCTACCTGACGATGGAGCTCCGGGGCGGTTGGCCCGAGCTCCAGCATCTCACCCGCCACCACAACGCGCCGGCGCGCCCCCGGCCACGCCGCAAGCGCTTCCAGCATGCGCTCCATGGCCAGGGGATTCGAGTTATAGCTGTCGTTGATGACCGTGATTCCACCAGG
>JASHTY010000209.1 GCA_030040315.1 Terriglobia bacterium | reverse complement strand
CGCCGGCCGCCCGCGCGCCGTTCGCTTGCTCGAATGGCTGGCGGGCCGGCGCTATCGCGTTGCGGCTTTTCCCGACCGTGCACGGCCGGTGGTGGTGATCGCGCATCGCGACCGCACGCCCGTGCGCGCCGAGCAGGTTGCGCATGCCATTGAACACGATTGGGCGGAGACTCCGCCGCAGTGCCACGATGCCTATGAGGAAATTCTGGAAAAAGCTCCGGGTTTGATCGTCATCCAATTGCGCCGCAAGAATGTGTGCGGCTGCCTCGGCCACCGGCACGTTCTGGTTAAGGAGCTTCCCTTCTCCGAACCACACGAGGCATTCGGAGGCGCCGAGGTGGGTGAAATGGATATCGCCTATGACCGCGTCGAACGCTGGCTCGCCCAGCCTCTCATGGATACTGCGCTCGATACCCAGTTCATCGCCGGCAGCCGCCGCGAGGAATTCCACGATCAGCAATTGCGCTTCCGCCTGCTCAGCATCCTGCTGCACGAAACCCATCACATGGTCGCGCCGCAGGCTGCCGAAGACGTGGTGCGCGAGCGCAGTTTGACGTTTTACCGCGAAGCCCTCGCCAACTACGTCGAAATTGCCCGCGCCACGATGTCATTCACCATTGATCGGTCGTTTTCAAGACTGGGGAAGGAATGAAATCCCCAAGCAGGCTCTGCGAAAGTAGCCAGAGCCGGCGATTGCCACCCTCACCATAAACCATCGAGTCAATAAGCCTATTGACAACAGTCGTCCCTCAGAGTAATCTAGAAGTGTTGCCACGGCGTTTTTCTTCTGAGGTCTCCCTGGCCGACCACCGGGTGCGAAACGGGACGGCTCGTGGCAACGAGGATTTGCATCACGGAGCGGGGAGATCGGAATGTTGGGCGGCAGATCCGATAAGGAAAAATGTCTATTGGGGGGATTACCGCAGAAGTAGTTGAAAACAAACGGGCGTGCTTGGTAGCAATGCAAACACGAAGGTGCATCCGGGGATGTGCATGAAAACAAAAGACAGTAGATGGTAAGTGGAATTTGGTAGGTCGGAGGCGCTGAATTCGTAGAGGGGGCCGGGGATTGAAACCCCCCACATATTACCTGCCATCTACTATATTCGAATTTAAAGGTGCATCCGGGGATGTGTATGAAAACAAAGACGCGCGAAAATGCACTGCGGACAATTTCTCTACCCGAATCACTCAAAGGCAGACATTTTGGATTAAGATAATCGCCGAACCTTTTCAGGGTTAAAGATGACAAAAGCAGTCAAAATGTCCGCCCTTGCTGCCGGACTCGCCGCAGCCGCAATGCTTGCTGGCTGTCATCGGGGGGCGACTCGGCCGGTGACGAACCAAGTCGTCGTCTTGGGCTTTGACGGCGCTGACCCTAAGTTCGCCGCGCAGTGGATCGCCGAGGGCAAGCTCCCAAACTTGTCCCGTCTGGCGCAGGAAGGGACGTTCAAGCCGCTTGGAACCACAAATCCGCCGGAATCGCCCGTCGCGTGGGCTTCTTTCGCAACGGGACTCAACCCTGGCGGAACAGGAATTTACGACTTCCTGAAGCGCGACCCGGAAACCTACTTGCCGGAATTGTCGTTAGTCTCGCGCGAGAAACCGAAGTTTCTGTGGGGACTGATTCCGATCAAAGCGCCCAAGGTCACAAACCTGCGCAGCGGTGTGCCGTTTTATCAGGCCGCGGCCGAGGCGGGCTACAAGACCACGGTCATCCGCATGCCGCTGGAGTTCCCTCCCTCCAACATTCCCGGCGGCAAGCTCTGGTCGGGCCTGGGCGTGCCCGACCTGCGCGGCACGTGGGGAACCTTTTTTTATTTTGCCTCCGACCTGAACGCCTACGACGCGGGCGACACGGAGTTCGGGGGCAAACTGGTGCAATTGGTGCTTTCCAGCAATGGCGCGTCCACCACCATTGAGGGTCCGGCGGATCCCACCACAGAAGAATTCAAGCGACTCTCCGTGCCGGTGGAATTCAAAGTCACACCGGACGGCAAATCGGCAGTCATCAAGCTGCAAGGCCAGACTGAAACCATCGGCGAGCGCCAGTGGAGCAATTGGTTTCACGCCCGCTTCCGCGTAACGCGCTTTCTTACGCTCAGCTCAATTTGCCGGTTCTACATTTTGCAGTCTTCGCCGGAATTGCGCGTCTACATGTCGCCGCTGAACCTCGACCCGGAGGATTCCCCAATCCCCATTTCCTCCCCGCCCGGTTATGCGGGTGAACTCGCCAAGAAGCACGGCTTGATGAAGACGCTCGGCTGGTGGCACGACACGTGGGCGCTGAACGAGGAGCGCATTGACGAAGGCGTTTTCCTGGAGGACTGCTGGCGCACCATGGGGCAGGAGCGCGATATCCTGCTGGACGAGTTGCAGAACGATCCGCCCAGCCTGCTGGTCTCCGTCTTCACGGCCACCGACAGCGTCAGCCACATGTTCTACCGCCTGATCGACCCGCAGCACCCGCGCTACGACGCCAAGCTCGCCGCGCAATACGGCGATGCCATCGAGAAAACATACGAACGCATGGATTCAATCGTCGGCGATGTGATGCGCGCCATGCGGCCCGGCGCAACGCTTATTATCGTCTCCGACCACGGCTTCCATTCCTGGCGCAAGGGATTCAACACCAACACCTGGCTGGTGGAAAACGGCTACATGACGCTGAAGAATCCCAA
>JASHTY010000208.1 GCA_030040315.1 Terriglobia bacterium | reverse complement strand
CGCTGCGCTCGGGGCGGTGAAGCTGCAAAGCCCTCAGTGGAAGAACCGTGCGGGAGGATTCGGAATTCTGCCCTACCTCTGGCTCGGCGAGCAAGGTAAGCAACAGTTCGAGAGCTTGCAGGACATCAGTTGCCCTCTGCGCGACCATGTGGATCCGGCGCGCGAAATCCTGCGCATGGCGGGACCGGAGAACTCGGCGTTGGTGGTTGCCGCGCGCCTGCCACACTCCGCGCATGAACATCAGGACTTCACGAGCTACGAGCTCACGATTGACGATCACCGCGTCGTCGTGGATTCCGGCGGTTATTCACCGGAGGAAACGGCTTACTTCCCTCGCGCGCGAGCTCACAACCTCCTTTTAGTAGACGGTCGCGACCCGCACTGGCCGCGCGCCGAGGCTTCGCGGGAAGTTGTCTTCGAAAAACTGGCAGAAGATTGCGCGCGATTGCAGATCAGCGATCCCGGGTTCTACTCCCTGGGCGTCCGTCACCGCCGCGCGTGGTTTCGGTTAGGCGAGAACGACTGGCTGATTCTGGATTGGCTCGATGGGCACGGCGTTCACGGTTCTACCAGCCTGACGCACTTCTATCCCTCCTTCGAATTAACGGCGGAGGATGACCGAATTGTAGCCCGCAGTCGCGCCCGCAGCATTCAGGTGATCCCGGTGGGCAGCGCAAAACCACGCGCCTCCCTAACACGCGGCGATCATCCACAATTCCCCGGCTGGTATGCGCCGGAATTTGGAATCAAGTTTCCCGCGTCCGTCTTGATTTTCGATTGGGCTGCAATGGATTTGCCCTGGGTCGGCGGCACACTCCTTACCAGCCGGGTGAATCAACCTGTTCGGCAATTGGGTGCGGACGCCCGGCACGCGCGTGTGACCGTGGAAATTGCCGGAAAGGGTTACGAATGCGCGATGAAGTGAGGACGAAGCGGATCGCATTCCGCGCTACCGCGGCGTGAGGAATGAAAACCAGCGGCGCTTCAGGCCGCGCCCCTTGAATTCCGCAGCGTCAGGCTGCGCCGGAAGCGGTTTGCCGTCGATGACCGCTTCGGGGTTTTGTTGCAGCAGCAGGTCGGCAATCTCGCTGCCTTTCTCTTCAGCCACCTTGCGATGGCAGCGCGAGAGAATCGGCGGGCGCCGCCTGACGTCGTGAGCGTCACTGGCAAAAAAGTGGACCAGGCCGGCGTCGAGCAGGCGCTCGGCCAGCTTGCGCGCCCTCGAACCAAACCCGTTCGTGTAGGATTGCGCGGTAAGCTGCACCAGGCAGCCGATCGACACCCAATGCTCCACCAGCTCAGGCTTGCGCTGAATCAGCGGGTTCCGCTCCGGGTGGGTGATGATCGGCTTCAGCCCCGCGACCTGAATCTCGTAGTAAACGCGATTCAGGTTTTCGGGAATGAACTGGTCGGGGAGCTCCACCAACAGGTAGGAGGTGCGATTGATGGTGAAATCCTTCGAATCCTGCAGGCAGATCTGAATATTGTCGTAGGAAAGGTGAAAGTCGCAGCCCAGCAAAAGCCGGGGCGCGGCACCCACTTTTTCCTGAAGCTCTCGGACCAGTTGCGCGTTAAGCGAAGAATCAAACGTGTAACTGTAATTGCTGTGCGGAGTCGCCACCATGTGGGTAATGCCATCCTCAGCGGCCATACGGCACATTGCCGCCGCTTCCTCGAGGTTTCGCGCGCCATCGTCAATTCCGGGTAAAGGGTGGCAATGAATGTCAATCATATTCCAGCCGGCAAGGAGAATCTCCAAAGCGATTCCGCGGAGCACGCGTGAAAACTCTCTGGCGATCCGACGGCATGAGGTCCCACGAGCGGTGTGCAATTCAGAGCTCTGGAACCAGCAGGACGATGGAAGTCAGGATAGCATGCCTTGAAGCAAACCCGTCAACAAGTTTCAAACAGATTCCGTGTTGCCAACTTGGACAAGGCTTGCACACGCAGCAAGGCAAAACGCTTGTCAGTCCGAATTATGAGACATAATGTCATCCGAACTTCAGGCATTCGCCCACCCAAGTCGGCATTTTATGGTCACATTTGGGCTACTGCCGTTTTGCAGAATTCTGTATTTGGAATTTCAAATATAGAAGAAATTTATGGCTTAAGCGTCCACCGCACGTCGATCGCAGACCTGTTCGATACTGTAAAATATTGTAAAAAAATGGCTTATCAAATTGGCCGCCCACAGAACATTTGGCGTTCAGTTGGAATTCGGCTTGCTCTAAAGGCAATCGAGCCGGCGTCGGACAAACCTAGAGGGTAGCCAATGCCGGCTCGGAGTTTAGACCCAAGACCCGACGCTTGGAGGGGGGAGAGAGCTTCCCCCTCATTTTATTTTAGGCCCACTTACCACTCGCACAAACGCTGCTCCCAACAAGGCGTAGTTGACCTGCCGATCACCTCCAGGGACTAGTGAACGAATCTTGCTATCCCCCTCCCCCCATAAATAGGGGGATTTGGAATCACGCGTGCCCATCGATGGCATGAATGATGCATCTAATTGTGGAGGCCGGAGCGAAGATCGCACAGATGCAGCATCTTGGAGGTATGCGAGGCACCCTTGGTGCCAACTTCGGCAGACTGCAATGGAGGGGCGTGGTGACAGTCGCTGCAAAAACCCGGCAGCATAACCTAAGCCCTTGGACAAGCGCTTTGTGATGAATGGAATTCAAAGCTACGCGCATTGACACATTTCAAGGCGTTTGTTAGATTGGGAAGTGACGCTTGAGAATCGATAGGATTGAGAATCGGAAAGCATTCTCGGCAACGATTTTCGCCGTTCTGCTCCTGGCCACACCCGGTTGCCTGGTGCGGAAGGTCGCGCACATCCATCCTCCAGACCAGAATCCACCGCAGGTAGCAACCCTCGCACAACTGGTGGATAAGATAAACGCCTGGAGCGCCGGACTCCACACCATGACCGCTACGGTGGACTTGGCGCCCACGGCGGGCTCCGTTTATTCCGGCACATTGACGGAATACCACGACGTGACGGGCTACGTCCTGCTGCAAAGGCCTTCCAATATTCATCTGCTGGGTTTGGCGCCGCTCATTCGGACCACCATCTTTGATATGGTTTCAAACGGCGAGGAATTTCGTCTTTCCATTCCTTCCAAGCACAAGTTCATCATTGGAAAGAACACATTTCACCGCAACGCCACGAAGAATGCACTCGAGAACCTCCGGCCACAGCACATTTCGGAGGCGCTGACCGTTCCCGCCATCGATGAAGAGCGTGAGATGGCTTCGTACCGCGTCGAAAACCAGAGCCGCAGGGAGCGGAAGCGCTATTACACTGTCTTCATTGAAGACACGACGCCGGGCCACCACAATACGCTCAGCCGCATCGTGTGGTTTGACAGGTCCGACCTGGAGATTGCGCGCATTCAGTTCTACGAGCCCGATGGATCCTATGCCGAGGACGTGCGCTATTCGAACTACCAGGACTTCCAGGGTGGTGTTCATTACCCCACGCACATTGATATCACCCGGCCCGCGGAAGACTACGATCTCGCCATCACCGTGCAGAATGCCAAATTCAATGAGCCCATCCCAGCGGATAAGTTTGAACTGAAGAGGCCCGAGGGATCGGAATTGGTGGACTTGACCGCCGTCAAGTCAGAGGATCGCCCCGTTGGTCAATAAGCTGATCGTCTCCAATGTCCTGCATCGTCCCATTCGCACCGCGGTAAGCGTGCTGGCCGTGGCCATTGAAGTCGCCATGGTGATTCTTGTAGTGGGTCTGTGCCACGGCCTGGTGAACGACAGCGCGCGCCGGGTGGAGGGCGTGGGCGCAGACATTTTAGTGCGGCCGCCCGGCGCTTCGTTCATGCTCGGCCTGGGGGAAGCCCCCATGCCCACCAAGATCGGCGAGCGCTTGGCGGAATTGCCCCGCGTGCTCGCCGTTGCTCCGGCAATTATTCACGTCAACAACGCGGAATCCGTCGACCTCATCTACGGCATCGACATGTCCAGTTACAACGCCGTATCCGGGGGATTTGTTTATCTTTCTGGCGGACCCTTCCAGTCGCCCTACGACGTGCTTGTGGATGACATTTACGCCAACGCTCACCACACCAAGGTGGGCGCCACCATGAATCTGCTGAACCATGATTTCAAGGTGGCCGGCATTGTTGAACACGGCAAAGGCGCGCGCCGTTTTATTCCCCTCACAACCATGCAGGACCTGACCGCAAGTCAGGACAAAGCCACGACCTTCTTCGTGAAATGCACCGACCCCGCCTACGCCGAACAGGTCACCGATGCTTTTAAGACGTTGCTGCCCGGTTACACCATCTATCCCATCAAAGAGTACATGGCGCTGATGACCTCCAACAACATCCCGGGCTTGAATTACTTCATCACCGTGATGATCGCCCTCGCCGTGGGAATCGGGTTCCTGGTTATTTTCCTTTCCATGTACACCACAATTACGGAGCGCACGCGCGAAATCGGCATCCTGAAATCACTGGGCGCTTCGAAGGCCTACATCATTTTGGTCATCCTGAGGGAGGCGACATTACTGACCGCGGTGGGAATCATCGCCGGGTTCATCGGAGCGCTGATTCTGCGAAAAGTTATGGGCGGCGTCTTCCCTACGCTGCCGGTTGAAATCACCTGGGATTGGAGGCTTTACGCAGCCTGCCTGGCGCTGCTGGGCAGCATCCTGGGATCATTCTATCCCGCTCTGCGTGCGGCGCAGCTTGACCCCGTGGATGCGCTCGCGTACGAGTAAGCGTGGCATGGGCATCCTGCCCATGTGCGCGGAGTTGTAGCGGCGGTCTCCGACCGCCGAATCGTCGATCGGAGATCGACGCTACAGCGGCCCAAGGGCTGGAAGCCCGTGCCACAAACCCGGGAAGGACTTGGCCAGAGCAATCCGTGGAACCCATCATCTCCGTCAAATCGCTGGTCAAGACATACCGCCTGGGCAAAGTAGATGTCCCGGCGCTGCGGGGCGTTGACCTGGTTGTACAGGAGGGCGAATTCGTCGCGGTGGTTGGCCCCTCCGGCTGCGGCAAGTCCACCCTGCTCCATATTCTGGGCGGGCTCACGGGCCCTTCCGAAGGCCAGGTTTGCATTGACGGCAACGATTTTCGGCTGATGACCGATGCCGACCGCACGCGCTTCCGGCGCCACAAAATCGGCTTCGTCTTTCAGCGCTTCAATCTTTTGCCCACCCTTTCTGCGCGCGACAACATTGCCATCGCGCAGCATATTCAGGGCAACGGCTTCAATCCGCACCGGTTTGAAGCCATCACCCGCATGCTGGGAATCGACAAGAAGCTCAACCATCGCCCTTTTGCGCTTTCGGGCGGCGAGCAGCAGCGCGTGGCGATTGCCCGCGCGGTCATTTGCGAACCCAAAATCCTGCTGGCTGACGAACCCACGGGCAATCTGGACACGGAAAACTCCCAGGTAGTGCTCGACATGTTGCGCGAACTCAACCGCACCTTCCGCCAGACCATCCTGATGATCACGCACAACCCCGAAGCTGCGGGAATTGCCAACCGGATCATCCGCATGCGCGATGGCCGGATTATTTCCGATTGATTCTTCCGGTTTTTCTGGCTATTTTCTTCTGGTAAGTCCTATGGCCACGAGCTCTCAAGTTCACGAACCCGTGATTGCTCCCGCACCTGCTCCCTCACCCGCACTGCCGCCCAAATCGAAGCTGCGTAAGTTCGGGGCGGCCGTCAAGCTGGTGATTTCCAGGAGCATCTTCTGGGCTTATGAACGCGGCAGTTGGCAATACGACGTGATTGTGGTCGCCATCCTCGCCTTCATCTTTCTCTCCCCGCGTATCTGGTTCAATGATCGCCCCACTTTGCAGCTTACGGACATCCGCTACCTTCAGGGCATCATTGAAGTGGCACGCGCCAACCACGAGGTGCGCTACCTGGTTGACCCTCGATTGGTGGGATCCCAGAAGCCCGAGGACGCCATCCCCATGATCCTCAAGGAGCACATCCACAGGCCATTCATCGTAAAGTCCATTGATACGGTGAGAGACCGCCATCAAGTCATCCTGAGCTATACTATAACAGTGGAGGAATAACCCGCCGCCAGTGTGAGGTTTTCCCCACGGCCCGGACCTGCGGCCTGAACTCGGCACGCAGTGCACGGCCTTATGCGGAAAGCCATCCAACCCGGATTGCGCGTGCTGATTGCCGCCGCGCTGGTATTGTCGCTCACTCCCGCCGCCGGCGCGCGCAAGGGTAAGCGCCCTGCCGACCTGGCGCAGATTCTCGCCCAGATGAACGAAAGATCGAAGACCCTGAAGACCGTTTCCGCCGTCCTGGAATATACCAAGTACACGGCGCTGGTAAATGACAAGTCCACGGAATCAGGCCTGCTCTTTTTCCGCAAAGGGAAAACACCGGAAATCTGCCTGGACATTCAGAAACCGGACGCCAAGACGCTGCTGCTGAAAAACAACAAGGGTGAGTATTTCCTGCCCAAAATCAATCAAATCCAGGAATACGATCTGAGACAAAAAGGCGATTTGGTGCAGCAAATCCTGCTTTTGGGGTTCGGCACAGATCCCAATGATCTCAGGAAGACTTACGACGTGAAGTATCTTCGCGAGGACGATTTAGAAGGCGATACCAATGTGCTTTTGGAGCTGGTTCCGCGCAAGTCCAGTATGGCCGGTCAGTTTACGAAAGTTGAAATGTGGATCAGCGAAGAATCGTGGCTTCCCACCCAGCAGAAATTCTACCAGCCGGGCGACGACTACCTGATTGCGCATTACTCCGGCGTGAAGGTGAACCGCCCGCTCGATAATTCCGTCTTTGAACTGAAAGCCCCCACCGATGCCAAACGCGTCAAAATGAATTGAGTATGGTTTTCGTGGCACGGCCCTCCTGGCCGTGCCGATGGGCGGAGTCGCCCCTGCCACAGCGGGCTAGATGCACGCTACCCCTTGCGCTTCGCCTGGTCCGCGACCGCCTGCGCCGCGCGCGCCACGGCCTCCGGATCGCCAAGGTAATAATGCCGCAAGGGCTTCAAATGCTCATCCAGCTCGTAGACCAGCGGAATCCCAGTCGGAATGTTCAACCCCACAATTTCCTGCTCGGACACATTATCGAGGTACTTTACGAGCCCGCGCAGGCTGTTTCCATGCGCCGCGATGATCACACGCTTTCCAGAACGGACTGAGGGCGCGATGATTTCGTGCCAGTAAGGCAGCGTGCGCGCCACGGTGTCCTTCAGGCACTCGGTAAGTGGCAATTCCGCAACGGTCAAGTCCGCATAGCGCGGGTCTTTTCCGGGGTAGCGATCGTCATCGGCTGTCAGCGCCGGCGGCGGCACATCATAACTGCGCCGCCAGATCTTTACTTGCGCCTCGCCATATTTCTCCGTTGTCTGCGCCTTGTTCAGTCCCTGCAACGCGCCGTAGTGCCGCTCGTTCAATCGCCAGGTTTTGTGAATGGGAATCCACATCTGGTCCATTTCCTCCAGTGCCAGCCAGAGCGTCTTGATGGCGCGCTTCAGAACCGAAGTGTAGGCAACGGAAAAAACGAATCCCTGCTTGCGAAGCTGACGGCCACCCTCCGAGGCTTCCTGAAGCCCCTTTTCGCTCAGCCCCACGTCCGTCCAACCCGTAAACAGATTTTCCTTGTTCCAAACGCTTTCACCGTGCCGCAACAACACGAGCTTGAACATGAATGCTGCTCCTGAAATGAATTTCCAATGCAAAATCCGAGCCGGTTATTATATGCGGAAGCGGATAGGATGGGACGACCGCGTACGAAGCTCACACGGACCCCAACCACTTCACGGGCAAATGGGCTGCAAGGGCACTGGCCAGACGCTCATCGGCAGTGATGAGATACCCCTTTAATCGCACCGCCAGGGCTACGTAAAGACTGTCGTAAACCGAGCGATCGAAGGTGGCGGCAATGCGGAAAGCCTCCTCCAACACATCCAGCGCGGATGTCGTGGGGAACGGCCGCTGCTTGAGCAGCCCAATCGAAACTTCTGCGGAGCGGACGGTCCATCGGCCCTGCCGTGCCGCCTTCCAAAAAATGTTGGCACACTCCGCCCAGAACAGGTCGGGCACTGCAAAGCGGACTCGGCCGTCAGCGTAGGCCGAAAGCAAATTCCTCGCCTCGGCGTACAGCGGTTCGCCCGAAGGTGGCAGGAACCATTTTGCCGCTACGCTGGCATCGATAACGAGCAGGCTCATCGTCGGCGATCCTCGCGCTGCATTTCTTCGCTCGAGGGGAAGGGGCCGGCGGCAGTCCCTTTGCCTGACTGCACTCGCCCTAACCGGCGGACGAAATCCCGCCGAGACTTCAACTCCTGCGCGGTGGCTACGTTGACCTCCAGAAGCGACATAACTTCGGAAGCGATGGATCTGTGATTCTGTTGGGCCTGGCGCCGGAGCGCCTCATAGAGGTCATTCGGAACATTCTGGACGTATAGTGTTGCCATTGTAATCTCCTAGTTCAATGCTAGCATGAAGCATGGCGATCGCCAAATGCCCTCAGCGGATAGCTCATACCACCGCACCCATGCGCTGCGGGGCGCTTCTCGAACCGCCCTACGACCCAAAGTGTCGTATACTTACGCGAGCCCAATCTCCAAAAGGAAAGTGACGATGCAAAGTTCTCTGCCGTTTTTCGCCGGACGCCTGATACGCCTCAGTTGTACGGTGATGGGATGCGCAATCATGAGCGCGACCCTCTGCGCGCAGTCACCCAAGGCCGCCGACGGCTTTTTCACCACCTCCGACGGCGTTCGGCTGCACTATCTGGAAGCGGGCACAGGTCCCGCGATTGTCTTCGTTCCGGGCTGGTGCATGCCCGCGTGGATTTGGGAGAACCAGATCCAGCACTTCTCCGCGCATTACCACGTGATCGCGCTCGATCCGCGCTCGCAGGGAGATTCCGACAAACCCGGGCAGGGAAATTTCCCCGAGCGCCGCGCTCAGGATGTGAAAGATTTGGTGGACCAATTGAAGCTCGCGCCCGCGATTCTGGTGGGCTGGTCGCAGGCCGTACCGGAGCTGCTGACCTACGCCGAGAAGTTCGGCGGCGCGAGCGTGCGCGGATACGTTCTGGTCGATGGGCTCGCCTGGGAGAAGGCGAATCCCCAGCTCATCTCCGGCATGATGGAAATCTACCCGCAGGTCGAGGGCAATCGCCACGATTTGACGGAGAAGTTCGTGCGCAGCATGTATCACAAGCCTGTATCGGAGGAGTACATCGAGCGCCTGGTGGACTCCGTGATGAAAACGCCCAGCGACAGCGCGGTGGCGATGAGCGTAACCAGCATCGCGCGCGACGACTGGCGCCCGGCCATCGCCAAAATCGATCGCCCCGTGCTCGTCGCCTGTGAGCCGGGCATGAAGGCCATGGCCGCCGACCCAATCACATCCAAAATCCCCACGGCAAGAGTCGAAGTCTTCGCCGACGCCGGCCACGCGCTCTTCGTTGACGACGCCGACCGGTTCAATGCGTTGCTGGATGATTTCATTCAGCACGCACCCTAGGCTGGACAAGTAATATCTATCCGGGTCAATTGGACAATCCTTGGGCGGAGCACCTGCGGCTTCAAGTCAGCGGAAATCGCTCAGGCGACTTAGTCGTCGGTGACGGGGCCGGGGACCGTGGCATCGACGTAGCGGAGCACGGTGTGGTTGGTGACCGAATCAAACCACTGGCGGCGGAGGCTCTTCCCCTCGTCGGACATTAACCAGTGGCGAAACTCGTCGGCATGTTTTTGGTCGGGCCAGAAAGCCTCATTGAGATACCTTGGACGGCGCTCCGGCTTGCCGTGCTCGTAGTCGCCACGAATGCCGTCTACGAACACCCACGTCTTGCGCTCTCGGCATCCAAAGCGCTTGGTTATTTCATCCAGACGGGCGTCCAAGGACTCAATGAAAGATGCCTCGACCACTCCAGGCTTCAGGTCAAAAGCGTGGATCACTCGGAGCATGGTGCACCACCTTGATTTTTCGTAAAATCCCATGAATGGTAACCCCGTCAAAACCAACTGACAACCAAAAACTCCGCCTTTCTTTGTAGCGGCAGTTGGGCTAATCTGCGGGTGTCAGGGCGGAAAAAAGTTCAAGCCATTATCGGAGGGCTGTCTATGGCGGGCATCGAGGTCCCACTAACTCGCGCGGGATTTGGCCAAACCTCGCGCCGAGATCTCTGGTGGGTGCAGCCACTGGTGGTTTTTCTTGGCCTCTCGGCTTTCGTGGTGTACGCCACCTGGGCGGCGTTCCAAGGTAACCACTACCGGTTCGGGCCCTATCTTTCGCCGTTCTACTCGCCGGAACTTTTCGGCGGCCAGTCTGCGTGGTTCGGCGCCAAACCGTCCTGGTTCCCTGCCTGGCTTCCCTTTTCTCCGGCGATTCTGATCCTTTGGGCGCCCGGGGGCTTCCGCCTGACCTGTTATTACTATCGGGGCGCCTATTACAAGGCCTTCTGGGCGGACCCGCCTTCGTGCACGGTGGGCGAGCCGCGCCAGTGCTTTCGCGGTGAACACTCCTTTCCCCTGACGCTTCAGAATTTCCATCGTTATTTCCTTTACATTGCATTGCTGTTTCTGGCCATCCTCGCCACTGACGCCTGGAGGGGGTTTTGGTTCAACGGGCACTTCAGCGTGCGCGTGGGGAGCCTGGTGCTGGTCACCAATGTAATTCTGCTGGGCGGGTACACGCTGGGATGCCATTCGCTGCGGCATCTGACGGGCGGCTTGCTGGATGCGCTCTCGCCGGCGCGGAAGAAAGTCTACACGTGCGTGAGCCGGCTGAACGCGCGCCACATGCGGTTTGCGTGGCTAAGCCTCTTCTGGGTCGCGTTTGCCGATCTCTACGTGCGATTGTGCTCGATGGGAGTCTGGACAGATTGGAGAATCTTCTGATGCCGGAGTACGTGAATCGCGAGCACGACGTTCTGGTGATTGGCGCGGGGGGAGCGGGACTTCGCGCCGCGATTGGCGCCTCGGCGGCAGGCATGAAGGTCGGAATGGTCACCAAGAGCCTGCTCGGTAAAGCGCACACGGTAATGGCCGAAGGTGGCATCGCGGCGGCCCTCGCCAATGTGGATGACCGCGACAACTGGAAGGTCCACTTTGCAGACACCATGCGTGGCGGCCAGTACCTGAATGACCCGCGCATGGCGCAGATCCACGCCCAGGAGTCGCCTGCCTGCGTCCGCGAGCTGGAGGCTTGGGGAGCGGTTTTCGACCGCACCCCGCAGGGCAAAATTCTTCAGCGCAACTTCGGCGGCCACAAATACCCGCGCTTGGCCCACGTCGGAGACCGAACCGGTCTCGAGATGATCCGCACGTTGCAGGACCACGGTGTTCACCAGGGTATCGAGGTCGACATGGAGTGTGCCATTATCACCCTGCTCAAAGACGGCGGCCGGGTGGTGGGCGCCTTCGGTTACGACCGCGAGCGCGGACGCTTCCGGTTGTACCACGCCAAGGCCGTGGTGCTGGCGACGGGCGGGATCGGCCGCGCGTACAAGATCACGAGCAACAGTTGGGAATACACCGGCGACGGCCTGGCCCTCGCCTATCGTGCTGGCGCCGACCTCATCGATATGGAGTTCGTGCAGTTCCATCCCACGGGGATGATCTGGCCCCCCAGCGTGCAAGGCATTCTGGTGACCGAGGGGGTTCGAGGTGAGGGAGGCGTCCTGCAGAACAAGGAGGGGCGCCGTTTCATGTTTGACGACATTCCTCCGCTCTACAAGAATCAGACGGCGGACAACCCCGAGGAGGGTTGGAGGTACACCCAGGGCGACAAGACGGCGCGCCGTCCCCCGGAATTGCTGACGCGTGATCACGTGGCGCGCTCGATAATGCGCGAAGTCCGCGAAGGGCGTGGCAGTCCCCACGGGGGAGTATTCCTGGACATCTCCTGGATCAAGGAAAAGCTTCCCAATGCGGCCGAGCACATCAAGCGCAAGCTTCCGAGCATGTACCACCAGTTCAAACAACTGGCGGACATTGACATTACCCAGGAACGCATGGAAGTTGGCCCCACGACTCACTATATGATGGGTGGTGTGCGGGTAAACGCGGAGACCCAGATGTCCAGCGTGCCGGGGTTGTTCGCGGCCGGGGAGTGCGCCGCCGGCTTGCACGGAGCGAACCGCCTGGGAGGCAACTCCCTTTCCGACCTGCTGGTTTTTGGCAAGCGCGCGGGTGAGCATGCGGCCGCCTTCGCCAAAGATCACCCTGCCGGCCAGGTAAACCTCCAGGATGTGGAAGAGGCGGCGAAACAAGCGCTCGAACCGTTTGGGCGGCCTTCCGGAGAGAGTCCCTACCTGATCCAGCGCGATTTGCAGGAGATGATGCAGGACCTGGTGGGCATCGTGCGCCGGGAGGAAGAATTGAAGAAAGCGCTTGCGGAGTTGGAGAAACTGAATGACCGCGCCGCCCGAGCGGGAGTGGTGGGAAATCGGGAATACAACCCTGGCTGGCATACGGCCCTGGACCTGGGCAGTCTGCTTACCGTTTCCGAAGCCATCACCCGCGCCGCCATCGAACGCAAGGAAAGCCGGGGCGCGCACTTCCGCGACGATTATCCCGCCGCCGATAGGAGTGGTAGCGCATTCAATATCGCGGTGCGCCGTGGAAGCGGAGGGGAAATGGAAATAGCCCGCCTTCCGCTCCCGGAAATGCCGGCAGAACTGAAGCAGGTCATTGAGGAGATGAAGTAATGGCAACGGCGACCTTTCGGATTTGGCGGGGCGATTCCCAAGGGGGTGGGTTCCAGGACTATTCCACGGAGGTGGCGCCGGGCATGGTCGTTCTGGACGCCGTGCATGAAATCCAGGCGACGCAGGCGCAGGACCTGGCGGTGCGTTGGAACTGCAAGGTGGGCCGGTGCGGTTCGTGCTCGGCGGAAATCAACGGTATGCCGAAGCTCATGTGCATGACCCGCTTGAGCCAGTTGCCTCTGGATTCGCCCATCACCGTGCAACCCCTGCGCACTTTCCCCGTGGTCAAAGACCTGGTTACGGACGTTTCGTGGAACTATGAGGTCAAAAAGAAGATCAAGCCTTTCAAGCCGCGCAAGCCGGACTTT
>JASHTY010000207.1 GCA_030040315.1 Terriglobia bacterium | reverse complement strand
GGTTTGGGCCACTTCGCGGGCAACCCCATGGGCATTCATTGGACGGGAATTGTTTTCGGCCTGGGTTTCGTGATTTCCTTCGGCTACTGGAATACCGATTTCCTGGTTGTGCAGCGCATCTTCGCCGCCAAGGACATTCGTGCCGCCAAAATGGCTCCCATCATCGGTTCCTACTTCAAAATGGCGGTGCCGTTCATCGTGATTTTGCCGGGATTGCTCGGGCTCGGCCTGCTGCCATTCAAACTGGTTCCGGAGAGCGCGGTAACCGCCGGCCAGCACAGTTACAATGAGGTTCTGCCGCTCATGCTGGCGCGCTATTGCGGCCCCGGGTTGCTGGGCCTGGGCATCACGGCTCTCATCGCCGGGTTCATGTCGGGAATGGCAGGCAACGTCAGCGCCTTCGCGACCGTGTGGACGTATGACATATACCGCCCCTTCATCCGCAAGGATGGAGGGGACCAGCATTACGTCAGTATGGGGCGGTGGTGCACCATTCTGGGAGTTGTCATTTCAATTGGCACTGCATACCTGGTGATGCAATTTGGCAGCATCATGGATTACGTTCAGGCGCTCTTCAGCTTTTTCGTTGCGCCTCTCTTCGGCACGGTGCTGCTGGGTATGATGTGGAAGCGCGCCACGCCCGCGGGCGGTTTCTGGGGGCTGCTCGCAGGGAGCGTGTCTTCCGTTGTTATGTTTATGATCGTGAAGCTCAAGCCCAGCACGCTTGCTTATATTGCGCTTTCGACCGACGCCAGGGACATGGCCGAAAATATGTACCGCGCGCTGTGGTCGTGGATGATTTGCGTCATCGTCACCGTCGCCGTCAGCTATCTTTCCCGGCCGAAGCCCGTGGAAGAGCTCAACGGGTTGGTTTACGGATGCACCGAACTGCCAAGCGAGGGACATTTGCCGCTGTGGAAACGCCCGATCTTCTGGGCGGTAATTTCCGCGGCGCTGTTTTTGATCCTGCAATGGATTTTCTGGTAGGAGGTAAATATGGAGACCCAACCCAAAGGAGAACGCTCTGGTGGTGATGGAGGCAAGCGCCACGGCGCCGCTGATTTGCACGACGCGAAGCCTCCTGAGACGCCTGAGCATCACATGATTCCCGTTTGGTTCTTCGTCGGAGTGATTCTGCTGATTTACGGCGTAATCATTCTGGGAACCGGGATCTATGAGTTCTCCAGCCCGCCGGCCACCGTGCTTTCGAATACGCATCCGGCCATCTGGTGGGGCGCTCTGCTCGTGGTTATCGGCGGCATCTATACCTACATCCATTTTCCGAACAAGGCTTAAGGTCTGAACGCATGACCCCACAATTCTTACCAGCCCTGCTGCTGGCCGGCTCATCGGCTGCGCAGACGCTGCTTTCCATGCACGCGGTGGATTTTGTAATCATCGCGATCTACTTTGTGATCGTGCTCGCCATTGGCTTCTACCTGAAACGCTACACGAAAAGTGGCGAGGACTTCTTCATGGCCGGTCGCGGAATGAGCGCCTGGGTCGCCGGCCTGAGCTTCATTTGCGCGAATCTGGGGGCGCTGGAGCTGATGGGCTGGGCCGCCTCCGCCTACCAGTACGGAATTCTGGCCGCGCATTTTTACTGGTACGGCGCGATTCCCGCCATGCTGTTTCTGGGCGTCGTGATGATGCCCTTCTACTACATTTGCAAAACCCATTCCGTGCCTGGTTATCTGCAACTGCGGTTTGGCGAACCAACGCGTCTGGTCGGTGCGCTGTCGTTTATTTTTCTCACCATCTTAATGTCCGGAATCAACATGTACGCAATGGCCGTGGTAATGAAGGTGATGCTGGGGTGGGATATTCACCTGAGCATCTGGATTTCGTCCCTTACCGTGGCCGTATATGTGGCGCTGGGAGGGCTGACTTCAGCGATCTTCAACGAGGTGTTGCAGTTCTTCCTGATCTGGTTTGGAGCGCTGCTCATTCCGATTCTCGGCATGATTGAAGCAGGCGGTTGGACGGGGCTGGTGGAGCGTATCCACCGGAATTTTCCCGGCGGCGACTACACGCACCTATGGCGGCCCATGGCGCATTTTACATCCAACCCGATGGGCATCCACTGGACGGGCATCGTATTTGGATTAATGATGGGCTCGCTCGGTTATTGGACCACCGACTTTCTGGTGGTGCAGCGGGCGATTGCCGCCAAAGATCTGCGCGCCGCGAAACTTGCGCCCATCATCGGATCGTATTTCAAGATGGCCGTGCCGCTAATTGTGATTCTGCCCGGGTTGCTGGGGCTCGGCGTGCTGGATTTTAAACTGGTGCCGGAGAGCGCCGTCGGACCCGGCCAGCACAGCTTTAATGAAGTTCTTCCGCTGATGCTGGCGCGATATTGCGGACCGGGCTTGCTGGGTCTGGGAGTCACGGCGCTCATCGCGGGCTTTATGTCCGGAATGGCGGGCAATGTAAGCGCGTTTGCCACGGTGTGGACGTACGATTTCTACCGGCCGTTCCTGCGCAAAGGCGCCAGCGACGCCCACTACGTTTCCATGGGCCGCTGGTGCACGATCCTCGGCGTGATCATCAGCATCGGCACGGCGTATCTGGTGATGCAGTTTGCCAGCATCATGGACTATGCGCAGGCAGTATTCAGTTTTTTCATGACGCCGCTTTTCGCTGCCGTCTTCATCGGCATGATGTGGAAACGCGCCACGCCCTGGGGAGGGTTTTGGGGCTTGCTCGTGGGCACACTTTCGTCGTTCGGAATGTGGCTGATGGTCAAGCTCGATCCCAGCAAGCTCGCGTGGGTCGCCCTTTCGAGCGACGCCAAACCCATGGCCGAAAATATGTACCGGCTGCTCTGGTCGGGCATCGTCGCAGTGATCGTTACGGTGGCGGTGAGCTTCTTCACGCAACCGAAGCCTGAGGAAGAGTTGGTTGGCCTCGTCTACGGATGCACGGAGATCCCCAGCGAAGGCCACCTGCCCCTGCTCAAACGCCCCATTTTCTGGGCAGCCATCTCGTTCGCAATCTTCCTGCTGTTGCAATGGATCTTCTGGTAGAGCAGGTCAACGTCCATCCCCTTCTTCATGGCGCAGCACCAGGTACACCCCGTTCGTCCAACCGAATCCGACCTGGTTCTGGGAGTAGCCGACTCGCACCTGCGTTTCTGATGAACGGGTCACCACGTTATACTTTTCGCGTATCGTCCCATCCCGGCGAAAGTTCTCCGCGACCATGCTCATGAACTGTTGAGTTGCGAGGCGCGCGTCCGCAGCGTCACCGTAATGGCGCAGCCCCTCGCAGACGACAAGTTGCAGCGGGGCCCATCCATAGGGGTTGTCCCATTGAGCTCCGGTTGTATACGGGCTGGTGTCAATGCCGCCTGGGCGATCGAAGGTGGCGAAGTTCCTCTCCACGGCCTGGGCTTGACTCGGCGAGGCGGCTCCGACCCAAAGGGGAAAGAATGTGGTGGCGTATTGATATGAAGACTGCTCCGCCTTCTCAAAATCGTAATCGAAGTAAAGTCCCCGGGTCGCATTCCAAAGGTATTGATCCATCCTGGCGCGGCGGAGGCGGGCCTTGGTGTCCCACTCATCCGCTTCCTTCGCGTGTCCCAACTCGCGATTCATCCAGGCCAGATCGGTCTCTGTCTTATATAGCAAGGAGTTGAGATCAACGGACGCATAGTGATGCGTGTTAGCACCGAACGGACCAAACCGAAAGCTGACGTCGTATCCCGACTCGCGCATGCTTCGGTCGCCCTTGTAGAAATCGCGGCTCAAGCTGAGGCGTTCCCTGCGATCGCAACCGGCTGATGGACGTAAGCCATCCCTCGGGGCGGGCGACCCATCTTTGCATACGAAAACCGAGAAGACCGGACCTACAGAACCGGCAGTTTGGGCGGATGTCTCGGTCCGAACCAGGTCGTCATTAGCCTGTGCTGGATGCAGAAGAAAGTATACGGCCACGGCGCGATAATATGATTCCTCATCACCATCGAGTTCGGGAACCGGTCCCTCTCCAAAGTCATAGTAACGTGATAGGCCCGTATCACCGGCAAGGTGGGGCGCGTTCACCCAGAGACGGTAATCGCTGACCACATCCGGATAGGCGCGCGCGAGCCATTCCACGTCCTTTTTGCCGCGAGCGAATTCGGCTTCGTAGACGGCTCGCACCATGGCGGTGAGGAACGGCGGCTGCGAGCGTGTAAGGTGGTAGGTTCGATTGGAGTTCAGGATTCCGCCATAGTATTCGACTTCGAATAGGAAGTTCTCCACTATGTTGCGGGCGCTCGCCAGTTTGCCGTCCTCAATCAGGCCGCGAATAATAAAGTAGCTGTCCCAACCATACATTTCATTGAACATCCCTCCCGGAACGACGTACGGATTGGGAAGATAAAGCAACCCAGGCCGGAGTTTGGTGGTATCCAGATCGCCGAGGTGATGGATTGCTGCGGGAAGGCGTTCGATATCCACTTTGCAATTGGAGGCAAGAGCCCGAAGCGCAGGCGGTTCGCTAACATTCGCGGGCAGGTACAGGACAGGTGCCTCTGTGACCTTTGGATCCACAAGCGACTTGCAATCACTCATCGATCGTGTCAGGCGCGCCCACACTCCGGAAATGTATTCCACGACGTCGGCGTCGTTATCGGGCGGTTTTGCCGCTGGCTTGGCGCTTTGCCCATAGACGCAGGCTCCGGACAACAAAAACAGAGGCAGCAAGCTCTGGAATTGCTTACTTGCTTTTTGGAAGCACGACTTTGGCGGAAATATCTTCACCTCATTGTTATGATGAAATCGCAAATTGGAGGCAAGTGGTATTTTGTCTTGATAGCAAATCCGCCTGCGCTCAGGAGACGAATCTCAGCCCAATTCGGGGATGCCCAAATCCTTCGACCCGAGCGGCGACGCCTTCGCGTTTGGCGCATATTCCTCAAGCAAATCCAGAGCAATGCGCGCGCGGTGCAGGCGTTCGCGACCCATTTTGACTGCAAGGTCTTCGATGTGAATTCCAGAGGGATAAATATCCGGCGCGTTCCGCAGGCCGAATTTGAAATAAACGGGCGCTGCCACCTCAATGATCCTGGCCATTTCGTAGTATCGAACGAAGCCGCCGAAGTTGTCTGGCACCTCGATGTAAAGGTCGATGGGAATGTCGACCGCCTGGCGAATGGCTCCCATCTGTGC
>JASHTY010000206.1 GCA_030040315.1 Terriglobia bacterium | reverse complement strand
GGTGTCAGCGTAATGCCCCGCCTGAGGGCAATCAGTTTCACTGCACCAGATAAAATGGATTGGGCAGCTTGAACGTGCGCTCGGCGCAGCATCCCGCCAAGTCGCTGGCCTGGTCGCCGATGCTCAAGATGATGTGAAAACCCTTGCTCTCAATTTTCTGGCGTTCCTGGGGCTTGAAGACGCGGGCCGGTGATTTATCACCCTCCGGCCGCATGATCAAGTCGGTCCAATCCTTATAACCCACCTCTTTCAGATTTTCGGCCGTCACTTCGCGCTGGGAATTGGGCCGCCCGGTCAGGAAAAAGACGGCGACTCCACTCGACCTGGCGTCGTTGTAGAGTTCCAGCACCGGCGTAATCGCCGAATCGTGCGCAATCGAGTACAGCTTGCTTTCAATCGAGTACGCGCAGAAACCGCAATCCGCCATGGCTTGCCAGTTTGAAAGAGCCGTCTCATCGATATCGAACACCGCAGCCGGTTTTCCGGTTCCGGGTGGCGAGTTCAAGCGCGCCCGCAGGTATTCGCGCGCGGCATTGGCGACCTCGCGAATTCCCCACTCATACTCCCCGGAATCGTGGTAGCGCATCAGCCGCGCAACCACGATGGCATGGTTCTCAGGCTCTTGCACGTGCCCGGGAGATTCCGACGGCCCGGCTTGACCGCCGACGGTCCCTGCGAATGCGAGTACGACGACCAAGATTCCCAAGATTCTTTTCATTGCTCACCTCAATTAGGGCGATCCTGCACTGGATAGGCTGGAATATCGTCATAGCGAGGCAGAAGCAGCATCAGCCCACCGGCCAGGGCGAGCGCGAAGGCGAGGAGCGTCAGCAGCGAAGTATACGACCCCGTCGAATCGAACGCCCGGCCCAGAATCACCGGGCCCAAAGCTCCGGCGATGGCATAGAACGTCCAAGTGATGCCGTAGAGTGTGGAAAAGGCGTGCAGTCCGAAGTAGCGGGTCAAAAGATAGGGCGTGATGTCAGCCTCGCCCCCCGCTCCCACACCGATCAGCCCCGCCGCCACGCAGCCCGTCAGCAGATGATCCGCTCGCGCCAGCAGCAGAATTCCGCCCGCGGTCACCAGGTAAACCGCAAAGGCCACGCGGGCCCCGAAAAACCTGTCCAGCACCCAACCCACCACGAATCGCCCGGCAAGACTCGACGCGCCCAGCAGTGAGACGCTTAGCGCCGCGCCGCCCGCGGTCACGCCCCGGTCCGTCAGCAGCGCCGCAAGGTGCGTAATTGAGCCGTTCATGCTGACCGAGCTCACGAACAGGACCGCGACGATGATCCAGAAATGAAAAGTGCCCAGACCCTGCTGCCACTTCATTCCCGTCACGGGAACGGCGTCCGCCGCGGCGCTCTCCGGCGCGCGTTCGCACACATAGCGCCAGGTCAGCGGCAAACCTACGAGCAAGGCAAGCGCCCCCAGGCAAACATACGCGGCGCGCCAACCCGCGCGGCTGATAACCGCCTGCGCCAGGAGAGGAAGAATCATCGCGCCCAGCCCCGCGCCGGCCATTACCAGCGCCAGGGCCAGGCCCAGGCGCTTCCAGAACCAGGTGGAAATGGCGCGCGAATACGCCAGGTGCGCCGCGCCATTCCCCACAGCTCCGATCAAAATACACGTGACATAAAACTGCCACAAGCGCGGCCGCAGCATCGCCAGCGAGGCAATGCCCAGTCCGAAGACCGTCATGCAGGGCAGAATGATTCGACGCGGGCCGTAACGGTCCAGCGCCTGTCCAATGGAGGGCGAGCAGACCGCCACCATCAGGGCCGCCAGTCCGAAACCGCGCGAGATGGCTTCGCGCGTCCAGCCGAATTCCGCGCTCAAGGGCTTCAGGAAAACTCCGAACGTGTAGACGAACAGCGAGCCGAAGCCCACCATTACGCCCAGGCCCGCAGCCACCACCACGCGCCAGCCGTAATAGGCGCGGTCGGATTCACTGAAGTGATAGGACGCTTGATCACTTGGGGTTATAACCGAGCTTTGCGGTTCGTTTGGCAAATTCGCGGTGCGCTTCCTCGCTCATGGGGTGGACGCCGCTGGCGTCGATCCAGCGATTATAGAAATTGAAGAGCGCGCAAACGGTCAGGGCGTAATAAATCGCCTCGTCGGTCCAGCCGGCCTCGTACAAAGGCTGCATGTCGTCCGCGGTGATTTCCCACGCGCGGTGGTTCACCTTCGCCACAAAGCGCAGCAGGGCCTTGTCTTTTTCAGCGAGCGCGCAGGTTTCGAGATTCTCAATTGCCCCGCGCACCAGTTGCTCACTGCCCAGCAATTCCGCCGCGACCGCGGCGTGATACTTCATTCAAAACAAACAGCGGTTGCCCGCCGACGTGAACGCGGCAATTAACTCGCGCATACCCGGGCTGAGCGGGCAGTCGCCGCGCATAATCCCCTGCGTGAATGCCCCAAGATGCGCTGTGGCCTCCGGCTTGAATGAAAACAGGTGCCAGATTTGCGGGTATTCCCTACCCGCCTCGCGCATCTGGCGAATCAGGTCGCCGCGTCCGCCGGGCTGGGAATTGTTCTCGACGTCCGGCAGGAACATCGGCTCCATTTTTTTGCCGCTTTGATCCATCCGACCGACCTTAGCATGGGAGGGCAACCGGTCAAAACTTTGCGTCAACCGGTTCCTCGCCCGCGGGCCGCAGATAGCCGTCGCGGGCGGTTTTCTCGCCAATCGCGCGATAGACTTCCGGGTCCCTGGGAGCCCACGTTGCCAGCCCGTCCACATAGCGGTTGTACATGCAGAAGGCGGCAGCGATCAGCACGGTATCGTGAATCTCCTTGTCCGTGGCTCCGCGGTCGCGCGCCCGCTCGATGTCTTCCGCCTTGACCCTCTTGCCGGATTGCTGAACCTTGCCGGCGATGATCAGAAGCGCCTTCAGCTTTTCCGAGATTGCCGCCCCGTGGAAATCGCGCTTCACGTCATCGATCAGCTTGAAATCCCCGCCCAGGTGATGCGCAGCGGTTGAGCCGTGGCAGCTCTGGCAGTAATAACAATCGTTCTGGAAGGAGACGTAGGTCGCAATGATTTCGCGCTCGCCGGGGGTGAGCGTGTTCGGCGCGTGCAGAAGCGCTTCCGCCAGCTCGCGCATCGGCTTCGTTGTAGCAGGGCTGAACTGCATCGGACCACGAATTCCCGGAAAACCCTCGGGCAGATTGATGTGCGCCATGTGTAGCTTCCCCAATTTGATTTGCGAAGTCTTCGGCGAGCGGGCTGGCACAGCCATGGTCCCTATCGCTCGGGCTGAATCGTGGCAATGACGATCGCCTGCGAGCCCGCCCGGTCATAAACTTTGCCCGTCACCACCACTCTTTTTCCCGCGGAGTCTATCAGCCGCTCGTTCTGGCCTTGCGCGGGCGTGGCGTCGGAAATGGGGCAATAGACTACTCCATTGTCCGCCAAAATCACCAGGGGCGAACCCGCCTTGGCGCAGGCAAGCTCGCAATCCACGCTGACCGGTTTTTTTAGATTATTCGTGAAAGCGCAAGATGAGTCGAGGACATAACCTTTGACCGTCCGATCGTGTCCGGCGCCGCGAACAAGTTGGGCAGAAGTCACCAGCACGGTCGCAAGTGTGACCGCACACAATGCTCTTTTGGAATTGGTCATTCTGCCGCCCCTTTTGGAACTCTAAGTTTCTGATGAGATTATAATTCAAATCGCGCCGGCTTGATTTCTATCGATTACCGAACCTGTACCGGCTGGCGCAGACATGGCTTACAATGTCTATGTTTCAGACATCCCTAAACAATCAAAACCATCGCGCGGCTCACTGAAAGCATATCCCCGCACTGTTCCGCCGTTTTTTGTGCCGCAAGACGCAGACATTGAAAATCATGTCTGCGCAACCCCCGGGGTTTGCGATTGCATACTTCCGCTTCCTCTGCCGCAATGAATCAGGGATAATGGCGCGGTAGGGATCGTGAGGTCAAGCATGGCTACCGCAACGAAAGCAGAGACCATCATCGAAAGCGCAGCACAACCTGCGACATTCGTTCAGAAGCGCGTCGCTTCCATCGATGCGCTGCGCGGTTTCGACATGTTCTGGATCGCGGGCGGCGAGACCATCATCCACGCGTTCTACAAAATCTGGCCCAACGCCGTTACGCACACACTGCACGATCAGTTCGAACACGTGCCCTGGGCGGGATTCCATTTCTACGACCTGATTTTTCCCCTGTTCGTTTTTGTGGTCGGCGCGGTGCTGCCTTTTTCGCTTACACGGCGCAAGGAAGAAGGCGCGGACCGCAAGCACCTTTACCGCCATATCATTCAGCGTTTCCTGATTCTGTTTCTGTTCGGCCTGATTTACAACAGGCTGCTGGATTTCAATATTCACAATCTGCGAATTCCGGGAGTTCTGCAAAGAATCGCCATCGCCTACCTGTTTGCGGGCCTGGTGGTGATGTGGTTCGGCATTCGCGGCCAGGCGATTGTGGCGGGCGGCATTCTGATCGCCTATTGGCTGGTCATCAAGCTGGTTCCCTTCCCGGGATATCCGGCGGGCACGCTTACTCCGCAACACAACCTGGCCGGCTACCTTGACAATTTAATTATTCCATTTAAGTTCTGCTGCTACCCAGGCGGGGACAATGAGGGTCTGCTCTCGTCGTTCACACCCATCTCCACGTGCCTGATGGGCGTGATGGCCGGCCACTGGCTGCGCTCAGCGAAATTCAGTCCCTCGCAAAAAGCGCAGGGGCTGGCGGCGGCAGGTGTGGCGAGCCTGTTTGTCGCGTGGCTCTGGAGCTTCAACTTTCCCATCATCAAGAATGTCTGGACCAGCACGTTTGTGCTGTGGGCGGGCGGCTGGAGCCTGCTGCTGCTCGCTCTGTTCTATTGGATCATCGACGTGAAGGGCTGGCAGCGCTGGTCGTTTTTCTTCAAAGTCATCGGCATGAATGCCATCACCATTTATCTGGTGGACCGGTTCTTCAATTTCGGCCAGATTACCAACGTGTTCATCCACGGCCTGCTGCCGCTGTTCGGCACGATTCAGCCGCTGGTGTGGAGTTGCAGCGTGGTCTTCACCATGTGGCTGTTCCTGTATTTCCTCTACCGGCAGAAGATCTTCCTGCGCGTCTAAGCGAAGCAGATTGGAGCAAAAATCTCGCTGGCCGGCCCGGCGGGAGGGCGCACCCTTTACATCACTATTAGGCTAGACTTGTATGACAGTGGAATGACGAAGGGTACGCGCGCCTAAGGGCTTTTTGAACGCTTCAATCAGGAATCGCAGTTTGCTTTGTTTTCTTACGTTTCTGGGCTTCGCTTAATAAAACTTGCCCTTTCCAACCCTTTGTTTTCAGTAACTTCTGGGCTTCGTTTATTTCGGACTTTTTGGCGCCCTGGGACCACATCAGGCCCGCTCCGGCTAGGCACAGCCACCTTCCCTGCTCCCTTCCCCTGGCGGGCGCCCTTGGCAATCCTGCCTTCTCAACCTCTGCGAGTAAGCCGATTACCGATATTTCAAAATTACCTTAGCATGACGTATCATGCATGTCAACATAAAATGTTAGCCCTTGACCGCCTCCCGGCTGGCGCAGAGACTGTAGCCCGCAGCATCGTTTTTATGGTCCGAGTCTTTTCTGATGACTCCGGGGAAAACCGCAGACTGCAAATGCGGCAGTCTGCGCTACGCACACCGCGAAGAACTGGATCAGGCCACAGCCTCAGCTTCAATTTCCACGAGCATGTCGGGATCGACCAGGCGGGCAACGCCGATCATGCTGGTGGCGGGGTGAACCTGGCCGAAGAATTCCACATGGGCTTTGGCAACTTC
>JASHTY010000205.1 GCA_030040315.1 Terriglobia bacterium | reverse complement strand
AACTGATCGAAAATCAGTAGATTGGGTCTTGGGTCTTGGCGAGCAATGGCTGGAGTTTATTGATTTTTCGATAGTTATTACAATCACGAGGCTGGCCCGCCTTTGAGCAAAACGCACAACGTAGCAGAACGGACCAAACTCGGTACTGCCGTAGCAGAATTCGCCGGACTGTCGGTAGGGGTAGCAGTCTTGACTATGCCGTATTAGTGGGCGCGAGGAGTTCCGCGGCGGTTCTTTCGAGCACACCTCCGTGATCATTTTAGGCACCCTGTAGTTCTCGCGCCTCAGGGTTGCTGGGTGCCGGTCTCAGCCAGAGAATCAATTGTGTAATCACAATGATCGATGATAAGTGCCTTGTTACCATTCAGCCGAATGTGGACCAAGGTCTCGTCCCGTTGCGGAAGCCAGAAATCTCCAATCTTCTGGTATTGACGCACAAAATCCGCGCGTGTGATCCAAAACGACAACCTTTGCGCGGGTTGGCCCGCGATCCTCACGATTGCGTAATCTTTTGCGTCAATCCAGATTCTCCCTTCGAAAAGGTATTTGTCTTTCCGTTTCGGGACCGCCTCGACAACCAGGCAATGTGAACTGCCCACATCCTGCTCGCCGAGAAGCTTGAAGTCGTAGTTGGCCGGCTTAATCGAACTGTCGCGGTGGGCGCTCCCGGACGAGGTTTCGGATTCGCTCTCAATCAGGCGCTTCAGGACCAGCTCACGCACCATCCTGGAACCCTCTTCCGAATCAATCGTAAAGGTTTTGTGCTCTGGCGCCCGGTATTCCACTCGCACGACCTCCTGCGCATAGACCTTGCCTTGCGTGTTGGTCACTTGATATGTCCTTACCGCCGAATAGTGCTCCAGGCGCAGGTCGCGCATATGGTTGTGTTCCAGGAGTTTCTGGAACAGTTCATCGCTCGTTAGAAATCGAGCGGGTGCCTGAAGTGGTGATAACGCGGGGCTGGCGTCGGGCTGATTCGCGGCGGAGGTTATGTTCGCTCCAGTGACGAGCATTCCGAGGGCAAGGATCGTTCTAATGATGCTTAGGTCTGTCGCACTGAACTGGTTTCTACCGATCATGGTCCTTCCTTTCGCTAACACGTCCACGGTCCTCTGCCAGGAAAGAATTTAGGGGCACGCTGGTGCTCGCCGAGATGCTCACGAAGCCGGCAGCGCACTCGGAAGAGTTGGCTTTTGAGAGTTCCTGACGAGATGCCCATGATCGCGGCCGCTTCTCGAATCTTGAGCCCTTGAACATGGCAAAGCCACCAGACACGACGGTTTACTTCCGGCAGGGCGTGCAAGGCTCGCTCTATAAGCCAAAGGTGCTCTTTGCACACGTAGCGTTCTTCCGGATTAGGGCTCGGATCCGGGAAGGTTCTAGCCATCGTTTGGCCGTCTTGCGTCAAGTCCTGATCGAATGAGATGGTTCGGTTAGGGCGATATTGTCGTCGTCGCATTAATGCCGCATTGACGACGATGCGGGTTAGCCATGTCGACAATTTGGAACGGCCCTCGAATCCATGCAAATTCCGAAAGGCCGCCAGCAGGGCGTCTTGAAGGGCGTCTTCCGCATCCTCATGATTTCCCAACACCCGAAATGCTGTGTTGTATAGCCGGAGGCGACATCGCGAGAATGTTTGCTCCAGCGTCTCGCGCTCCTCATCGATCGGTCGGAGGAAGCCAGGATCGGGTGCGGAAATTGCTCCTCGGTCAGCTCTTGCGTTCATCGGGAACTCCCATTTTGGGCTGGATTAGCCGTGGGTCCTTAAAGACAATTGCTTCAATCATCGAAGCTGCCGCTGACGCCCTGGAAAGCCCGGCCTGCCTGCTTCAAAATCCACTTGATTGCCCGCGCGGTATCGTAGCAATAGGCCAAGTTATGATTCAGAGTCGAAAAGCAGTGCGTTTAGCATTCTTTTTTCATCTCGTCGAGCTGTTTGACTTCAAACTTACGCGTTCGCGGCCGCATTGCCATGGGGGGCCGGCGAGCGAAATCATCTGGCTTTTTCACTTCGACGAGATCCATCACCACGGCAGCTTTCCATCTACCTACGTCCCATGGGCGCGACGGTCCCATCGATTTACGGCCTATCGGGCAATGCGGGGCTACCATAGGTCATTGCTGAAGAATCTATGTTCTCGGAATTGCTAAACCTGAATTGCCGGCCATCTATAGTTGTTTTTCCGAGAACGCTTATCGGAGCGGCGTGAGCCGTAGCGCTAATAAAGAAATGCAATTGCTCTCCTCTGGGGACAGGACTGACCCAGGTAGCGCAGGGGTCCACGCGTGGAAATAACCGGCGGTTGACTCAACCGGACATGTCCATTCACTCTTGGAAGGTAATGCTGCCCCCGAGCTACCCAGCTCAGCCGGACCAGATCCTATGCAGCCTTTGGTAATTTCGCCAATCTCGTTTCGAGTTTAAGCAGCTTGCGGGTGTTCAGCCGGCCGATCTTGATTTGGTCCTCGAGCGAGATGTCAACCGTTCTGAACCATTCCTCGCACTCAACCATGCTTTCGTAGGGATAATCGGTCGAGTATAAGATTCGGTCCGCACCCATCTCAAGAATGGTGTTGATCAGCGCCTGAGTACGGAAGTTGCCGCTTGTTGTGACGTAGAAGTTCTCGTAAAAATAAACTGAAGCCTTTTTCTTGAGGTTCATTCCGCGCGGGTCCAGCTCATTACGGTGCTCAAAGCGCCAAATTGAAAACGGAAGGCCTTCACCCAAATGGCCCAGAATAATCCTGAGCCCGGGATATTGGTCAAACAATCCGCTGCCGATCAGCCGGAGCGCATGCGTCGCCGTCTCTACGCCGAAAGCCCAAGCGGCGCCGAGCAGCCAGGGGTGTCCTTCATAAGGCTTTTGTTGGCTGAGAAGTGGCTCGCGAGGATGCAAATAGACCGGTACGTCCAGTTTCTCCACCTCTGCCCAGAATTGCCGAAACATTGGAATGTCGAGGTAGTAGGAGGTGTCTTCCTCACCAATTTGCGAGAAGCCGCTGATCAGCGCGCCGACGAAACCAAGCTCCTTGACGCAACGGGCGAGTTCCTTAATTGCTTCCTCAGGGTCCTGCAATGGCAGCGCCGCGAACGATAGGAAACGGTCCGGATTTTTCCTCATCGCGTCAGCCACGGCATCGTTTGACCGGCGTGCTACCTCGATTGACCGCCTTTTGTCGTAGATATTCTCCGTCCCTGGAGCCAACGATAGAATGGCAAGTTCTACCCCAGTCTGGTCCATTTGCTCAAGCCGCTGCTTTGTAAAGTCAAGCAGGTTGGAAGATAATCTTTGCCAGGCCTCTCTGCTGCCGGTGGCGTACTTCGCGGCAAACTCCAACGTGGCCGGCGTTTGGTAGTGATCTTCCAGTGAAATCTTCCAAGGGGTTTTGAATCTGGGAATATCAAATTTCATTTGTGCCTCCTGTGAGTTGTTTCTTCTGTGTGCGACCTCGACGTGCCTTCGCAGAAGAACGATTTTGACCTCGTCGACCGTCACACCAGCACAACGGGTACTGCAGTCAACTTGCCAAATAGTTCGCGACCATCGAGTCGCAACACGGCGCTGGTGCGCGGGCATTTGCGCCATTTGTTGGACCGATTTCAGTTTTTCTTGGAGTCTCGGGCCGCCCGTGTCGTCGCAACGTCAATTGGTCTTCCTGACTTGACGCCAGAAGATCGACACGCGGGCGGCTTTTTCGAGCCGTACCGTCTCGCAAACCGCTCGAATTGGTCAATACGACGACTGCGTCTTTGGCAGCGGTGTTGCTCCTGTCAAGAGCGTGGCGCGTTCTGAGCTTGCATTCATTTAGCCGCATGAGTCAGCCCGGCGTTGAAAGGCCGGCGCACCTAAACTGCTGAACTCAAGAAACGGATTACCCCAATGTCGAAACCGCTGGAAAATAAACTCGCACTTGTCACTGGATCGTCGCGCGGCATCGGAGCCGCGATCGCGATCCGTCTTGCCGCCGAGGGTGCCGACGTCATCGTCAACTATGCTGCAAGTCCCAATCGCGCCAAAGCGGTCGTATCACAGATTACAAATGCGGGTGGGCACGCTGAGGCTGTTGCGGCCGATCTGAGCACCATTGAGGGCACCAAGGCTCTTGTCGCTTCAATTGATAAGGTCTTCGGTGGCAAGTTTGGGGGCCGGCTCGATATCCTCGTCAATAACGCCGGAATGGTGAAATTCGGACCGTTCCTGGAGTCTCCGGATGATTTCTACGACAAGCATTTCAACCTGAATGTGCGGTCGCTCATCACTCTTTCGAAGGACGCCGCCAAGCGTATGATCAAAACCGGCTGGGGGCGCATCATCAATATCGGATCCTGCCACGGCGAAGCTGCGGCTTTTCCGGGAGTAACCATGTACGTCGCCACGAAATTCGCGGTACGCGGCTTTACGCGGGCTTTGTCGCGCGAACTCGGACCGACGGGTGTGACCGTCAACAACGTGCAACCGGGAGCAGTCGATACAGAACTCAGCCCCGATGACAACGGTCCTGCCGCACAAGCGATGAAGAAACTCATGAGTGTCGGCCGCTACGGCCGGCCGGAGGAAATTGCGTCCGCAGTATCGTTCCTTGCGAGCCCGGACTCGGCCTTCATCAATGGGGAGAGTCTTACCGTAGACGGTGGCTGGAACGCCTGACCTCATGCGCGACACGCTTCGCAGATGCCCACTACTGGACATTCGGGCAAAGAACCGCCGCAGGCAGGCGATTGCATTAGTCGCAATCGTTTCACGTGTCTTCCCAATGAGCCAGACGTGAGCTCCAACAGGCAGCCTCTGATCTCGGTTACCATGCTTTTCAGCCGAGTTCTTGTTGGCATCACGAGAAAAAAGCGACCAAGGTTGCATCTACGAAAATGATTTGGGGCGACGCGCTGGAGCCCGTGCGAGCGTAGGTCTCAGGTCAAACATGAAGGAATGATGGCTATGTAATGGAAGGGGTACAGAGATGGAGGTTGGATTCATTGGGCTGGGAAGCATGGGGAGTGCCATGGCACAAAATCTCGTCAGAGCCGGTCATTCGGTTCGAACCTGGGACCGCACTCCTGGGCGAGGTGTGGATGGCGCGCGACCTGTGGCTGAGGTTGGTGAAGCCTTGCAAGCAAATGTAGTGTTCACAATGCTTTCAGACGATCTCGCGATTCAAACTGTATTGCTGGACAGCGGTGCACTAAAGCATGCGCGACTGGATCTGATTCACGTGGTTACTTCAACCATTTCCGTAGCGTTTGCCGACATTCTGGCGAGCATTCATGACAATACAGGACTGCGATACTTGTCTGCTCCTGTGCTTGGTCTCCCGGATCGTGCTGCGCGGGGTGAACTGGACATACTTGCTGGTGGAAAGCCTGAGGTATTGAATGTTGTCCAGCCGCTTCTCAATGTTCTGGGCAAGAAAACCTGGTTCATGGGCAACCGGCCCTCGCAAGCGAATGCTGCCAAGATAGCAGCGAACATGATGATCACGATGGCCATTGAGGCGCTTGCGGAAGCCGTTGTCATTGTCGAATCAGTGGGACTCCAGCGTCAAACTTTCTTCGATCTCATACTCAGAACACTCTTTTCTGGACGCCCATACGAGTCCTACAGCTCAAACATCGCCCAGAACCAATACGATCCTGGATTCAAAGCTTACCTCGGGCTCAAAGATTTAGGGCTTGCAATAGCGGCTGCGCCGCATCGGCTGTCCATGTTGGAAGCTGTGAGGGAAACCATGCGCAGAACAGTCGCTTCCGGAAGGGGAGATCGTGACTGGTCGGTGATCGCAGACTTCACCATCATGGGCGAGGCAAGGGAATCCTGATCGGATGCCACTGCGACTGTGCGCCGCCGAGACTCACCCGAAGACACCTGCGCCAGAGGTTTTATGACGTTTGTGGTCCATGGTCATTGCACCCTTTGCCGCTCCCGTTGCGGAACCTTAAATACGGTTGGCGACGACCGGATGCTCTCAGTTGAACCCGATCCCTCCCATCCAACGGGCAAAGCCATGTGCATGAAGGGGCGGGTAGTTACAGAGATTTTGCACAGCCGGAACCGTGTCTTCAATCCCATGCGCCAGACGGCCCCGAAAGACGCAAAAGACCCGAAATGGAAACGTATCAGTTGGGAGGAAGCGGTTATTGTTTACGGCTGACTACCCCTATTGCGGGCTAGTTGCTGCTCGGTAATTCTTCTACCTGATGCCGATAAGCCGCGTCGACAAAGAGAAGATGGGTCACTTTAAAGCTGAGCGCCTTCTTAAGCCATACATGAGGATGGCTCGAAGGCTCGGTCCTGTTCCCTGTAGCCAGAATGCTTGTGCGACCGCCCCGCAGCATGCCTCTTTGTAAAAGCGTGGCGCTACCTAATGCTGTGTCGGAATCTCGAGTTTTTCTGCCATTCTTCCCAATTCAACCGGAGAGTTAGCCTGCATTTTCCGCATTATGTGACCGCGATGTATCTGCGCGGTTATTTCGCTGGTTCCGAGTCTCGACGCGATCTGTTTCGTGAGCATGCCAGAAACCAGCAGTCCCATTACTTCACGTTCGCGCGCAGTTAATGTCTCATAGCGTTTCTTCAGGTCCTGAATCTCATCCTGCTGTTTCCGGGAGGCGTTTTCGCGCTCGAGTGCTTGCTGAATTGCATCCAGCAAATCCTGATCTCGAAACGGCTTGGTGAGAAACTCGACTGCCCCCGATTTCATAGCTTTGACCGTCATGGGAATATCCCCATGACCGGTGATGAAAATGACGGGAATCTGGACGCCAGCCTCGATCAGTTTTTGCTGAACCTCTAATCCGCTCATTCCCGGAAGTCGCACGTCCAAAACCAGGCAACTGGGGCCATCGGTGAGCTTGCATTGAAGAAAATCCTGCGGCGAGGCAAACGACTTCACGTGCAAACCTACGGATTTCAAGAGGCGCTCCATCGCTGCACACATATGTGCATCATCATCAATAAGGAATACCGTCGCGTCCTTCATGGAGGCCATGCGTGAACCCCGCTGGTTTGCGGTAGCGTGAATTGAAATGTTACCCCTGCATCCGAGTTGGGAATTACCCAAACGCGCCCGCCATGCGATTCGACGATCGAGCGTGTGATCGCCAATCCCAAACCCGTTCCCCGTGACTTGGTGGTGAAGAACGCGTTAAAGATCTGGTCCGCCTTTCCAGGTGGTAGCCCCACACCAGCATCAGTGACCGCTATCAGCACTTCACCGATATCGCTCACCTGCGATCTGACGCGAAGTTCACCGCCCTTGTCCTGCATAGCTTCAATCCCATTCAGCATGAGGTTCATCAGCACCTGTTGTAACTGCACACGATCGGCCATCACCTTGGGAAGGCCTTCGCCCAGATCGGTGCGGACCGTAACGGAATGTCGCTTGGCTTCGTTGTTCAGCATCAAGACCATCTCAGCGATGATTTCGTTTGCGTCAATTAACTCCAGTTTTGATGAATCCTTTCGGTATAGCGAGCGGACACGGTCGATGATATCAGCCGTTCGCCTGGAGTCTTTTACCACTCCCATAGCAGCTTCGCGTGCTTCCGGCACGTCGGGGCGATCGCGATCGAGAAATCGCAAGCATGCTTCAGCGTTTGTTACTGCCGCCCCGATTGGCTGCTTGATTTCGTGGGCTAACGAGGCGGTCAGCTCACCCATGGTGCTGACTCGATTCAGATGTGCGAGATGGCTTAGTTCCTCTCGCAATCTTTCACGTTCCGCTTCCGCCTGTTTTTGTTCGCTCAAATCAAGGGCAAAAGCGACGCCTTCGCTTCCACCTTCATCGAACAGCGCACCGGCCACCAGCACCGGCACGCGGCTGCCGTCCTTCCGGAACAACTCCTTCTCATAAGGCTGCACGCTCCCGGTTGCCGTTATTTCTGCCAGGGCACGTTCGTCATGCTTGCGCCATTCTGCCGGCGTCAGGTCCGTCCAATGGACGCGGGCCCCGGCCACATCCTCACGGGCATATTGCACCATGCGGAGAAAGGCTTCGTTGCACTCAAGAATGGTACCGTCAGTCCGCCAGATTACAACGGCCATGATGTTGGCGTCAAACAAGCGCCGAACCTTGGTTTCACGCTGTCGGACCTCGACGTATAACTGCGCGTTCTCCAGTGAAATCGCGGCCTGCGATGCCAGCCATTTTAGGACGGCAATCCGATTGGGAGTGAACACATGCGGCGCGAGGCTGTTTTCCAGATACAAAAGACCGATGAGCTTGCCCCGAGTGATCAAGGGCAGGCACAGAACCGAACCAACCCGATGCTCAGTAAAGTATGCATCCGCGGAGAATCGATTCGGGCTCGAGGCATCGTCGAGGATGGTAAACTCGTGCGTCCGCGTAACGTAGTTGATGACCGACGAGGGTACGGCCAAGCGGACGAATTCGTTCCGTTTCACGAATACCTGCTCTCCCTCGGCGGTAGCTTCGGCTCCAGTGTGCTGCCCATCGCCGCGCCAGATGATTAACAATCCACGATTAGCGCCAGCGTGCTCGAGCGCTGCCCGCATCACCGTCTCGATCAGGCTGTCGATATCCATTTCGGCTGACACTGCCTGCGAAACCTTAATCACGGTTGACAGATCAAGGAGTTCGGCGTGCGCCGCGATCATATTCGTCGCGCCCGGGGTTGAGTCACCCTGGGTGAGTTGAGGATATATCACGTCCAGTTGCTTTACTTTGCCCTGGGCTCCCCAGCGGAGATAGCAGTAACGGGCTTCCCGAAGATAGGTATCTGCGACCTTCTCGAGGCCGCGCGCCGTGTAGAATTGCCCGGCAAGCTCGCAGGCAACCGCCTCAATTTGGATGAATGAACCGGCGCGCGCCGAGCGGATGGCATCTTCATACAGTCGCTCGGCATCGAGCCAACGCCCCTCAATCCGCGCGATTTCCGCGGCTGCCAGTGCGGCGTGGCAGGAAAAATTGTCAGGGCAATGCTCTGCCCATAGCTGGAGTTGTTGCTGGTGAGCCGTTAAGAACTCAAAATGCTGTTGTCGTTGGCTGAGAGATGCCGAATTCCACGCGGCCGCGTGCGAGAGCGCGCTATAAAACCTGAAGGTGACGGGTTCGAGGAGCGATGGTGCTGCCCAAAGTAGTTGCTGTGCCCTCAGCGAGGCGTCAACGGCAGAACCATAATCACCGGCAAAAAACCGGGCCTCTGTCTTGAGGGTCCAATATCCAAATGCAGGATCGGCTAAAGCGGGATTGCTCGCTAGAAGCTGCTCAAATTCTGCCTCATTGAACTCCTGGTTGTTGAACGAACCAAAACTACTGGTTAACCCCCGCAGCGACCGAATTAGCTGGAGGTCCGACTTGACGATATCGACGACCAGTCCAACGCGAGCCGCCTCGGCGAACTTGATGCCTTTCTCCGCTTGCGCTTGAGCTTCTTCGAGGGGATCTCCCACGGCCAGAAAGTTCGTAACGAGTTGCGTGAAGGTGTACGCCGCGTAGGTAAAATCGCCCGTCCGATAGGCGATATCGAAGGCATGCCGCAAAAGGCTGCGGCTGTGCCGTACATGTTGGGTCCAGGGGATAATAATACTGGCGAAACAGAAACAAGTGCGCGCCTCGTATCGCTTTAAGCCGCGCTTTTCCAACATGTCAAGTCCGAGCCGAGCAAATCGAAATGCGTCCTTGTAGTTGCCGAAACGCGGTCCGGCTACGATCCCAAACCACACGTAGGCAAAGCATGCCTCGCTGCTACTGCCGTGCTCCAGGCTGACGTTCAGCAAGTGGCAGATAACTAGCGCGCAAAGGTTGCGGTCAAAAAACACAGCGGGAGTAATAAGCTCCGACAGGACTTCGAGAACGTCGAGAATATCCGGATCGCTGACCAAGGGCTCGTCAATGAGGGCCTCGATCTTGCGATTCCCTAGCAGTGACCAAATCCGATCGTACTCGCGCTGTACGTCCTCGTCGACCGGGTGCGCCGGCCAATTCACCCTGGCCCGACGAAGGAACTCAAGGCATAATTCAATGCCTCGATCCAGTCGGTCCAACGCCGTGTAGAGCGTTAGCTGCAAGCGAGTGGTAACAGCCAAATGGTGGCCCTTTTTCACCCGTGCGGCGAGCATCGAAAGCCGCTTTTCGGCGGATTCCATGTCGGCGGTCAGAAGCTCGCATTCCGCTCTTAGGATTTCGATTGAAAAGACGAGTTCGTAATCGCTGTCCCAGCTCATATCGGTGAGCAGTGACCGGCCTGCCGCCAGGAACGAAAGAGCCGAGGAATAGGCAATCGCGAGCTTGGCCCGCCGGGCGGCAATCAGGTTGAACTCTGCGACGCGCTTGCGTTCGTCACCAGAGGAAAGAAGATCGCTCGCGCGGTTGAATTGGTTCACGATCTCGAAGATTCTCTCTTCCCGCTCGTTCGGGGGCACTCGCTCCGCCAGCAGTCTTCCGATGCGGAGGTGCATCTCACCACGCGACTGCTCGGGGATCAAAGAATAGGCAGCCTCCTGCACGCGATCGTGGAGAAAGTGATAAGAGTTTTCGGAGCGGAACACGAACCCCGCTCGTACGGCTTCCCAAAGCCGGGAGTGCATATTTTCCGTCGAATCACCAAAGATGGTCTCGAGTAGAGTGAAGTCGGAGCTACTGCCGAAGCAGGCCAACTGGCGTAAAGCTTCCTGAGTCCCGGCGGGCAGCCGGCTTAGTTTCCCAACCAGAAGGGCCACCACGTTGTCGGTATATTCTTTGGCGCGGATACGATTCAGTTGCCAGATCCATTTTCCGCTCGTGTGGTCGAAATTGAGCAGGCCTTCTTCGGCAAGAGCGGAGATGAACTGAATCGAAAAAAATGGATTGCCTTCCGTCTTCTGATGAACCAGTTCTGCCAGCGGCGCAATCTCTTCCGGTTTGCAGTGAAGGGAATCTTCCATCAGGAGTGCCAGAGTCTCGCGGCTCAAGGGCGAAAGTCTTATGCTTTGCACCACTGCAGCGGTCGCACGGATAGCTTCGAGCTTCCGCATTAGCGGATGGGAAGGGCCGACCTCATTCTCGCGGTATGCCCCAATCAGCAGCAGGTACCGCACCTCCGGCCGGGTCAGAAGATCGGCGATCAGATCGAGCGTTGCCACGTCGGCCCATTGCAAATCGTCGAGGAATAGAGCCAGCGGATGTTCCTGCCGGGCGAATACGCCGATAAACCGAGCGAAGACCTGTTGAAGGCGGGCTTGCGCGTTTTGGGATGAAACTTGAGGAACCGGTGGCGGCTCGCCAATAATCAACTTCAGTTCGGGTACCAGATCCGTAATCAGCTGTCCGTTCGTATCGAGGGCTTCGCGAAATGCGCCGCGCCATCCGCTAAGTTCTGACTCGCTTTTCGTCAACAGCTGATGCAGAAGACTCTGGAAAGCCTGTGCCAGGGTTGAATAGGGCACAGTTCGCTGATATTGGTCGAACTTACCGGACGCAAACAAACCGCGCGGCAGCACCAGCGGTTTGTGAAGTTCATTTACCACCGATGACTTGCCGATTCCGGAGTATCCGGCAACCAGCAGCAACTCAGACCGTCCGCCCGCTACGACGCGGTCGAAAGTAGCAAGCAACGCCCCAATTTCGCGCTCGCGCCCGTACAGCTTTTCAGGAATCACCAGCCGATCGGAGATATCCTCTTGGCCGGGAGGGAAGTAGTCGATTTGCCGTTGCCGCTCCCACTGGTCAAGACAGCGGCGCAGATCTCGCTCTAGGCCGGCTGCAGTTTGGTACCGCTCGTCGCCGGTTTTGGCGAGTAGTTTCATGATGATGGCCGATACCATGCCGGGAATGCCCTTCACCTTCTCGCCCAGTGGCGCGGGCTGGCGAGCGATGTGGCAATAGACCCATTCCATGGGATCGTGCGCCGAGAAGGGAAGGCTGCCGGTCATCAATTCATAAAGCGTGACGCCAAGCGCATACAGGTCGCTGCGTGAATCGATGGAACGATTCATTCGCCCGGTTTGTTCAGGCGCCATGTAGGGGAAAGTTCCAGCAATGAACTCGGGCGGGCCGGGTGCCTGGCGTTCGCGCGGAAGGCTGGAGGCAATCCCAAATCCCATTAGACGGATGTGACCCGAGGGATCAACCATCACATTGGCCGGTTTCACGTCCTTGTGGATCAATCCGATCTTATGCAGGTTGCTGAGAGCGCTTGCCAGCCCGATCGCGATTCGCAGTAATTGCTCTATCTCCATGTTTCTGGAAATCAACTGATCGAGAGTAACGCCGCCCGACTCTTCCAGCACGAGAGTCATTCGTCCGCGGAAGTCGCAGAGATCCAGTGGACGGACCGCCCATGTTGATTCAAGTTCATCCTTGAGGGAGTATTCTCGCTTCAACTTGCTTATTGTTCCAAGCTCTGGATGCGGAGAGGCTGAAAGAAGCAATAGAACGGACTGTGAGCCAGATTGGTTCGGATGCTCGCCTCGGTAGAGCACAAATTCCTGATCCTTGCGGAGTTCCTCAAGCACCTGTTTGCCCCATTAGTAAAGGGATGCCATTGAGTCATCGACGAAGGTCACGAGCGAACCACCCTCTTTGGGGGCAGCGTAAACCAAAACGTTGCCCCTCGCACCGAGTTCGCATGTGCCCATACGCGGCCGCCGTGCGATTCGACAATGGAGCGTGTGATCGCTAGACCGAGACCTGTCCCCCCAGGCTTAGTCGTGAAGAAGGCGTTAAAAATCTGATCCGCCCTTCCGGCGGGCAGCCCCACGCCGGCATCGGTGACTGAGATCAGCACCTGGTCGTCGGAAAACTGCGATCTGACACTGAGTTCACCAGCCGTATCCCGCATCGCCTCAATCCCATTGAGAATGAGGTTTCTCAGCACCTGCTGCAATTGCACACGGTCGGCCAGCACCATCGGAAGGCCCTCGTCGAGATCAGTACGGACCGTAACGGAGTATCGCTTCGCTTCATCGAGCAGCATAGCGACCATCTCTCCAATGAGTTCGTTTGAGTCAACTAGCTCCGGCTTTATCGAACCCTTTTGGTAGAGCGACCGGACACGGTCGATGATGTCAGCGGCGCGCATGGAATCTCTAACCATTTCGCAAGCTGCTTCGCGCGCCTCAGCCAAATCGGGCCGATCGCGGTTGATAAATCGCAAGCAGGCTTCAGCATTTGTTACCGCCGCCCCAATTGGCTGCTTAACTTCATGGGCCAACGAGGCGGTCAGCTCACTCATCGTGCCGACCCGGTCCAGACGCGCGAGATTAGCCAGGTCCTGTCGCAGTCTCTCGCGCTCTTCTTCGGCCTGCCTGGACTCGGTCACGTCCATCGATACCCCTACGAATTGTGTTAACTCGCCAGATGGGCCGAAAATCGGGTGGCCCACAGAATGGATGTGTTTGACCGGCGAGTGCGGGGGCAGAATCCGGAACCCCACCTCATATTCACATTTTTCAGCGATCGCTCGGTCGATTGAGGCTTGCCACCGGGCGCGGTCCTCGGGATGGATGCGATTTAAACGATCTTCCGAGCTGGGCATGCCCTCTTTAGGGTCAAAGCCGAATATGCGGTACCATTCCTCTGACAGGTACAATGCAGCCCTCCCAGGGATCTGCCACGCCCAACTTCCAATATGAGCAAGTCGCTGCGCCTGCGCCAGGTAACTTTCACTACGCCTTAGGTCCTGCTCCGCTCGCTTGAGTTGCTCGATATCGGTATTTGTTCCGTACCATTTAACTACCCTTCCGCGGTCATCAAAAGAAGGCGTCGCGCTGAAGAGAAACGAGTGGTAGACGCCGTCGAAACGGCGCCAGCGTGCTTCGATTTCGCCCGACTGCCCTGAAGCCACTACGGTTCGCCAGTAATCTACAAGGACCTTTAGATCGTCGGGGTGAATCGAAAATGTCCAGCCCCAACCCCGCGCCTGCTCCGCTGAGAGGCCAGCATAAGCCAGCCAGCGCCCATTAAAGAACTCAGCCGCACCGTCTGCTGTCGCAGACCATGCCATGGTCGGGATGGTTTCAATGACTTCGCGCAGTTCTCGTTCCCTGCGGTACAACTGTTCATTTTGACGTTGTAGCTCGGCGCGTGCTGCCTCTGCCTGCCGAAGATTGAAGTTATCATCGATCGCAAAGGCAACAACACGACCGATGAGGCGCAGGAAGCTCACGTCATCATTGCTGTAGACAGTTTGAGGGGGGGCCGACATACCTAGTGCACCCAAGCGGCGATGCG
>JASHTY010000204.1 GCA_030040315.1 Terriglobia bacterium | reverse complement strand
GGCCACCACAACTCCGGCCGCCTCCCCTTGGACCGGAAGGTGCACAGGAACCGGCGCGATTCCGCCACGCCGCTCGCCACAAAGTAAACCTCATCGTCGCCCACGGTACGGTGAATAAAGCGAATATCCTCGCCAATGTTTGTCTCATGGCAGGCGAAGTCCGGAGGCGTGTTGAGATCGTGCAGCACCTCTGCCAGGTTGCGGCCCCACACCACGTTGCCTTGACCGTAGGCGTGGTCGGTAATCGCCACGCCGTCGCATTCACCCCAAAGCTCAGCGGCGAGGCGCTGAAGTTCCCCATCGCAGTGCGGGTAATCCGCGAGGCTCGGTGAGGCAACCGGCCGCGGCCCCACAACGGTAAGCCCGGCGGCGACTAATTCCCTGATCTTTGTCAGCGCGGGGGGCCGCATGGTGCGTGACGGGGGCAAGACCAGGATTCGATAACTCATGCCGCTCGGGAGGGCCAGGCGGCCATCCTGAACCGTAGCCTCGCGGAGCGCTTCGACTGGCAGATCGTCAAAATCATAGCCTTCAGGAAGCGGCGGCTGCATTTCCTCGCGCTTGGGAAACGAATTCGGAGCGTCTTCGGTGCCGAGGCAGACTATGTCCGCCACGAACCGCCCGCTTTGGAGCAGCGCCTGGCAGCGCGCGAGATATTCCACCCACGCGCGCGAGTGCTCAAACCAGGTGTTGGTGCGCTCGTAATGAATTCCGTAGGGGCCCATGGTCATGCCCGGCGCGCGATTCACCCAAGGCTGCGCGGAATAGCGATGAACCACGAAGCGGTTGATGCCCTGGGTGAACGCCTTATCGCCCAGCGCCTTCAGCCGGTAGGGATGATTCTGCCAGCGGCCATCCTGCGGATTGGCGGTGAACGATTCCGCAGCAATCACCGGATGGCCGTAGACGTGCCCGGCCGAAGCCATCTCCTTGTTCCAGGTCTCGGTCGCCTGCCCCGTCCAGAATTCGCTCATGGGCACGTCGGCGCGCGCGGCGTAGGGAACCTCATCAAGTGGACCAGCGCTGTAGCCTTCAATGGAGAGCGTCAAACCGTGCCGGTGGCAGATTTCGCGCATGTGCCCGGCGTAATTCTCCATCACCAGGTCGCACACCACGCGGCGCAGGTCCCACAGGAAGCGCTCGGAAACCTCGGCGCTATCCACCACGCGGCCGGTGAGCACGGGAAAGTAGGTCAGCAGGTCGTAGCCGCAGCGCCTTTCAAATTCCTCGCGAAATCCCGGTGTCCAGTTTTGCGAACCGATTTCCCAACTGTCGATGTGCGTCATCGTCAGGTTTTTTGCGCCCACCGCCTCCTGGTCTGCCAGCAGCTTGCCGACCAGTCCCGCAAAATGAATCTCAATCGCTCTCTTGCTCAGCTTGTCGCACTCCAGTCCCCGGCTTTCCAGCGGCGCGGGATGGTTGTCCTTGCCGGTTGAAGTGTGCCCGAAGCGGACCACTGTCCACTTGCCCTCCGGCACATCCCATGCGAAGTTGCCCCGCGCGTCCATTTTCGCGGTCACATCAATCACCTGGTCGCGCATCAGCAGTGCTTGGGGGGGAATTGCCGGCTCGGCATGGTAGTCGTCGTGGCGCATGTAAGACGCCTTGGAATAAATCTCCTCGATGCGCGGCTCAGGGTTCAGTTCCACGGTGCCGAAGCGGAATCCATTCCTGTATTCGTTGTAGAACCACGGGCCCTGCGCCGGAATGCGCACCCGGAAATATCGCGCCGTAACCTCTTGAAAATTGAGTGTGGACGTCGGCCAGATGACTGTAAACGTCCGCACGGGGCGGTAATTCACGTCATCGTCCGATGCCTCCAGAACGGCGTGCAGCACGGAGCTCCATGAATCGAGCCCGATGCTCAGCGACTGTGCTGTAAAGGCCTGCGGAAATTCGATATTGATGAACTGCGGTTTGCCCCTGGGCGCGAGTGGAATCACCACAATCGTGCCGGCGTTGCCGTCGATCAACTTGCCGAAATCGAAGGGCGTATGGTCCGGCCCGTAGGTCATGGTGGGCGAGCATTCCGCCATGGTCTTGCTTCCTGGCGGATACGGAAAGGCGAGCACGGCGATGTCGCGGTAATAATCTGCATAGGTCTTGGGCTGAGCGAGTTGTGACGTGAAATGTTGCGGCCCCTCGACTGTGGTCTCGCTGTACATCACGACCTGCATGGAAAGTTCAGGCGTAATCCACGGGCCGCCGCTGCCGCACCAGCCGCCGTCGTTGTTCATGTTCATGGTGATGCCCAGGCGAGTGGCTTCCGTCATGGCGTGCTGTATCAGCTCGCGCCACTCGGGGCTGAGGAAGCGCGCCGGACCCTTGGGCACGAACTGGTCAACTTCCATGTAGAGGATGCCGCGAATTCCCACGCGGTGGAGAGCCTCGAAATCCGCGGTGATGCCCTCGCGTGTCAGATTGCCGTCGGAACCGAACCAGTAAACCCAGGGGCGCGCGGCGTCGGGTGGGTCGAGGAACGCTCGCTTCAAGGCGTCAGGATCAGTTGGATTTGCCTGCCCGAAAACAGGTGTGAATTTACCGTTCAAACCTGAAAGCACGGGTGAAGCCGCGGCCCATGCAGCCGAATTTTGCAGAAATCGTCGTCGATTATAAGTGCGTCCCATGGATAAGCCTCGTTGAAGTAAATGTGAGTGAAACTAAAATGAAAAGCATGCTCGGCGGCATCGCAGATTCAAGCGGCAAGCGGAAGTCCAGTATGAAAGTGCGTTTTGTGAGCGTCAATAGACAAATTGTACGGAAGACGAACGACTCAATGACCGGCGCAGCGGCATCGCAATTGACCATTTATTTTGACCATGATAATCTTAGGCAGGAATGGAGGGAAACCATGGAGGAGATCGCCGTATCGGAATTCAAGGCCAAGTGTTTGGAAATCCTCAAGCAGGTGCAAAAGACCAAAAAGCCGTTGCGCATCACCCGCTTCGGGAAACCTATCGCCGAGGTAGTGCCGCCCAGCCCACCACCCGCTCGGAAAAACTGGTTGGGGTCTATGTCGGACAGCTTTGACATCACAGGCGACATCGTCTCTCCTGCAAGTGAAGAGGGTGAGTGGGAGGCGCTGCGCGATTGAGGATCCTTCTGGACACTCACATCTGGTTGTGGAGCCTTCGCGAGCCGGAGCGGCTTGGAAGCAGCATCCGGCGTGAGTTGGTGAACCTCCAAAACGAGCTATGGTTGTCCCCAATCAGTACCTGGGAAGCCCTGGTCCTGAATTCGAAGGGAAGAATCCGCATCCACGGAGAGCCATCATCGTGGGTGGCGAGAACGACCGCGAAATTCCATGAAGCTCCGCTCACCCATGAGATTTCCATGGTCGCCTGTGAATTGGACCTTCCCCACTTTGATCCAGCGGATCGGTTTCTTGCTGCAACGGCCAAGGTTCTGGACCTGACCTTGGCGACGGCCGACAGGCGGCTGCTTGACCTGGGAAGCATCAAAACCATCGCCAACCGTTGATGCGGCGGAATGCATTGCGTGACCCTCAGGAGGCAAGCGTGGAGCAGGCAGAACCAGCGAGGATCGGTGTGTTCGGCATTGGTCTCGCGGCATATTGGCCGCAGTTCGCAGGCCTGAAGGAACGCCTGGAGGGCTATCAGCGCAAGGTCGAGGAGAAAATCGGCCAGTGGGCTTCCGTGGTCAGCGCCGGACTGGTGGATGACGCGCACAAGGCTCACGCGGCCGGCGCGGCGTTTCGCCAGGCGGGCGTGGACTTGGTCTTCTGCTACGTGGGAACATACGCGACCTCATCGCAGGTTCTGCCGGTGATTCAGGAAGCGAAGGCTCCGGTCGTGGTGCTGAACCTGCAGCCGCGCGCGGCGCTCGACTATGCCCACACGGATACGGGCGAGTGGCTGGCCAACTGCTCTGCCTGCTGCGTTCCGGAAATTGCCGGAGCATTTGCCCGCGCGGCAATTCCCTTCCGGCAAGTCACCGGCATGCTCGAGCCGGAATCCGGCGTGCGCGAGCCCGCCGAAGCCGCGTGGCGGGAGATTGCCGAGTGGTGCGCGGCCGCGAAGGTGGTTCGCAACCTGCGCCGCGCGCGCATCGGTTATCTGGGGCATCCCTATCCCGGCATGCTCGACATGTACAGCGACTTTACGCAGCACCAGGCCCAATTGGGCACGCACATCGAAGTGCTTGAGATGTGCGACCTGGAAGCACGCGTGATCGCCGCCACCGAGGCAGAAATCGCGCGCAAGGCGGAGGAGACGCGCGGAATTTTCGACATCAGCGAAGATAGTCCTTCCGATCCGCTGGCGAAAAAGCCCGCGCCCGAGCAAATGGATTGGGCCTGCCGCGTGGCCGTGGGGCTCGATCATCTGGTGCAGGACTTTGACCTCGACGGCCTCGCTTACTACTACCGCGGCCTCGGCGGAAATGCATATGAGCGACTGGGCGCGGGCATGATTCTGGGTTGCTCGCTGCTGACCGCGCGGGGAATTCCCTGCTCCGGCGAAGCCGATCTGAAAAATTGCCAGGCCATGAAGATCATGGACCTGCTGGGCGCGGGCGGCAGCTACACGGAGATTTACGCCATGGACTTCCGCGAGCGCCTCATCCTGATGGGCCACGATGGGCCGTTCCATCTGGGAATCGCCGAGGGCCGGCCGAT
>JASHTY010000203.1 GCA_030040315.1 Terriglobia bacterium | reverse complement strand
CGCTCGCTCGGCGCGAGGCGAGAGTCCCGGCTCGGAATAAATCTTCGCTTCGCTAAGGTCGAGCCACTTGTCAGTCGTGGGGCTCTCCGCGTCAGCGTTCGGAAAGGAGCCCGGCAATTCAACTGCTGGGACGTTCAATGGCGCCAGCGACATCCCCGCCACCGAACCCAGCAATCCGCCTGCTTGTTTGAAGAACTTTCGCCGGTCAACCGTCATACGCACACCCTCGAATTGATTTTCGCTCTCACTCGACCATTCAATCGCGCCCAGATTTTACCGTCAGAATGGACAGAGGCCAACGGAAGATTCAAGAACGCGGTCCCGGTAAAATCCTTTGATTTGGGTGACAGCAATCGTGACCTGCACATGCTTCAGGTTATGCGCGGGGCGGAATTCCCATTGGTGACCGTGCGAACGCGAGTGCCGGAATCCGCGTCGAGCGCTTCCACTTTAAACCTGGACCTGGAAATCAACTTCGCCGGCCAAACGGTCGAGTACAAACAAGTGCCATTTCAACGCGCCGTCGAGGGAAAGGAAAACCGCATCACCGGAACCATTCCCGCCAAGCTCAGCGACTTCAAAATCGAACCGCCCTCGCTCCTCACCATGCCCGTCAAGAACGATATTCCCATGCGCGTGGATTTCACCTGGCACGAAATGTGATGGCGAGAAAATCCCTCACCACAGAGATCACAGAACTTCAAGGTGAACCCCCTCTGTGAACCTCTGTGCACTCTGTGGCGAGCGCTCTTGCTTTGGCCCGGCTGATTGCGATTACAGGCACTTCGGAATAAAATTCGTGGGTTCCGCCGCTAATCGTCAAATAAGTCCGAGAAATTGCGAGCGTAATTCTAGAAGGGAGTTCACATGTCGCTGAATCTCCGCGTCGCCAGTGATTGCCACCTGGATGTCCTGACCTTCGGCGAGTGCATGATTCGCCTCAGCCCGCCGGGGCACCAGCGGATCGAATTCACGCCCTATTTTGAGGCTTGCGTGGGCGGCGGCGAATACAACGTAAGCTACGCGCTCAGCCGGCTCGGGGTGCGCACATCGTGGGTCTCGCGACTGGTGGATAATCCGCTGGGTGCCTGGATTCGCAATCACGCGCGCGCTTCAGGGATGGATATCAGCAGCGTTGTGTGGGTTCCCTACGACGGCGTAGGGTTCGCTGACCGCATCGGCTTGAATTTTACGGAAGTTGGAATCGGCGTGCGCGGCAGCGTGACAATGTATGACCGGGGGCACTCCGCCGCGGCCCACATTAAGCCCGGTGACGTAGATTGGAAAAAGATCTTCGCGCGCGGAGTGCGCTGGTACCACACGGGAGGAATCTGCACGGCACTCAGCGATTCCAGCGCCGCGGCGGTGAAGGAATCGATGGAAGCCGCGCACGCCGCGGGCGCCATCGTGAGCTACGACCTCAACTTCCGCAGCAAGCTCTGGTCAAGCGCCAAAGCCATTGCCGTAACAAAGGATTTGGTACCCTTCATCGATGTCCTGATCGGCAATGAAGAGGATTTCCAGAAAGTTCTTGGCTTCAAGGTGGAGGGCGTGGACGAATCTCTGAAGACCCTGCCCGTGGAAGCCTACAAGAAAATGGTAAAACATGTGACCGGCAAATTTCCGCACATTCAGGCCGTGGGAACCACGTTGCGCGAAGTGGTGAGCGGACTGGTGAACAACTGGTCGGCGATTCTCTATTACGATGGAAAGTTTTACCAATCCCGACGCTATGAAGGCCTGGAGATCGAAGACCGGGTCGGTGGCGGCGACGGATTCTGCAGCGGAGTCATTTACAAATTGCTCGCCGGAGGAAACCCTCAGGAGGCCGTCGAAATGGGAGCCGCCCACGGAGCGCTGCTGCAATCCACTCGCGGCGACACCAGCATGATTACGCTCGAAGAAGTTCAGCACGTCATGAAGGGTGGCTCGGCACGAATCAAGAGGTAGCGCTAAACTTCAGACCCGCACGCACCCGTACCGTTGTCGAGGATTCGCAGAGCTGCGCTCTGCGCCAGCCGCGGCCTCTATAGTCCACATCTGGATCGGGCAGAGCAAAGCACTGCGGCTGGTCCCGTGTTCTGCATGTACCGATATAATACGCATCTCCACCTATGATGGATCGTCTTAGTGACCGCGACGCAGTCTCCATCTCACTAGCGCAAGTATCTCCGCAGGATTCACCTCGGCTCAAAGTTGCCTCCACCAAGCCGGACACCAGCGAAGACGCCTGCTCCATGATGCAATTTCCTGTCGGGCGATTTCACGTGATGAACATCGCGCCCCATTTGCTGATCGAATACGCCTACAACCTGAAGGACTTTCAGGTGGGTCGAGCTGGATCAATTCAGCTACAAGCTATTGCAAAACCCTCCGCAAGACGATCATGAAGCAGGCGATATGAAAGAACCCTTGATAGATGGTGAGCGAGCGGTCATAGCGGACGACCAGTCGACGGTAGTTGCCCAGCCAGCCGATGGTGCGTTCGACGATCCAGCGCCGTTTGTACCGCCGAAAGGCGCGACCGTCCTGCGTGGGCGGTCGGGTTCGGTTTTTGTGGTGCGGGGCGATC
>JASHTY010000025.1 GCA_030040315.1 Terriglobia bacterium | reverse complement strand
TAATTTGTAACCGATTTCGCGAGTGAATGTGAAACGAAAAATTGGCGTCTGCTTGCAATCTCAGCCCTGACTTGGAACCCCATCGGTCGAATCGGTTAGCCTAACGCTGGTCTCGGAGGCATCGATCATTTCAACGGATGCGGGACTTCAAGCTGTTTGCATATCTTGACGGCAGTTGGGTTCTTGATCTCCCTGTGCCGGGGAACGGTAGAGGTCCGGTGGGTTACGCGATTGTAAAAAACCGAATGTTTTTACCTCTCGCGCAGCAGCACGCAGCCGTGGGCCTCGAGGTGCCGAACAAAATCGATTCGCTTCACGACAGTGAAACCGCAAGAGGCTCGTGTATGACCTTATGCCCGGTCTGATTTTCTTTGGCAAGCGCCCGGTTGGCTGCAAGCAATTGCCTCACGGCGTCCAATAAATTTTCGCGCGCTTCTTCTATTGTGTCACCTTGAGTAATCGCGCCCGGAAGTTCTTCGACGGAGGCAACATAACCTCCCCCTTCCTCTCTTGGAATCTGCTCGTAGACCGCCGCGAATTTGATTTTCATAATCGCATTGAATCATGCCGCAACTTTCGGACACGGCTGTCCAGAATGCGATCAGATCGAGAAGCACTGGCGGTTCCGCTCTATTCCTCAGAGACCTTGAGCACCGCCAGGAACGCTTCCTGGGGAATATCAACGCGGCCCACGCGTTTCATGCGCTTCTTGCCTTCCTTTTGTTTTTCCAGCAGCTTGCGTTTGCGCGTGATGTCGCCGCCGTAGCACTTGGCGAGCACGTTTTTGCGAATGGCCGCGACGTTTTCACGGGCGATGATGCGCGAGCCAATGGCGGCCTGGAGAGATACCTCAAACATCTGGCGGGGAATGAGCTTGCGCATTCGTGTGCAGAGGGCGCGGCCGCGCGCGAAGGCCGCATCGCGGTGGCAAATAAAGCTAAGCGCGTCAACGGGCTCGCCCGCTACCAGAAAATCCACCTTCACCAGGTCTGAGACCCAGTATCCTGCAAAGTGATAATCCAGCGACGCGTACCCGCGCGAGACGGACTTCAGCCGGTCGTAGAAATCGAGCACGATTTCGTTCAGCGGCAGCTCGTAGGTCAGCAGCACGCGCTTGCCGGAGACATATTCAAAGCCTTTTTGCACGCCGCGCTTTTCCTCGAGCAGCGCCAGGATTCCGCCCAGGAATTCGTCCTGGGTGAAGATCTGCGCGCGAATGACCGGCTCTTCAACCTTTTCGATATCGCCCGCCACGGGGAATTTGGTGGGAGTGTGGACTTCCAGCACCTCGCCCGCCTTGGTGGTAACGCGATAGCGCACGCTGGGCGCGGTGGTAATCAGGTCGATGTTGAACTCGCGCTCCAAGCGCTCCTGCACGATTTCCATGTGGAGCAAGCCCAGGAAGCCGCAACGGAATCCGAAGCCGAGCGCTTCGGAGTTTTCCGGTTCGTGAACCAACGATGCGTCATTCAGCCGCAACTTGTCGATCGCGTCGCGCAGATTCTCATAACCGCTCGTGTCCACGGGGTAGAGGCCCGCGAAGACCATCGACTTGATCTCTTCAAAGCCCGGCAGGGGGCCGGAGGCGGGGCGCGCATCGTCCGTGATGGTATCACCGATGCGCGATTCGGAAATGCGCTTGATGTTGGCGATGACGAACCCCACCTCGCCCGGCCCCAACTGCTCCACTCGGACCGGCTTGGGAGTGAGCACGCCCAATTCCTCAACGTTGTACACCTGATTGTTGGACCACAGGCGAATGCGCATTCCCGTTGCGAGCGTGCCTTGCACAACGCGCGCCAGCACTACCACGCCGCGGTAGGGATCGAACCAGGAATCGAAGATGAGGGCCTGAAGCGGCGCCTCCGCCGATCCCGCAGGGGGCGGCACGCGCGCCACAATCGTTTCAAGCACTTCCTGAACGCCCGTGCCCGCTTTGGCGCTGATCAGCAGCGCTTCCTGGGGATCGAGCGCCAGGGCATGCTCCATCTGCTGCCTGGTGGCTTCGATATCCGCGCCGGGAAGATCGATTTTGTTGATGACGGGCACGATGGCCAGGTGATTGTTCATGGCCAGGTGCGCGTTGGCCAGCGTCTGTGCTTCGACGCCCTGCGAAGCGTCAATCACCAGCACAGCGCCCTCGCATGCGGAAAGGCTCCGGGAGACTTCGTAGGAAAAGTCCACGTGGCCGGGCGTGTCGATGATATTAAGCTGATAATCCCTTCCGTTGCGCGCCGTGTAGTGCAGGCGAACGGCGTGGGCCTTGATGGTGATGCCGCGCTCGCGCTCCAGGTCCATGGAATCGAGCACCTGCTCGGCCATCTCGCGCTTGGAAAGCGCGCCGGTCAGCTCCAGCAGGCGGTCGGCGAGCGTGGACTTACCGTGATCGATATGCGCAACAATCGAGAAATTGCGGATAAAGCGAGTGTCGGTCATGCCGCCTTCAATTTGCCGGTTCCGCGCAGGTAGAGAACCAAGGAGAGTGTCACCGCGTGGTGCGAGTGGTGGGAGCAGGCCCTTGCCAACCGCGAGACGTCTGTCAGTTGTGCCACGATCTCATCAATCGCAGGGGCGAGGCGCCGCCTCGTCCCTGCGGATGAAATTAGGACATCAGATGATTTTCGAACCCTTTGAAAATCTAGCAAAAGCACGCTATCCTGTCAAACTGGGAGTCGACGGAAGCTTCCGCCAGGGCGCGCGGCCCTCATACTAGACGATGCCTGACCTAGACAAGCTCTACGAAAAAGCTGACAAGTATCTCCAGAAGCAGAAGTTCGAGGCCGCTCTCGAAACCTATCAGGAAATCCTGCGCTGCGACCCCAACGACGAAGAAGCGCTGATCAACCTGGGCGACCTGAGCGCCAAAATCAACCGCATGCAGGACGCTCTGCGTTATGAGTCGCTGCTTGCCGACTTCTATGTCAAAAGATCCGACAACGCCAAGGCCATTGCCACCTATCGCAAAGTTTTGAAGCTCACGCCGCAAGACATCGTCACCCTGATGAAGCTCGGCGCGCTTTTGGAAAAGACCCAGAAGAACGCCGAGGCCCTTGACGCTTACCGTGAAGCGCTGGGAATCTACCGCAAGGCCGGCGTGGTGACGCCGATGCTGGATTGCCTGGGCCGCATCGTGCGACTGGATCCCAACAACTTGCAGGAACACCTGGAGCTGGCGGAGACGGCCGGCCGCGCCCGCCAGGTGAAGCTGGCCATGCCCACGCTCCGCCGCGCTGCTTACCTGGCGCGGAAGTCCGGAGACGAAAGCCTTTGGGAGAAGCTTGTTGATCAGGCCTATGCGCTCGACCCTGCCGACGAGGCAGCCGCCGTTGCCGCCGCGGAACTCAATTTGAAGCGCAACAATCCGGCGGAAACTGCCAGGATTATTGAACCCATTCTGGCCAAGCGCCAGGACGACCTCGAATTGCTCGACCTCGCTACCCGCGCTTTGGTGGAAATTGGCGATTTCGCGCGCGCTCAGCCCCTCTGCTGGAAGCTCTACCGCGCCAAGCCTGAGCGGTTCAACCTGATCATGAAAGTTATGGAGGGCCTGATACGGACTGGCGGCGTGCAGCAGGTTTGGCGCCTGTCGAACGAACTGAAGGACATGCTTTCCCGCCAGGGCAAACGAGCTGAGTTCGTGAAGCTCATGGAAAAGGTCTATGAGACCGACGAGTCGAACCTGGAAGTTCTGGACACGCTCTGCAATCTGTATAACGAAACGAACAATGAAGACGGATTGCGACGTTCCCTCTCGCGGCTCTTTAACCTCTACCTGGCCAGTGAGAATTACCGCAAGGCCGGCGACGTGCTGGAACGCATCATCGACGTTGACCCCTATGGAGAGGGCCACTACGACCGTCTGGTGAACCTGGAAGGGCACATCGACACGTCGTGGTACAAGAACCTCCAAACGCGCTTGCAGCCCCCCGCTTCCGGGCGCGCGGCGCCGTCGGCGCCGGGACCCGGACCGGCCGCAGCGGCCGTGGCGGATAAAGCTGAGCCCCTGGACGACCTTCTGGTCGAAGGGGAGATGTACCACCAATATCAACTCGGCACCAAGCTGCACGAGGCACTGGATAAAATCGATCGCCTTTACCCTGGCTCGTTCGAGAAGAACCAGCGCGTCCGCGAGCTCTTCGAGGCGGCGGGATATACTCCAAAGTTCGCGGCCCCCACGCCCACTTCGCCGGGTGTGCGGACGGATACAACGTCTCCCGGCGGCATCCCCTTGCAGTCGCTCGAGGACTTGCGCAAGATCCCGCATATTATTGCCAGCATCAACCGTGAATCCACACCGCAGGCGTGCTGCAGGTTGCGGTGAACGAGGTTGGGCGCGCGATGAGCGCCAGCCGCTGCTGGGGCGCGTTGGGAACGGCGGATCAGCCGCCTACACTTATCGCGGAGTACTGCTCGCCGCAGGCTTCTCCTTCCGATCCGAATGCGGTGCTGAAGCTCTACACGTTGTTCATGGGGCAGGCGACCTCCAGCCCGGACGGATGGTCGCTGGATGACGTTACCCAGGCTGCGGTGCTCGCTTCAGCCGCTGCGGACGTCCAGAAGCTGGGGATTCGCTCGATGCAGGCCTTGCCGCTGATTGACAAGGACGCGGCCGTGGGATTGCTGCTCCTCGAGCAATGCGACGTGCCCCGCGTCTGGTCGCAGAGCGAAAACGTGCTGCTGAAGTCCATCGGCTCTCAGGTGGTGACCGCCAACAACAACACGAAATTGCGCCGGCTGGTGCGCTCGATTGCGGGTACGGACCCGGAAACCGGACTGCTGCCGCGCAGCGCTTACCTTGAATGCCTGCTCTCGGAAGCCCGGCGGTCCAAGGACCAGTCGCAGCCCCTCTCGGTTTGCCTGATGGAGCCGGAAAATCCCCACGCCCTGATGAAATCCTTGGGGGATGCCGGCGTCCAGAAATTCGTGCAGCAGGTCGGCAAGGCCCTCACGCCCACGCTGCGCCAGAACGACATTTCCATTCGCTACAGCCCGCTTTCCGTGGTCGTGGTATTTCCGGATACAGCTCTGCCGCAGGCCGGACTTGCCGTGGAGAAAGTGCGGCGCGCGCTGGCGCAGGTGCGCGTAAATGGCTCGGATGCCATGGGCTTTTGCGCTGCGGTGTGCGACGTTCCGCTGGGGCAGAGCTTCGACGTGGTGGACGGCGTCACTGAGGTGATCAACCGGCTGGAGGTTTCGCTCGATCGCGCACACAAAGAGGGCAGCAAACGCCTGCTGATTTCCAAGTTTGCGGGTTGAGTTTGCAATTTGAAATCTTCGAAATGAAATTCTTAGACGGGTGACGGGGCGCGGGGCTCGCAGCGTGACCCGAGATCCCCCGCCGAAGGAATCAGCCTCATGCGGGGTTCCGCGATCAATGTTACGCTCGCCGATGCATGATCAAATCTCCTCTTCACGATCCCCACTTCTCTCCAGCGCCTTCATGAGGTCAGGGTCATGAGCATTGAAAAGGTCGGCGTAGTGGGGTGCGGCCTGATGGGTTCCGGAATCGCCCAGGTGTGCGCGATGGCGGGATTCCCCACGCGCGTGCGTGAGGTCGCCCAGCCGCTGCTCGACAAGGGCATGGCGGGAATCGAGAAATCGCTCGGCAAGTTTGTGGAGAAGCGTACATTGAGCGCCGAGCAGAAGGCCGCCTCAATTTCGCGCCTTCAGCCCACGCTGCGGCTGGAGGATCTGGCGGACTGCGACCTGGTGATTGAGGCGATCATTGAAAACCTTGACCGAAAGCGCGAGCTTTTTGCCGAGCTCGACAAGGTCGCGAAGCCCCAGGCGGTTTTTGCCAGCAATACATCTTCGCTTGGCATTACGGAACTGATGACCGCAACACGCCGCGCGCCGCAATTCCTGGGCTTGCACTTCTTTAATCCCGTTCCGCTCATGCAACTGGTGGAGGTGGTGAAGACACTGGTGACGGAGCCCGCGGCGCTCGACGCGGCGCTGGAATTCGCGCGCAGGCTGGGCAAGACCGCCATCCTCACTTCCGATAGGGCGGGCTTCATCGTCAATCGCCTGCTGGTGCCTTATCTGCTCGATGCGGTTCGCGCTCTGGAAGAAGGCGTGGGCAGCATTCCGGACATCGACCAGGGAATGAAGCTCGGATGCAACTATCCCATGGGGCCGTTTACGCTCCTTGACTTTGTGGGGATCGACACAACCTATTACATTGCTGAGATTCTCTACAACGAATTTCGCGAGCGGCGATTCGCTCCGCCGCCCTTGATGAAACGCATGGTGATGGCGGGATGGTTCGGCCGAAAGAGCGGAATGGGCTTTTACGATTACACCGACCCCGAGCGTCCGCAGGTGAACCGCAAACTGGAAGCATAGGGATTCGATATGGCCTATCAAACACTGCTCTTTGACAAACGCAACTCCATCGCCTACGTCACCATCAATCGTCCCGATAAGCTGAATGCCCTGAATCACCAGGTGATGACGGAATTGCTCGGCTGCTTTCAGGCGCTGCAGAAGGAAGACGAAGTGCGCGTGGTGATTCTGACCGGAAGCGGCGAAAAGGCCTTCGTAGCCGGAGCGGACGTCAACGAGTTGGCGAAGCAAACTCCTGTCGAGGGGAAGGCGCTGGCGCAGTTCGGGCAGCATGTGTTCGACCTGATTGAGAACCTGGGCAAGCCGGTGATTGCGGCCATCAAGGGTTTCGCGCTGGGCGGCGGCTGCGAGCTGGCCATGGCATGCACGCTGCGCGTTGCGGCGGAAACCGCCCGCCTGGGGCAGCCGGAGGTGAAGCTCGGTCTGATGCCGGGCTACGCCGGATCTCAGCGCCTGCCGCGCCTGATCGGGAAGTCGCGGGCGCTGGAACTAATTCTGACCGGTGATCCCGTGACGGCGCAGGAAGCTCATCGCCTTGGTTTGGTAAACCAGGTCGTGCCCGCGGCTGAATTGATGGCAGCGGCGGAGAAGCTGGCGCAGAAGATCATTGTCAACGCGCCCCTGGCCGTGAAGCTCGCCATGGAAGCCGTGAATCACGGCTTGGAAATAAGCGCGGCGGAAGGACAAGAGCTGGAGGCGACGCTCTTCGGCATCTGCTGCACCACGGCCGACATGAAAGAAGGAACACTGGCGTTTCTGGAGAAACGGCCGGCCAAGTTTACTGGTCATTAGTCACTTGTGTTTGAATGCCCTCAAGACGAAAATCCCGCGAATTCGCCATGCAGATGCTCTACGAGTGGGAGCTGGGGGGCAACACGCCAGAGCAGGTGGGCGCTTCGTTTTTCAAGGAGCGCAAGGCCGACCGTGAAGTGCAAAAGTTCGCCCGCGAGCTTTTCCGCGGAGCGGCGGAAAATGTCAAGAAGCTCGATGCGCTCATTCGCGAGCACGCGGAGAACTGGCGCCTGGAGCGCATGGCCGCCGTGGACCGCAGCATCCTGCGCCTGGCGGTCTACGAGCTGCTCCACTGCCCGGAAACTCCGCCCGCAGCGGTGATTGATGAAGCGCTCGAAATCGCCCGGCGCTTCTCCGGTCAAGGCTCCGTAGAATTCATCAACGGAATTCTCGACAGCGTGCTGAAGTCACTACCCACCGCCAGGGCCAAATCCTGATGTGGCACGCCCATCCTGGCCGTGTTCCTCCGGGGCGGGACTGGAAGCCCAGGCTACAAGTTCGCAGGCTACTTCACTTCAACCGCAGGATAGCTTTCGATGTAAACCTCACCGTTGCACCCGTAGTACGCAACGGTGCGTCCCGAAAAATCAATATCGTAGCGGACTACTCCGGCGCGCCAGGAAGCCTCGAGAAACTCCGAGAACGTGCTCTCGCCGGCCTGGTCGGTCCGCAAAGCTTTGATCAGCGCCTCGCGGTCGAACGGAGGCACATCCGCAGTGCCCGTGGCGAGTGGCGTTCCCAGCGTCACGACCGGCCCGTCCTTTGTGACATATAAACTCTGACACGCCGGCAGGGACCAGACGTTGCGCCTGACACCTGCCAGGCGCAGGACCTCCGCCAGGTAAGGAAAGCCGCCGACCTTCGGCCGAATCGCCATCGCGCGCTGTTGGGCCGCCTGCAGGTTATCGATCGCCTTGCTCACTCGGAGTCCTCCGTCTGTCTAGTGCCTGCCGCCTCTTGTCCTTCCGCCATCTCCTCCCTGCCCGCGCACGAAGCGGTCGATGTTCTTGGTTAGGGCATCGAGCATAGCGCGTGTGACCCTCTGCCCGTCGGCGAGATCCTCCAGCTTTTCGGTAACTCTGTCCAGCCGGGCCTCTGTTTCCTCGTGCGCCTCGACAAGTTTCTCGACGGCCCGAAATAGCTTCTTGTGCGATCCGGCTAATGATTGGACAACTTCCTCAACCCTCGCGAATCGTGTATCATGCTCCTCAAACCTCCGCTCCCACCGGCGATCAGAGGCCCGCATCATCTCGGCCGTAACCAGAAGGTGGTCCTCAATTTTCTTAAGTCGCTCTTCGGGTGTCATCGGTTTTCACCTGTTTGCTGAGTTCGCCCTTAAAGTCCAATTCTACCTTGAGTGCATAGCTTTCCGCCTACTGCTTCCCGCCCTCCTCCTCATCCGGCACTCCGATCTTGGCCAGGCGGTAGCGCAGCGCGTTCCGTGACAAGCCGAGCAGACGGGC
>JASHTY010000202.1 GCA_030040315.1 Terriglobia bacterium | reverse complement strand
ACCGGCGTCGACGTTTCCGACGAAATGATCCGGCGGGCGCAGGCCGCGAGCGCTCACGTTCCCAATGTTCAGTTTCTGCGCGGCACCGCCGAGGAACTTCCGGCGCCCGCCGACTCATTTACCAAAGTCATTTCAGTCGAATCCGCCTACTACTGGCACGACCCGCTGCGCGGCTTGGGCGAAATTCTTCGCGTGCTTGCGCCGGGCGGTTCCGCGTGGATTCTGATCAACTATTACCGCGACAACCTCGACTGCCATCAGTGGGGAGCGCAATACAAGACTCCTGCCCACCTGCTGTCCGCCGCGGAATGGCAGGGCCTGATGACTAATGCCGGTTTCCGCGACGCGTGGCATCGCCGCATTCCTGACTTGTCGCCCACTGCGGAGGTCTACACGGGCCGATGGTTTCGCGACGCGGCCCAGATGCGGCGCTTCAAGGCCGAAGGATCCCTGCTGATTGTGGGTACCAAGCCCTGAACCCTGCGACTTTGGTTCTATTGCATTTTGCCTCGATTTATCACCATCATTACCATGCAAATCACGCGGTTCGACCGTGGGGCAACCAATGCAGGTGGAAACGCAAAATCCCAAGGCCATGGGATGGCTCGCCCGCCGCGGCGTGGCTGAGGCGCTGGTGTGCGCGCTGGCGTTTCTCGCTTACCTTCCAACCGTTGGTTATCAGTTCGTTTACGACGACAAGCCCCAGATCATCCAGAATCCCGCCATTCACGCGTGGCGCTACTTGCCGAATTACTTCACCTCGCACGCCTGGGCGGAGCTCTACCCCAACGTGCAGGGCAATTATTACCGGCCTCTTTTCCTGCTCTGGTTTCGATTGAATCACGCGCTGTTTGGACTTGACCCGAGAGGCTGGCACCTGACCAGTATTGTCTGCCACGTTGCTGCCTCCTGTCTGGTCTTCGCGCTGATATTGCGACTCGCGGCAAGCCGGTCCATTGCCTTCATCGCCGCGACGCTCTTTGCCCTTCATCCGATTCATATTGAAAGCGTCGCGTGGGTCTCCGGAGTTACGGACCCGCTGATGACGATTCTGGCCATCGGCAGTTTCCTGACTTTCCTGCGCTTCCGCAAAGGCCGTCAATGGGGATGGATGGCCGCTTCGCTTGCCCTGTTTGCGCTTGCCCTGCTGGAGAAGGAGACCGCCATCGTTTTAGGCCCGCTGGTCTTTATCTACGTGTGGCTCTATGCTGAACAATGCAGCGGCGTGACGCGCTTTGTCTTCTCCCTGAAGCAAGCGTCGGGATTTCTGGCGCTCAGCATTCTCTACCTGCCCCTGCGGGCGTTTGTCCTGCACGGGTTTTCCCACGTGGTGTCGCCTCTCCCGTTTGCCACTATGGCGCTGACGGAGCCTTCCATCGTCTGGCTTTACGTTCGCCACCTGCTTATTCCGGCAGGAATCAGCGGGCTCTATGGGCTGCCTTACGTTCAGAATGCGGCGGACGCGGCGTTTGTGATTCCGGTGATTCTGGTGCTGGTGTCGCTCGCCGCACTGGTCCTGGTCATCGCACGGCTTGAGAGTGTGCGATTGGCCGTCTTTGCCGCCTGCTGGATGGTGCTTCCCGTCATCCCCGTCCTCTGGCTGCGCGCCTATGCCGAAGGTGACATTGCGCATGACCGCTACTTGTATTTCCCTTCCGTGGGTTTTGTGCTGCTGGTATCGATGGCTCTCGCTCACCTCGCCGGCCGTTGGCGGGCAAGAGCGAAGCTGTTTGAATTCGCCAGCCTGGCGATAATTGCTGTAGCTTATGTTTTCGGAACCATGACCCAGCAAAGATTCTGGGCCAACGACCTGGCTCTCTATCAAAGGGCATACAGCATTGCCCCGCGCGATAACCTGATCTGCAACGATCTGGGAGCGGCCCTGATGGATGCGGGAGATCCCAACGACGCCCTCGCGCTCTACACCCAGGTTCTGGCGCGCGAGCCCGGATTCTGGCTTTCCAACTACAATCTTGGCTATACCTACTACAAAATCGGCAAACTGCCGGAGGCTGAGCAATATCTGCGGAAGGCCATCACGATCAATACGGCAGACTCCGATGAATACCTTTATCTCGGCCTTAGCATTTGGCGGCAGGGGCGCCCGAACGACGCGGTTCCGTATTTGCAGCAGGCGATTCAAATTCGCCCTTTCGCACCCGGATATCACTTCGCGCTGGCCATGGTGCGCCACGACCAGAATGATTTCGCCGCCGAGGAGTCCGAGCTGAATCTTGAAATCCAATATCACCCGGAAAGCATTGCCGCCCGGCAGCAACTGGCCGCACTAACGTCAGCGGCCGCGGCGGAATCCAAGAGGTGATCTTTGCTGGAACGGTGGAATAACTGGATCGCCGAACACGCGCGCTGGACGGGCGGATTGCTCGCCCTGTTGACCCTGGCTGTTTATTCCGGATCGCTTTCCTGCCAGTTCGTGTTCGATGACATCCCACAGATCCTGGAAAATCCCTTCATCACCAATGCTGCCCTCTGGCGGAAGATTTTCATCGGATCCGTCTGGTCGTTCCGCGGCGCGGGCGAGCACGACAATTTCTATCGCCCACTGCAGTTCGTGATTTACTGGGTCCTCTACCGTTTCAACGGAGCCAACCCTGCGGTGTTCCACCTTTTCCAGGTGCTGCTCTGCGCTGGAACGACGTGGCTGGTCTTCGAGCTTGCACGCGAACTGCTTGGCAGCAATCTTGCAGCCGTGGGCGGCACGCTCCTCTGGGCATTGCACCCTCAGCACGTCGAAACGATTGCCTGGGTTTCTGCATTGCCCGACGCGGGCGCTGCGCTGTTTCAGGTCCTGGGGTTCCTGCTGTTCCTTCGCGCGGAAAAGGCCAGTGATTCCTCGTTGCGAGGTTATGCGCTTGCGGCGCTGGCTTACTTCCCCGCCCTGCTTTTCAAGGAATCTGCGCTGGCGCTTCCGCTGGTTGTGATCGTCTACTGGTTTTTCTTCCCTCGCGAATCAAGCTGGAAGCGGAAAGCGATTCGCTGGTTGCCATTTGGCGGGGCGCTTGCGGTGTATCTGACTCTTCGGGTGATTGTCCTGGGCGGTCTTTCACAGGCACCCCAAACATCGAACGCTCTACGCGAGGTGCCCGCCGCCGTATGGGGATTGCTGGGGCAACACCTCAGGTTTTTCCTGTGGCCGATGCCCATCAGCGCATTCAGAGTTTTTGATCTTCGCACGAGCGTCCACTCTCCATGGCCGTGGCTTGTGATTTTGGCGGCTTTCATCGCGGTGCTTCTCCGAAAGCGCGACCCGCTGCTCGGATTTCTGTTCGGTTGGTGGCTGCTAACACTCGCGCCCTGCCTTGACTTTCGCATGGTAAGCTTCCCGGTGGCAGACCGATTCTCCTATCTGCCGTCGGTTGGGGCGGCGCTGGCAGTGGCCCACGTTTTGTTGCAAGTCGTACCGCGGCGAATCGCCATGCCGCAACTTGCTCCCGCGCTCATCGGAATAGTTGCCCTCGGTTCAATTGCCTGCGCGGCTGACGATGTCCGATTAGTTCCGACCTGGGGCGACAACGTGGCGTTGTGGAACTACTCGCTGCGCGCCTCGCCGAATTCAGCGCTCGTTCACCTTTTCCAGGCGACGCTTTTGCGGACGCGCGATGGAAATATGAAGGGAGCGGAGGCCGAGTACAAAACCGCGCTCCGGCTGAATCGGGAAAGTTCCAAGCCGCTCGCCGGCATCGCTTACGAGTGTTACCTGGGGCTTGGGCAGATTGCGATGATGCGCGTCAGCATCCCGGAAGCCATCGATGATTACAAGCAGGCAATTCAAATCTCGCCCGACCACAATCCGGCATTCAAAGCTTTGGGCGCGGTATATTTTCCCCAGGGTGATTACAAAACGGCGGCAGGATATTTCCAGACCGCTGTGAAACTTGACCCGCAGGATGTGGAATCGCGATTTTTCTTGGGCACATGCGAGTTGAAGCTCGGAAACCCGCAGGAGGCCGCAGCGCAATTCCATGCGGCGCGCCAGGTCGATCCGACCTATATTGAAGCGTACCAGGCCGAAGCGCGAGCGCTCGACGCCGCCGGAGATGCCGCGGGAGCGGCGCGCGTCCGCGCGCTTGCGTCGGGGCGTTGAGAATCCTGTTGGGGGAGATTGAAGACGTGGAGGTTAGCGGTGCTGGATCGCTGCGATAACTTGCTGAAGAATCATTCCGCAGTCGCGAAGTGGCTGCTGATCCTGGTTACGGTGGCGGCCTTTGGCGAAACGCTGGGCAACGGATTCGTCTACGATGACGGCAAGCAGGTGCTGGAAAACCCTTTTCTGCGCAATCCGCACCTTTGGCGGCGCATTTTCACCGGTTCGGTCTGGTCCTTTGAAGGGCACGCAGCAGAGACGAATTTCTATCGCCCCTTGCACATTTTTTCGCATTGGCTCGTGTGGCAGGTGGCCGGCGCCAACACCGCGGCATTTCATCTCTATCAACTCGTCTTTTACTGCATCACTGTCCTGCTGGTTTACAAACTGGGGCGCGATATGCTGGCCAATCACCTTACGGCCTACGCGGGCGCGCTTATTTGGGCGCTGCATCCGCAGCACGTGGAACCCGTGTGCTGGGTTTCCTGTGTTCCCGATTGTGGCTGCGGACTTTTCTTCCTGCTGGCGTTCATCATTTTCCTGCGGGCAGAGAAATCCCAGGCGAAGCGTTGGACGTGGCACGCTCTGGGCGCGGCGATGTATTTTGTTTCGCTTCTCTTCAAGGAAATGGGTGTCAGCATGCCCTTGCTGCTGGCAACCTATTGGTTTGTGATGAAGGATGAAGAAGGCTGGTGGCGAAAGGGCCTGCGTTGGATTCCGTATCTGGCGGCGCTGGCGGTGTACCTTCGTATCCGGGTTGCAGTGCTGGGGCATCTTTCGCATGCGCCGAATCTCTGGAAAGTGCCTCCTCGCGTTATTGAGGCCGCAATTGCGCTCCTCGGTCAACACACAAAGCTTTTCTTCTGGCCCGTCGAGTTGAATGATTTTCGAAATTTCGACATGGCAGCGAGCCTTCGCTCACCCTGGCCCTGGATTACCCTTCTGGCTCTTGCGCTCACCGTGGTGTTTCGCAAACACGATCGCCCGCTGGCTTTCCTGATTCTGTGGTTTCCGGTAACGCTGCTGCCGTGCCTGGATGTGCGGCAGCTCAGCTACCCACTCATTGCCGACCGGTTCGCTTTTCTGCCCTCCATGGGCCTCTCGCTGGCGGTGGCTTCGTTTACCCTGCATACGATTCCAAAATATTTTCGTCTGCGGCACCCTGAGCGTGTGCTGGTTCCCGCGTTCGGCGTGGCGATGGCGCTCCTCAGCGTCCAGGATCTTCGTGCCGTCCCACGTTGGCGCACCAATGATACGCTTTGGAACTACTCGTACGATGCCGAGCCCAAATCCGCGCTGGTGCACGTTCATCGCGCGCTGGATCTTCAATATCGCAACAATGATTTGGTCAGGGCCGCTCAGGAATACCAGACGGCCATTCAACTTAACCACGGGGCGTTTGTGCAGTTGACAACCGTCACCTACGACTCCCTGATTGGGCTCGGCCAGATCGCGGCCCTTGAAGGCCGCCCTGACGAGGCGCTGATGTATTTCCACAAAGCGGTGGACCTGACACCCAGCTACAGTTCGGGCTACGATGTTTTAGGCGCATTCTATTTCCCACGCGGTGATTACGCGCAGGCCGCGAGTTATTTTCAGCGGGCAGTCCGCGCCAACCCGCTGGATGTGGGCGCGAGATTCTTCCTGGGTACGTGCTTTTTGAAGCTTGGCAGGCCGGCCGATGCCGCTCAGCAATTTCACTCTGCGCGGGAAACCGACCCTGACTACAAGCAAGCCTTTGTAGCGGAGGCAGCCGCGCTCGACGCCGCCGGGGACGCGGCGGGAGCAGCGCGCGTCCGTCGGGAGAGTCCTTCACAATAGGGGCCGCTTCGTCCTGAATCGTCCCCCCGAAGGTCATTTACCCTCGAGCTCGCCCACCTGCTCGGCTGCACCTTGCTCTTGAGGGTAGTTGGCGAGTTCTTCACGGAATTCCCGCCGCGCGCCGGAAAGATCACCTTGGGTTTTCAGCATCATTCCCAGCGCAAAGTGATACGCGAACCCTGTGGGGCGAAGGGCAATGGCCTGACGCAGGCAGGAAATCGCTTCGCTCGTCCGGCCAGACTTAAAGCGCGTCATGCCCAGATAGAAGTAGCTGTCCGGATTCCGGGAATCAATCTGCATCGCCTGGAGAAAGGCCCGCTCCGCCTCGGGAAACCGGCCCAGCTTGTAATAGGTCAAGGCCAGGTTGTAAGCGGCATTGAAATAATCCGGACGGTAGCGCACAGCGTCGAGAAAATATTGAAGCGCCTCGTCGAGCCGGCCCTGTTCCGCAAGAAGGCTCCCATAGTTGGATTCGGCATAGGGATTATGCGGTGTTTTGGTGAGTGAATAGGCGTAGAACGTCATGTTGTCGCTGAAGTACGAACTTTCGGTGATGGTTCCGAACGCCATGGCGGCAGCCAAAACCAGACCCGCGGCGAGGAATCGTGCCGGAAGGTTGAGCCATCGCGCTGGCCCGGCGCAGACCTTCCGCAGCAACATGGCCAAAAGGACTGCAAATCCCGCTACCGGCAGGTAAAGGTAGCGATCGTGAGCGAAATCGTCGGAAAGGAAAACGCGCAGATTCAGAAGCGGAATGAGCGGGAGGACGAGCCAGACCGCAAAAAACTTCGCTTGCAAAGATTGCCGCACTGCGGCAAATAGAGCGATCAGCACGGCCAGATCGAGAATCAGGGGAAGGGTGAAATTCGCCAAAGTGGGTTGAACCACGACGGAGAGATTGTAAAACGTGGCCAACCCCGCCGGCCAGATGAGATGGCGAATCCAAAACGCGATGAGGATTGGCCAGGTCAGAGCTACCTGCCAGACGGGAATTCGGGAAACCACGTGGCTGAATCCCTGCAAGGCGTGAATCCGCATCGGAAAGTAAAGGGAGATTACGAGAAGATAGGGCCAGATCAACTTCACACATTGGGCACACCGCCGCAGGATATTCGCCCGATTCGCGCGTAGTCGAGGAGGGGTCTCTGCGTGAAGGCTCAGGGCAGAGGAATCGCCGCCGGGGTCAATTCCATTCCTCCCAAGCGTCCATTCGTAGGCAAGCAGAAGGCCGGGAAGGATCAATCCCGTCTCCTTTTCCAGGATAGCGAGCGCGAAGGTCCCGGCCGAAAGAAGCTGCCAACGCACGGCCTTCTGAACACGCCATTTAAGGTAGAAGAGGAACGAAGAAATCAGAAGTATCCCCAGCAGTGGCTCTGTTACTCCGGAGATCCACGCGACTCCCTCAATGTGAACCGGATGGAGGCCGAAAATCAGCGCGGACATCAATGCCACGTCGCGCCCGGTGCCGAGGCGCAAAGCAAGCAGATAAATCAAGAGCGTCGCCAGGATGTGCGCCAGAACTGTGGTAAGGTGCCATCCCCACGCATGATGACCAAACAGCATGTCGTTGGTGCGCAGCCATATGAGAAAAAGCGGGCGGTAATAGTTCCCGCTTTCCCCCGGCATGATCCCTGCCCAAACCTGCGCAGTAAAGTAACCGGGCAGCGCGGACCAGGTATGAACGGCGGGGTTCTCAACGATCTGCCCCCGGTCGTCGTGAACGAATTGGTAAGTCAGCGTCGGAGCGTAAGTCGCGAAGGTGAGCGCAAGAACCAGGACAATTCCCCACTCACTCCCTCGCCCGGCCGAGGCACCGATGTGTTCTTGAACGGGCACGGCCGCGATCGCGGGGTTGCCGGTTGCCGAATCAGTCTGCCTGATTGAATGAGCCATTAAACGTTAATGCCACCTTACAACGCGCAGGGTCCCCCAGCAACTCTATAAACTCACCTCAAGGGAATCAAACGAAAACTCCATCAAACGCTTCAAACCCTTGCAATCGTCAGGTTATAATAAGGGCGCTTCCATTCTCCGCGGGGTGGACGGGAAAAAAGAGGCCGGGCATGGGATTTGTCGAAAACCGATTTGAGAAGAACTTCATCATCACATCAGTCGATTACGTTTTCAATTGGGCGCGCAAATCGTCGTTGTGGCCTTTGACGTTTGGCCTGGCGTGCTGCGCAATCGAGATGATTGCTTCTACAACGTCGCGATTTGACATGGCGCGGTTCGGCGCGGAAGTCTTTCGCCCCAGCCCCCGCCAGGCCGACTTGATGATTGTTGCCGGAACCGTGACTCTGAAGATGGGGCCGGTGGTCAAACGCATCTGGGAACAGATGCCCGACCCCAAGTGGTGCATCTCCATGGGAGCGTGCTCGAGCGTGGGTGGGCCTTTCAATACCTACGCGGTTTTGCAGGGCGTGGATAAGATCGTTCCTGTGGACGTCTACGTGGTGGGCTGCCCGCCTCGTCCGGAAAACCTCTTTTACGCGCTTCTCAAACTGCAGGAGAAGATCGATGGCATGTCGCTGGGAAAACGGCCCACGGAGGTTCGCCTGGACTCAAGCATGATTGACGAGTTCAAGCGCTCCATCCACATCGGAAAAGCCGGGACGCCGGAACTTGTTCAAATCGGTTAGACCAGAATATCCATCCGTCGCTTGCAAAAATAAGCGTACACACGCACAGCCCGATGCCCGGCGACCTCTTCCAGCGCCCGGCTGTCGAATTTCAAGGAGATTTCCATGGCAAACTTTGTGAAAGTGGCGAGCCTGTCAGACCTGAAGCCCGGAACCGCGATGACTGTGGAAGCGAATGGGAAATCAATTGCTTTGTATAACGTTGGGGGCAAGATCTTCGCGACGGATAACACGTGCATTCACCAGGGCGGGCCGCTCGGCGAAGGCATGCTGGAGGGCGAGGTGGTTACATGCCCCTGGCACATGTGGGAATACAACGTCTGCACCGGTGAAAAAGTGGGAATGAGCTCAATCAAGCTGGATACCTACCCTGTCGAGATCGAGGGCACGGATATCAAGGTGGGAGTTTAGTCCAAACTGGATTCGATTCCTGCGATATGCGACGGATGGCTCGCTTACTTTCCGGGATCTGCACAACGTCGGGCTCGGAATGTGGTCCCCAGAGATCCGATTACACGCGATAGCAACTACACCATAACCCATGCCGGAACTTCCTGAAGTTGAAACCGTGGCCCAGGGCTTGCGGCGGCGCGCGCTGGGGCGCCGCATCGCCTCCGTGGAAGTCCGCCACGCTTCCGTCATCGGCGGCTCGGCGGAGGAATTCGCAACCACGCTTGCGACCCGCAAGCTGGCCAACGTCTTGCGCAAGGGCAAGGCGATCGCAGTCGAACTGACTTCAGAAAACGGCTCACCGCCGCGTTTCCTTCTGGTTCGTCTCGGAATGACCGGACAACTTACTGTCGCTCCCCATGAAGCGCCGATCGAACTTCACACTCACGTCATCATGGCGCTGGACGATGGCCGCGAAGAGCTCCGCTTCCGGGACATTCGACGCTTCGGAAGGCTGCGCTCCCTGACCGCACAGGAGCTGGAAAAAGTTTTCGGCGCGCTCGGCCCGGATGCACAGCGCGTGACCGAGCAGGAATTTCAGGCCGCGATGCGCCGTCGCAAGGGCGCGATCAAGAGTTGGCTGATGAACCAGAACCTGGTGGCGGGCCTGGGCAATATCTATGCCGATGAAGCGTTGTTCGAGGCTCGCATCCACCCGCTTTCCCAGCCCGGACGCGTCTCGGCGGACAGAGCCCGCCTTCTCTTCAAATCTGTCCGCAAGGTGCTTGGCCGCGCGGTCAATCTGGGAGGCACGACTTTCAGCGACTATATGGATCTGGAAGGCCGGCCGGGCGCATTTCTCAACAAACTTCGGGTGTACCAACACACGGGAGAACCCTGCCGCCGATGCGGACACGCCATCCGGCGGATCGTCATCGCCGGTCGCAGCAGCCATTTCTGCCCTCGTTGCCAGCCTCGCCCGCGTGCCGTTGCGAAAATGCGCGGGCCGCGAAAGACCGCAAAGTAGTGGCTCAGATATTCGTTGCCCGCTTGTACTTTGCCATGTGCTCCTTCAACTCATCGTTATCCGGAAGGAGCGCCAGGGCCTTCTTCTGGATTTCCACCGCCTGCTTATAGTCGCCATTCGCGTAGTAAGCTTCCGCCAGAGTATCGATGAATTCCCCTTCCTTCCAATTTGTCAATTCCACAGCCCGCTCCGCGTGAGCAAGTGCGTCCCTGGCGTCTCGAAATTTCGGATCGTCGCAAGTGGCATAGAGCCACGCCAGGTTGTTGTGAGCCACGGCAAGGTCCGGCGAAATGCGCAGCGCCTGCTGATAAGCATTGATGGCTTCGGCGTAGTGCTGCTGGTCAATATCCAGTCCCGCCAGTCGCACCTGAATCTCGGCGAGCAAATCCCGGGCCTCCGGAGACCTGGGATTTTTTCCGATCACCCCTTCAAAGATATTTTGGGCTTTCTGATGATCGCCCTTCAATTCGTATGCCAGCCCTAGTTCGAGCTGGATTTCATCATCTCCCCCCGACAGACGAACCGCGTCCTGAAACTGCTGAATCGCTTGATCGAAATGCTTCTGCGTCAGGTAGTAATTTCCCAACTCCTCGTGCGGAGCCGCCTCATGCGGAGCGGCCTTCAAAGCTTGTTGGAAGCTTTGAAATTCGCGGTCAAATTGGCGGGCGGATTCAAACCGCTCGCCTTCCGCCAGCAGGCGATTCATGGTGCGAATTGCGCGGTAATGGTTCGCAGTTCCGGCTATGGAAAGAACTACTACTAAAATTGGAAGGGCAACAATCGACTGCGAAGGAGGTTCAGCGATTGCCCCGTATGCAACCTCAGGTTGGGGAGGAGCGATCAGAAATGCAAGCAATGCACCGGTCGCCAGTCCGCCCACATGGCCCCAGTTGTCGACCTCGGAATTTCTGAATCCGGAGGCAAAGACGACCAGAATGAAGGGAAGTATCCTGGCGCCGAGGGCGCGGGCCCAGCGCGTTGGAATTGTCTCGCGGTGGACATATCCCGCGATCAAGATCGCTCCGGCGACGCCCATCACCGCGCCGGAAGCCCCCACGGCGATATTTCTAGAAACACTCGCGGAAAGTAATGCGCCCCCCATGCCCGATATGACATAAATTGTCGCGAAGCGTCCGTAGCCATACACGCGCTCCAGAATGGGACCAAGAACGTAAAGCACGAAACTGTTCCCAAGAATGTGAGCCCACCCGCCATGCAGGAAAATCGGCATGACCAGCCGCCAGTACTCACCCCGTCGCAGATACGGTCCGTAGGAAGCGCCCAGGTCGAGTAGCACCTGCGCTTTGTCGAAACCTCCGGCATAGATTTCAAGTCCGAAGAACAGGAAGTTCAGGGTAAGAAAGGTAAGCGTTGCGACCGGCCAAACGCGCCGCTGTACAACGACGGTGCCCGTCGCGCCGGTGGGAGTGTTCGGTGGCTGGATTTCGATGCGATCAAACATATAGTAATCATCCTTCGGCAAAGCCGGAGGCTTATGCGGTTTCCGGCCCTTTTCAGAGGCATGACCGCCACTGCCAAAATAACCCCTCACCCGATCACCCCTTCGCCCCTCTTCCCTCTCCCCGGGGAGAGGGAAGAGGGGGAGGGGAGTTGGGGTGAGGGGTTTCCTGCCCTGAGAGAATTTCGGACCCCTGCTCCTCCACCACCTTGGCCGTTTCTTCCCACTCGCGCATCAGCGTACTGATCTGCTCACGCCCTCGCTCGATAAGATTAGCCAATCGGACGCTATCTTCCGCGCTCTTGAAATTGGCCGATTCCTGGCCGTAGCCTTCGATCTCGGCCTCGCGTCGCGCCACTTCCTCTTCGATTTGCCGGCAACGGTCCTTCATCTGCCGAAGGCGGAGGGGATTGAGGCGCTTAAGCTTGTTGGTGGGGGCAGTTTGAGGCGTCGTGGCGGAATGGCCGTCGCTGCCGTCCTGATGCCGCATTGAGCGCTCGGCCACCAGGTCCGGGGTTCCGGGCAGGGTGAGGTCAATTTGCTTCCCCTCCTTTCTCCACAAATAATCCTCGTAGTTCCCCGGAAACACATTCACTTCGCCGCCCCCGATTTCGAAAACCCGTGTCGCGAGCTTGTCAATAAAGTAGCGATCGTGCGAGACGAACACGACGGTACCCGAATAGTTTTCCAGCGCCTCAAGCAGCACGTCCTTGGCGCGCAGGTCCAGGTGGTTCGTGGGTTCATCGAGCAGCAGAAAATTGGACGGCCACAGAAGCATTCGAGCCAGCGCGTAACGATTGCGTTCGCCGCCGGAAAGAACGCGAATGCGTTTGAAGACGTCGTCCTCCGTGAACAGAAAACAACCCAGCAGGCTGCGCAGCTCCGTCTGTGTGCTCAGAGCCATGGGAGCCGCGCGCGTCAGGTCATCGAGCAAGCGAGCCTCCGGGTCGAGCGCCTTATATTGGTCCTGGGCGAAATAATCCGCTTCCACGTTGTGGCCCAGCTTGAATTCCCCGGAGGTGAGGGGCTCGATGCCCGCCAACAGCTTGATCAGTGTTGATTTGCCCGCGCCGTTCACGCCAACCAGCGCCACGCGATCGCCGCGGTCGATGGTAAAGCTCACGTCACGGAATACCTGCTGCGCTCCGTAGCTCTTGGCGACGTGCTGGAACTCCGCCACGCGCCGCCCGCTCGCTTTGGGCTGCGGAAACTTGAAATGGATTTCCGTCTCCTCCTTCGGAATCTCGATGCGCTCCATGCGCTCGAGTTCCTTGATGCGGCTCTGCACCTGCTTGGCCTTGGTTGCCGTGTAGCGGAAGCGGTTGATAAACACTTCAAGCTGCTGGATCCGCTCCTGCTGGTTCTGGTAGGCCGCCTCAATTTGCGTTTGCCGTGCCGTTTTTTCAGCAAGGTACTTTTCGTAGTTGCCCGCGTAGAAGTGAACCTTCTGATTCCAGATTTCGACGATCTTTTTCACAGTGACGTCTAGAAAATACCGGTCGTGCGATATCAGGACGCAGGCGTGGGGGTAGTCGTGCAAATACTCCTCCAGCCAGTTGCGCGCCTCAAGATCCAAGTGGTTGGTTGGCTCGTCCAGCAACAAAAGGTTGGGCTTTTCCAGCAGCAGCTTCGCCAGCGCAATGCGCATCTGCCATCCGCCGGAAAACTCTTCTGTGCGGCGATGCCACTCGGAGGGAGGGAATCCCAGGCCGCCCAGCACCATTCCTGCCTGCGCTTCAAGGGAATATCCATCGCGATGCTGGAATTCCGTGTCAATGATGTGGAAGCGGTCGGCAACCTGCTGGTACTCGGCCCCGGCCGGGTCGAGTTCGCCCATCTTCACCATCAAATCTTCCATTTCCTGCTCCATGGCGAGCAGATCTCCGAACACCGACATGCACTCCGCCAGCACCGTGTGCCCGGAAAGCACCAGGCCATCCTGCGGCAGGTAGCCGGCAGTCACCCCCTTCGCGAAAGTGACTTCACCTTCGTCAAGGGGTTCAAGGCGCGCCAAGACTTTGAGCAATGTCGTCTTCCCAGTGCCGTTTGCGCCGACCAATCCAACTCTGTCGCGCGGCGTAATGAGCCAGTCGAGCGACTCAAATAACACCTTGGAACCGAAATGTTTTGCCGCGGATGAGAGTTGAATCATAGGAACGAGAGTGCTGGAACCGTAGGGCGTTCACTCATCAAAATTAGAATAGCAGTTTTCCCCCGCCTTCCGCACCCTTTCGGACCCGCACCCTTTCTTGCCTTGACACGCTTTCCGGTCAACCGCATAATCGCGCGCAGATGGAACATCCGGCTGGAGACGCGCATGTTCCGCGGGGAAATCAGCCGCTGCAATTTGCGATTTCGAACTCAGTGCGCGCGCAATCTCCCCTGTAAGGATCTGCTGTGTCGAACAACCCTTCCACGTCGCCGCGCGTTTTTACTTACCTCGAACCGCGCATTCCCGTGCGCTCGAACGAACATATTGCCATACTCCATCAGGCCGGCCGCGCGACGATGCAGGGCGCGGAGTTCCTAAGCGAGGGGCTGCGCTGCGGCCATCGATGCTGTTGCGTGGCTCCGGCGGCCTTGCGCCTTGGCATGCTGGCCCGACTGCGCGAATGCGGCACCGATGTGGAGCGCCACTTGCAGGATCAATCCCTGCAATTCCCCCTGACCACGCGAGGGGCGGGCGAACTTCTGGATTTCGCGAAGAAGGTTTTTACGGAGGCGGAGGCTGCGCGCGCCCCGGCCGTACGCTGGCTCGAAGAGGGGGTTTGGGCCAGGCCCACCGACATTTCTGTGCCGCAGTTTTTTGAGCTCCACTCCCGCCTGAATTATTTCGTCAAGCAGTATCCCAGCGTGGCGCTTTGCCGCTACGACATCGAAGATCTGGAAATCCCCCATCTCTTTTCCGCCATCGCTGTCCACCGGCACCTGCTGGTTGAAGGCACGCTGGTTCGCGATAATCCGTTCTATATCCCGGCGGAAAAATTCCTGGCCATGAGCCCCGAGGACCGCGAACGGGATCTCCGCGATGTTTTCCGCGACGTGGGATTTGATTTAACGAAGCTGCTCACAACTCTCGCGGGCTATGGGCAGCTCCAGAGGCCGCCCGCGCCTGAAGCTACCTGAGACCGGAAACCTCTGCTCCTGGATTCCCAGAAATTGCCATCCCAAACTACCCCCTTATGGAACCTGAGTTATTCGTTGGGGAGGCCTCATGCCTGCCCTATGCTATGCCTGGGACACCCACGAGGGTTGCCCCTACGCTGAGTTCTCGAGCTGTACCACTTCTCACTTCCATTTTCCTCGCGGTAATCCGGCGCTATTTGCTAAGATATAGGATTCTGGAATCACAAAAACAATGGACTATGATCAGTTAGGAAGTTTCCTGGAAGTTGCGAAGCTACAAAGTTTCTCGCGGGCGGCGGAAAAGCTGTTTCGTACGCAACCTGCGATCAGCGCCCAGGTTCGCTTGCTCGAGCAGGAGTGCGGCGAGAAGCTTTTTGACCGGAGCGGAAAGAAAGTTCTGATGACGCCCGCCGGCGAGATTCTGTACCGCTATGCCGAAAAAATGCTGGCGATGCACAAGGAAGCGCTGCAGGCGATTGCGGAGCTGAACCAAACTCCCCGGGGCAAGCTGTTCATCGGAGCCAACGAAGCAACCTGCCTCTACGTGCTGCCGAAAACTTTCGCGCGGTTCAAGCAACTCTATCCCCTTGTCCAGATCAGCATCTACCGGAATTTCAGCCACAAGATCATGCAAAAGGTGCAGGAGGGCGCAGTTGACCTGGGGATCGTCACACTGCCCATGACCGCCAACAACATGGAAGTGATCCCGGTATTTCGTGATGAGGTTCAGATAGTGGTACCCAAGGCGCACCCGCTGGCCAGGAACAAGCACGTAACTGTGGAGGAGCTGGCTGAACACCCTTTGATTCTGCCCAAGACGGGCCACACTCGTGTAGTGATTGACCGGCTGCTCCGCGACCAGCGTGACCGCGTGCAGATTTCCATGGAGATGGCCAGCGTTGAAACCATCAAGAAATTTGTGGGCGCCGGACTGGGAATCTCGCTGATCAGCCGGACTTACGTACAGCCGGAAGTTACCGCGGGCCTGCTGAAGTTGATACCGCTGGAAGGTCAAAAGCTTTACCGGGAATTGGGTCTGGTGTATCGCCGGGACCGCTACCTTTCGCTTCCCGCCAAGGTTTTTATTGATGTCGTGCGTGAGTCAACCAAGTCCACCATTGCCAGCGCGCCCTCCTCGACGAACACGGGTACGGTTCGCTAGCGGTCCGACCTGAAAACGGAATCGCCATGCCCCGCGGGGTGAATTTTTGCCCGCAGGGAACGAAATCATGATCAAGGAAAATCCAGTTTCGAGCAAAGGCAGGAAGCCGCTGATCACGATGAAGTTCGGCGGAACTTCCGTGGGCAGCGCCGAGCGCATGAAAAGCGTGGCGGAGATTGTCGGCGATCATGCCCAGCGGGCGGAAGTGGTGGTCGTGGTTTCCGCCATGGGCGGCGTGACGGACATGCTGATCCGCGCCGCGAATGAGGCCAGCCAGGGCGATCGCGAGAACTGGAAAAACGTGCGCCGCGAGCTTGCCCACCGGCACCGCGAGGCCGCGGATCAATTGCTGAAAGCCGCAGAGCAGGCAACGGTACTGCCGCGGCTTGCTGATGCCGTCGCAGACTTTGAAAATCTATGCTCCGGATTTTCGCTCGTGCGCGAGGTGACGCCGCGCGCCATGGACACGCTTTCGAGCCTGGGCGAAGTCATGTCGGCAAACCTGGTCGCCGCCATCCTGCGTTCGTGCGGAACACCGGCCGAGGCCATTGATGCCACGGAGTTGATTGTTACGGACGAGCATTTTGGAAACGCCTCGCCCATCTTCGACGAAACCAACGCCAAAACCCGGCAGCGCCTGGCGGGCTTGCGCCGCCAGGGTGTTATTCCGGTCATCACGGGCTTCCGCGGCGCCACGCGTTCGGGCGCGTGCACCACGCTTGGACGCGGCGGGTCCGATTACAGTGCCACGATTGTCGGCGCCGCAATGGACTCCGATGAAGTCTGGATCTGGACGGACGTCGACGGCGTCATGACCACGGACCCTCGACTGGTTCCGGAAGCGCGCATACTGCCGGAAATCTCCTACCGAGAAGCCATCGAGCTCTCATTCTTCGGCGCAAAGGTGCTTCACCCGAAAACCATTCAGCCGGTGATGAAGAAAAAAATCCCGGTCTGGATCAAGAACAGCTTTAATCCCTCCTGCCCGGGCACTTGCATCGTTCCATCCGCCGCCAACAGCCATAAGGGCGTAAAGGCGATAACCTCCGTCAGCAAAGCGGACCTGATCACCATCAGCGGCAAGGAATCGCTCACTTTCCCGCAGCTTGCGGCAAGAGCGTTTGAGTCGCTCAGCCTGGAGGAGGTCTCGACTTTGATCGTCACCCAATCCTCCGCCGACAACGTCCTTTGCTTTGCGATTCACGATGCAGACTTGCGCCGGGTGAAAGCGCGCTTGGAAAAAACCTTTGAGCTGGAAATGCTGCATAATGACCGGGTTTCCATCGAAATCATGCCGCATATTGCCATCGTCGTGGCCATCAGTGAAGACATGAAAGGCACGCCCGGAATCTCCGGCCGCGCGTTCGGCGCACTGGGACGGCGGGGAATTAACATCATCGCCATCGCCCAGGGATCCTCAGAGTTGAGCATTTCCTTTGCGGTAAAAGCCACCGACGTCAAGGAAGCTGTGAAGGCAATCCATGAAGAGTTCAGACTGAAGGAGTCAGGCGCCAAGAGCCAGGAAGCGATTGAGGGAAAGCGGTAGATGGCGGAGATTCCCGACCCTCGGTAGAATGCCGATGTCCTGCACCTATCTCCAATGCATCGAGGAATCCTGTGGGCGCCGGCAGGATCCGGCGGCTGACCTTCACTCCTGCGCATTCTGCGGGGGTTTGCTGGATGTGAAGTATGATTTCGGCCCCGTAGAACCCCTCAATCTTCGGCAAACCTGGCGGCAGCGCCGCCTGAGTGATGACCCAATCGACCGCAGCGGAGTATGGCGCTTTCGCGAGCTGGTTCCCTTTGTCGATCCCGGCGCGAGGATCATCACTCTTTCCGAGGGATTCACCCCGCTGGTGGGGACTCCCCGTGCCGGGGAGTGGGCCGGCCCGGTCAACCTGACCGTCAAACACCAGGGCGCAAACCTTACAGGGTCGTTCAAAGATATCGGGATGACTGCCTGCATCACGCGGGCGGTGGCCCGCGGCGCCCGCTGGGTGGCGTGCGCCTCAACGGGAAACACCTCGTCCTCAATGGCCGCCTACGCTGCCCGAGCCGGAATCAAGGCGCTGCTGTTTGTTCCCCTCAATCAAATCTCCGCTCCCAAGCTGGCCCAGGCGCTGGATTTCGGCGCGCTGGTGGTGGAAGTTGGAAACAATTTCGACGCAGCATTCCGTCTGCTGCTCGAAGTTGCGCCGGAATTGGGACTTTACCTGGTAAACTCCATCAATCCCTTTCGCATAGAAGGCCAAAAGACCATCGTTCCAGAAATGCTCGAGCAGCGGGGCTGGCGGTCGCCCGATTACATTGCCGTTCCAGGAGGAAATCTGGGCAATTCTTCCGCAATCGGCAAAGGCTTGCACGAGCTCAAGGATTTGGGTCTGATCGAAAAAATTCCCCGCCTGGTGATTGTTCAAGCGGCCGGCGCCAGTCCCTTTTGGGAAACCTTGCGAACCGGCGCAAACGAATTGCTGGCAATTGAAGATCCCCATACGGAAGCCTCAGCCATTCGCATCGGCCATCCCGCCAACTGGAAGAAAGCGAAACGCGCACTCGAGTGGGCGGGGGGATTCTGCGAATCCGTAACGGATGAAGAGATTTCCAAGGCCAAGGAAGTTCTCGCGCATGATGGAGTGGCCTGTGAGCCCGCCTCAGCGACCACCCTGGCCGGCGTGCGCAAGCTGGTTCAGGCCGGCAAGATTGAGAAGGGTGCGGACATTGTGTGTGTTCTGACCGGACATCAACTGAAGGATACGGAATACATCTTGCGCCATCGCGCCGGAGAGAAGGCTCGCGGCCAGAGGATCCAGGTGGAACCGGAGTTGAACTCGCTTCGCCGGGAATTGCAGCGGGCATTGGGCGGCAGGTAGTGTGCATCAGGTAAGTCTGGATAACGGTTCCGCATCGGGCAATCATGAACGAGCAATTGCGACAAGAAGTTCGGTTCCTGACCACGCGGCTGGGAGCGATGGTGCGCGAGCAGTGCGGGCGGGAAGCATTTGCGGCCATCGAAGTCCTGCGCAAGGTC
>JASHTY010000201.1 GCA_030040315.1 Terriglobia bacterium | reverse complement strand
CGTGACCCGGTGATCCCGGAATCATTATGAAAACAAAGGCGTTGTTTGTTCGATGATTGTTCGACAATTCACAGCCTATTCAACTTAAAGGGCTTACAGTTTTTCAAAGGGTTTCGATTCGTGGCCTGCATTGGAGGCTGTGTAAACTCCCAGCCGCTGCGTGAATTCGCGCACCGGCAGCGCGGCATTCTGCATCTCCATGGTGGCGCCACCCATGCGGGCAAAGGGACGGCGCAGAAACAAATACCCACTCAGCGGTCAGATTTTGGAAAAGGCATTTCGAGGATATGTGCTATGATTCCACCATCGAAACGGAGGGCAAATGCTGAACTCCTACGGCCCCATCGTGATCTTCGGAGTGATCGCCGCGATCTTTCCGGTGGCGACGCTGTGGATCTTCAAGTTCATTCGCCCCTCGTTCCACGCCACGGCGGAGAAGGTGATGCCCTACGAGTGCGGAATCACGCCGGAGTCCGATTCGCGCCATCGCTATACCATCCGCTACTACGTTGTGGCGATTCTCTTTGTGGTCTTCGACGTGGAGACAGTCTTCCTGTATCCCTGGGCGGTGCAGTATCAGGCGCTGGGATTGTTCGGTCTGGTGGAGATGCTGGTGTTCCTCGGAATCCTGATTGTGGGCTACATCTGGCTGTGGAAATACGGCGCGATGGATTGGATTTAACCCCTTTTTCCCTCAGAATTCGAAATCTGCCTCAACATTCGGTGCGACGAGCGTAGAAGCAATATGGCCAAGTCTGTGCCGCTAAAATCCGACGAACTCTCGGCTCTTTCCGAGCAGGTATTTGCCATCACTCGCGGCGGCAAATTGACGGATGAGTCTCGCGCCCACCTTCGAAAAGACCTGGAGAGCCATGACTTCTTGGGCGTGCGCGCGTATGCCGGATCGCTTTCAGAGGACCCGGCTAATGCCGGCCACTATTACCTGGCCGCGGACCTGTTGGATCACCAGACGATTCAGCCGGCGCTGCTGCTCGTCCGGTTCGGCGCGGCGGCCTCGTACCCGCGATTCCTCAATCCGCTGTTTTCCGTGCAGACCAAATCCCCGCGCGGCAAGGAAGGGATCATGGAGGGCTACGCGTTTGCCTCCACGGACCACGCGCCCATCGCCACCTTCGCGCGCGACATTGCTCCGGTTTTCCTGCCCCGGCCGCAACGCGCCTTGCCCGCCATCGCCGCCGGCAATCGCCATCCGGAGATCAGCCTGCCCGCGGCGTTCGCGGCCTTCCAGACGATTCAGGAGAGATTCCACGCCAACTGGGCGTCCACCGTGCGGCTTTCCGCCACGCGCGAGATGACTACGGAGGACGCGCTCGCGGCGCGCACGGGTGAGGATCCGACGGCCGTGGGCCACACGCGCGTTTCCATCCGTCATCTGTATCACACGGGTCTGTGGGCCGCCATTCGCTCCGGCTGGCGCAGCGGTTACACGGCGGAGGCAGACCACTTCATCGTTTCCGGTTCCACGGAGGCGGAAATCGCCCGCTCGGTTGAGACGGTGAAGGAGGCCATTCGCCACGCCGCGGGTTACACCAAGTTCACCACCGATAGCTCGCGCATGTTTGATCTGCAAGCCGACACGCGGCATCCGCAGGCGTGGAGCGCCGCCGAAGTGGAAGACCGCTACAACCAGATTTTTTCCGAGGAAGAACGCAAGTGGGTGCTGGCGGAGTTTGCGAAGCCCTTCCAGATCGAACTCGGTTCGGGACGGCCAGGGGGCTGGAAGGCCTCGCGCGGCTACAATTTTACCCGTGACGAGATTCTGCGCCTCGCCGTGAAATTCGGACGCAGCATCAGGCTGAATGAGGAGCTGTTCGATTCCATTCGCGATGCCAAGGCCGCGGCGGGCCTGCCCGTGGATTTTGATTTTGAGCCCTCACTCGATGAGGCCGAAACGCTTACCAATCCCAAGGAGTTGCTCTTCTACATGCACTGGCTGAAGGCGCGCGGCCGGCCCGCTCAGTTGGTGCCGCCCAACCTGGGATTCAAAAAGCGCCAGGCATACCCCGAAAGGATGGAGACCACCGCCGAGCATGGCAAGGGCCTGGAGGATTACTGCCAGCATAAGATGTGGCCGGAACTGGTCAAGCGTGTGGTGGAGGGCTTCAAATCGCAGCCCCTGGCGGAATTGGCGTCGCGCGTCGAGGAGCTTGCCAGTGTGGCGCGCTATTTCGATGGCACGCTGAGCATCCATTCGGGGAGCGGCAAGCAGGCGCAGGCGCTGGAGGCCATTGGCCGCTCGACGCGCGGGCGGGTGAACTACAAAATTTCGGGCGAATTGCAGCTTCAGCTTCTCGACGTGCTTTCAGAGCAGCCCGCGGGGTCGCAATGGCGGAAGCTCTTCGAGCGCATGGTGGACCGTGCGCGCGACTTCGCCGCTCACGGAGCTTTTGGGGCGGAAAGCGAGTTGTCCGAGCAGTACGTCAAGATGGGTCGCGAGTATTACCTGGGTGACTCCTCGCGCGGACGCGTGGACGGAAACCTGTTCCAGGTTTTCTGGGTCGGGAACATGGTGGGAAGCCGTGACGTGAAGGCTCCGGACGGTGATCAGCGCTTCTTCAAGGAAAAGTTGGACGAAATCCCCGAGGATTTGCTCGCGGAAGTGCGACGCCGTAATTCACAGTACATCGTTTGGCTGACTGAGCACCTGCGCGGGTAGGGAATTCGGTCCATTCTGAACACCGCTTGACTTTCGCCTTTTATTCGCCTTCCATTCGCCTCCGTGGCCGGGCGGGAGCATCCCTGTGGATGGGCGCTGACCGGCCCCAATCTCACCCACGGAGGACACCATGCACCGCATTGGAAGGGCGGGGCTTCAGCCCCGCCGTTGAGGAGCAATTCCTCTCCGGGGTTTAGCCCCTCAGGCCGCATTGCCTCAGGGCCTGAAGGCCCGCTTCCTCGCGACATTCGTAACGGCGGAGCTGAACGCCCACCCTTCCGGAAGGTTCAGACAGTTCACTATACACTGTTCCCCGGCTCTTCCAAGCGATAGAGCATCTCGCCCGCGCGCGGCACGACCAGCACGCCCTCGTCTTCGCGGCCTTCCCACTCCTTGCGATTGATGCTCGCGGGCTCAAGATAGCCAAGGTTGACGTGGCGGCAGCGCGCTTCGGGAATGGCCGTCGAGAGCGTCACCTGGATGCGCGGCGTTTCAGTGTGCGTGGGCGCGTCGTACTTACCCAGGCCCTTCACGTGCGAGGAGTGGGCCAAAATGCCGCCCGGATAGCCCTTGAACCTGTCCCATTGCGCAACGAAGTAGTCACGGCAGTGGTAGCCGATCTCCTCAATCAGCGCGCCGTGCGTGTAGCTGATCTCATCGATGTGCGGGGCGAAGATCACCACCTCGCCGCCGTCGGCGATGGCCGGTTCCATCTTGTACATGCCCTTGCCCGCCGTCCAGATGTCGTCATAGAGGCGCGGCATCACGGAGAGCACGCGGCGGTAGGGCTTCTTGACGTAGACGATGTGCTTGCGCGCGGAAAGCGCCATGGCGGATTGCCAGGACTCCTGCGGCGTGCCGAAGTAGATGCCCGCCAGTCCCTCGTGAGTGACCACGAGTGAGAAGCACGCTGCGGGCGTTGCGATCATGCCGGCCGCGCGGTCGATGATGGCGCGAATGGGCGTGTACCCCGATCCGATGACCTTGTAGTTGGTCACCAACGCGCCGAACCAGTGCGTCAGGTTGATGATCTCCGAACCCGCGATGCCGGGGAAGAAGTACTTGGTGCCGCCGCTGAAGCCCGCAACCTCGTGCGGGAAGACGGGTCCGCAGACGATGAGCTGATCGTAGTCGCGAATCAACTTGTTCAGACGTACGGGAACTTCCTGAGCGAGCATTCCGCCGGTGAGCTCGCCGATCTCCGCGGCGCGGATGATTCCGAGCGTGATGAAGTTCGCAGGATCTTCCCAGTGATGGTTGAAGATGCGGCTGTTGCCGCACTGCCCGTGCACAACCGTGCGGCCCACGAGCTTGCTGAGATGCTCATCGTTCATGATGGGGTGCGTGCCGAGCGCCACCAGGTAGTCGAGCGCCGATACGCGCGGAGCAAGGTGCGCTTGAAACAGGCCGTACATCATCGGCATGGGCATGGTGCGCGTGCCGTCGGGGATGATGACCAGCACGCGCTTGCCGTCCACGGGAAGCGATGCCAC
>JASHTY010000200.1 GCA_030040315.1 Terriglobia bacterium | reverse complement strand
TTAGGAAACCGTTGCTCTATCCATCTGAGCTACAGGCCCATTCGGAATCCAGATTCTGCTTATAGCTTAGCACACGCTCTTTTTCTTTCAGGCCGGATTTTCATTCGCCCATCGAATCGCTTACATCTCGCCAGCGCAGGGTTCCATCAGCACTTGAAGCTGACCCCCCGGTGACCTCATAATTCAATTGGGGCAATGAACAGGCACCGCAAAAATTCGGCGAAGGGTCCTGCAGCCTTTCACGTGATGGCCAAGCCCACAGGCCCGATCTGCAACCTTGACTGCCGCTATTGCTTCTATCTCGAAAAGGAGAATCTTTACGGTCAGAAGCGCGACTGGGCCATGCCCGATCCGGTGCTGGAGTCATACATCTCACAATTCATTACCGCGCAGGACACTCCTGTCATTACATTTGCCTGGCAGGGCGGTGAACCCACCCTGCTCGGCGTGAATTTCTTCCGCAAGGTAGTAGCAATTCAGCAGAGATACGCCAATGGAAAGAAAATTGAAAACGCCTTTCAGACCAACGGTGTGCTGCTTGACGATGCTTGGGGCGAGTTTCTGGCTGAAAACAACTTCCTGATCGGAATTTCCATCGATGGTCCAGCCGAGCTCCATGACTTCTACCGCGTGGATAAGGGCGGCGCGCCCAGCTTCGAGCGAGTAATGCGCGGCCTGCGATACCTCAAGAAGCATCGAGTGGAATTCAACGCGCTCACGGTGGTGAATCGCCGGAATTCCCAGCACCCGCTGCGCGTCTATCGATTTCTGAAGGGCATCGGCGCTCAGTTCATGCAATTCATCCCCATCGTCGAGCGAGTGGCGAAGTCAGCGAACCCCGATGGTTTGGTGCTCATCGCTCCCCGCGACCCACACATTGCAGACGTCTCCGATTGGTCTGTTGAGCCTCGCCAGTACGGCTTCTTCCTATGCGAGATCTTTGACGAATGGGTACGCAAGGACGTGGGACAGCATTATGTCCAGATTTTTGACGTCGCTCTGGAGAGCTGGATGGGGTTAATCCCCAGCTTGTGCGTCTTCCGGCCGACCTGCGGCGCAGCCATGGCGCTTGAACATAACGGCGACCTTTACTCCTGCGACCACTACGTCTACCCGGAAAACAAACTGGGCAACATTCTCGAGCAGCCGCTTCAGGCGCTGGTGAATTCACCCCAGCAGCGCGCCTTCGGGCTCGACAAGCGCGATTCCCTGCCGCGTTATTGCCGCGAATGCGAGGTACGTTTCGCCTGCAACGGCGAATGTCCCAAACATCGGTTCATCTCCACGCCCGATGGCGAGCCCGGGCTCAATTACCTTTGCGCAGGCTACAAGCTTTTCTTCAAGCACATCGATCCCTACATGAAATTCATGGCCAATGAACTCCGCCATCAAAGGCCTCCAGCAAACGTCATGTTGTGGGTTCACCAGCAGGAGCATTCCAGCGCAGCCGCTGCAGAGATATAGCTGCAATCGCGGTCCCGCCAAGTTGGCGCTCACAACGCGCCTCAGGAGAACCGCTTTGTACAACGGCTCGTCAGGACGCCGATTCGAACGATTTCACAGCATCCGCCACGTTGTCGTAGACGTCGAAAACTGTAACGAGCTTGGTGATGTGAAGTTGCTCTCTGAATCGCTTGGTGAGGTTCGCCAGCTTCAGATTGGCGCCCTGGTTCTGGGCGGAAGTGAACCCCGCAACCAGAGTGCCCAGGCCGGCGCTGTCAATGTAACTGACTTCCGCAAGGTCGAGGACCAGGCGCGTTTTGCCCCGGCTCAGGATATCCTTCAGCAAGGTGCGGAGTTGGTTGCTCTCCTCACCCAGCGTGATTCGGCCCGCCAGTTCCACAACTGAAACTCCGTTCACTTCCTTCTCAACGGTATTCAAAGCCATACCTTCCCTCCTGTTTGCTGCGTTCGGGGTGGCCGTCCTGCGCCAGCTTCCAAAAAGGATAGGCGCTAGGCATGAATCAGGGCCTGTCCCCTAGTATCGGCCGCGATTTGGGAGTTGGTTTTACCCCAAGCGGGAAGGCGCATTCTACAAGGCCACGACGATAATGTAAATGATGCGTTGCGTCCTATGTTGATTGAGGGTCTGAAAGCAATCGGCGTGCGATCATTTGGGAGCAGGGGCGCTTTGCCAACTGAGTGCCAGATGGTCAGTATCGACTTCCACTGCGAGTGTGGGTACAAAGCCTCCGGGCGCCGGCATCTTGATGGATTTGTTCAAATCGGTCGCTCCGTCTTTTGCTTCAACATGAACAGAGACTTCGGTAGCGCCGGCAGGGACCGTAATGGTCCGTGTAAAGTTGCCGATATACGATCCCTTGATTCCCAGGAATCCATGCTTTTCCTTCTTCCCCTTGACGGTATCGCCATAAAGCGTTTGGCCGCCGCTTGAAAATGTGAACGTGGCTTCCTTGAAGCCGAAATTGCAGCTCACATTCACGATGTGCGGAATGTTGACAGGCTTGGGCGGCTCAGGTTTGGCGACGGGCGGTGGAGTGGGAGCAGCGGGCGGCGGCGGAGCCGCGGCCACGGGCTCAGGCTCCACAGGCGCAGGAGTTGCTGCAGGCGCGGAAGGAGCGGACCGAGCGGCGATCTTCGGCTTGCCAACCACAGGTTTCACGGGGACGGTCGGCGCAGGATTCGCGGATTGCGCAGGCTGAGATGCCGCAGCAATAATCGGCGCCGGCGGAGCCGGATTCGTCGTAGTCGTCGGCGGTGGGGTCACGGGTTGCGCGGTCTGCGGTTGAACCGCAGCTTGTGGAGGCGGCGCGGGCGATTTCGCCGATCGACTTCCAAAGTATAGGAGTGCCAAGACCGTAACGAGCGCGATCGCCGCGACGCTCCCCAGAATGGGAATAAGACTTGACTTGGCTGCGTGCGCCGGTGCGGCAACCGCTTCATCCGATTCAATCGCATCTTGAGCGAAGGTCCGCGGTGCCGGCGCCCTTGGCGGCGCCAGCGGTCCGGCAGCCACTGGCGGAGGAGACGTTTCCGGCACGCTCAAAACTGCCGTCTGTTGGCCTGCCTCCTGAATTGTCGGCGTAGAATCAAGAGGCGGGCCTGCCGGGCGCGGCGTCTGTGGCATTGGTGGCGGCACCGCTGGCGCAGCAGAGAGATCGGGAACATGCCTAGCAACTGTGTGCTCCCGGGAATCGGGTGCTGCAGCGGCTACAGGCGCTGGTTTTGGTGGTGTGGCTGGAACCGGAGGAGCGGTGTCCGGCGCTTTTGCCGCAGGAGTCTGGGCAGCCCCTTTCATCAGATCTGGGATCGACATCGCCATGGTCCGTTCGGACGGCGGAGCAGCAGGCGGTGCACCGGACTTCGTCAAGCTCGGAATCGACGTGGCGGCAGTGCGATCAATCGAAGGGGCGGATGGTGGAGCAGGCGGAGCTGGCCGCGGAATCGGTTGCGGAGTGACCTTCTTCAAGCTCGGAATTGGCATCGCCATGGTGCGATCAACCGGAGGAACCTCGGATGGAGCGGGCGGCATAGTCGGCGCAGGCGTTGCTTGGGGTGGAGCGGGCCGCGACACCGGTTGCGGCGTCGCAGGCTTACTCAACTTCGGAACCGGCATCGCCATAGTGTGCTCAAAAGCGGAGGCATCGCCTGGTGCGGGTGGCTCGGGCAATGGGAGCGCTTGCATGGGCTGCGTGGGAGTGTGCTTCTCCGATGCTGACTTCATCAGATCTTTAATGGACATGCCCATCGTGCGGTCGAACCCCGGCGCACCCGCTTCCGGCGGGGGAGCGGCAGACTGTGAGCGTGGCGCGCGGCCATATTGGAGATCATCCAGGTCGTTCAGCAGTTCGCGCGCGGTGGTATAACGCTTCTCGCGTTCCTTCGCCAGGCATCTCTTCACCACGTAATCGTGCCAGGACGTCAGCTCGGGATTCAGGCTGCTCGTATCCGGCGGCTCCTCGTAGACAATCTGGAACATCACGGAAGCAGTATTGCCCACGAAGGGCTTCTTTCCCGTGAACATCGTGTAAAGCATGATGCCCAGGGAGAAGATATCGGTTCGGGCGTCGATTTCTCCGCCCTTCACCTGCTCCGGCGACATGAAGGAAGGCGTGCCCATGATTCCCACGGTGCGCGCCACACCTTCCCGCGCCAGGACTTTGGCGATTCCGAAGTCCGTAATTTTAGCGCGCCCATCCTCCGTCACGAGGATGTTCGCGGGCTTCAGGTCGCGATGGATCACCTGATGGCGATGCGCATAGTCCAATCCTTCGGTAACCTGGCGGATTAGACTGAGTGATTCCGCAACGCTCAGGCGCTCGCCGGAATCGACAATCTTTTCGAGTGTTACACCCGTGACCATCTCCATCACGATGCAACTGGTGTGATTTTCCTGATCATCGAAGGCATCATGAATGGTCACGATGGAAGGGTGGGTCAGCCGGCCCGCGGCGCGGACTTCGCGCATGAACATCTGTTGCGCGCTGTTGCCGCTCTCGTCCGTAGTAGCGCTCAGAGAAAGAACCTTGAGCGCAACTTCCCGGTCGATGGTGGGGTCGGACGCCTTGTAGACAATTCCCATGGCGCCACGGCCCAGCTCCGAAATTATGTCGTATCGTCCAACCTTCTTCATGGTCCTGGTTCAGGCTAAAAAGGCGATTGTATCGCCGCAGCGCAGTCCATTCCACTGACTTGCGCCCCGCCGGGTATCGCCGAGTCTTTGGAATTCCGAAATCCCACGCCCGGCAATGAGGACGCCACTCCACTTGGCGTGAAGAGGTTTACCCACCACAGGCATGCGAGATAGGTTCGACCCGGAATCCACTCGCCCCGTGCCCTTTGGGCTGGGTTCGGGCATTTCTTCACTTTCAACATATCACAACTTGGGCTGCGTAGTAGCTGAGAGCTAACGGTATAGTACTCAAGTACTATGCGGGTGCGCATTCGTGCCAGACGGGATATTTCGGGGTGTTGAGGCTGAGGATTCTTACTTCGGGACAAGGGCCTTCTTCAACTCCTGCAATTCCTTTTCAAGCCGATCCTGGCGGCGCTGGATGATCCACGCATAGACGACGAAAATTCCCCACACAAGTCCATAAGCAACGACCAGGTAAATGTTGACCATCTCATGCTCCCGAAGAGGAATCGCTTAATCGCCGCAGGCGCGACACTTCACGCCGCAACGCCGCCACCCGCATGTATTGCCGCACCAGGTAGGAAAATAGCAGGAGGAAAGCCGCAAAGGTGACAAACACAGCCACCCACATGCGCGGGTCAAGGCCGGAATTCTCTCCGCCGCCCATCACGGCTGCGGGATGCTGCCCGCGATAACTCTTCATGCGGATGACCAAAAAATCGAAAACCACGTCCACAACGCCGAGAGTGCTCACTACGGCGGCGAGCAAGGCCGCGCGCCCGGGAGCGATAACATAACTCCGCAGCATCAAATATCCGACGAAGAGAAGCCAGAGGAAGAAGGTGGGAGTCAGCCGTTCATCCCACGTCCACCAGATTCCCCACACCGGTTTGGCCCATAGCGGGCCGGTCACCAGCACACATGTGCAGAAGAGAAAGCCCACTTCCGCCGCACCGTAGGCAAAATCGTCCGCCGATTCATTCCGCTTCCAGAGATATACGAAGCTGCCGAAAAAAGTCAGGAAGTATGCCACAAACGCCGTGTTTCCCGACGAAACGTGGATGTAAAAGATGCGCTGCACTTCGCCCATGGTGGCTTCCTGCGGGGCGTAAAGAAAAATGAAATAGAGCGACACCAACAGTGCGGCAAGCGTGACGATCAGGTGCACGGTTTGGGGAAATGCCTTCTTCATCACGCTAATCATCCTCCGGCAAATCGGGAGGCTCTTGCGATGGCTGACGGAATCTGACCGCCGGCGCCAGAAAATGACCCCTCACCCCAACTCCCCTCCCCCTCTTCCCTCTCCCCGGGGAGAGGGAAGAGGGGGAGGGGAGTTGGGGTGAGGGGTCAATCGGATACGATGAGTCCACCCTATGCGCGAAAACTATTCCTCCAGAACGAATTCAAACAACAGGTACGACAACACTAAAAATATAACGCTGAAACTCGCCGCCAGTTTGATCCAGGAGGCGTAATCGCCGGGCGCGTCGCCCTTGAGCGCTCCGGCGGAGGCCTCAACGCCCGCGATGAAAATGGGTATGGCTACCGGAAATTGCAGTACGGGCAGCATCACTTCCCGCATGCGCGTGTTGGCAGCCACCGCGGCGAAGATGGTTCCCACCGCCACGTAGCCCAGGGTGCAGAAAAACGTGGAGAGCGTGAACCAGCCGAGTGCCGGAATGAAAGAAAAGTTATACCAAAGGCTCGCCGCAAACACCACCACCGCTTCGGCAATTCCCATGAAGAACAGATTGGCAAGCATTTTGCCCAGATAGATCGCACCCGGGTCGACGGGGGCAAGGCGCATGCCCTCCAGTGCCGCGTTCTCCCGTTCGGCCGCAAACGAGCGGTTGAAGCCCAGTACGCCCGCAAAGGCAAAGGCGATCCACAACAACCCCGGCAGAAGACGCAGCGATTCCTCACCCGCCGGCTCGAAGGCAAAGTTGAAGAGAAACACCACCAGCAGGCCGAAGACACACATTGCGGCCAGCGTCTCGCGGTGCCGCCATTCGACGCGGAGATCCTTCATGAAAATCGCGGCAATGACGCGAAGCGAGTTCATGGAAATGAAGCAGAAAGTGCGCCAGCCGACGGACTATCTGCTGCTCTCAGCACCGCAATGGGTGCATGGCTCACAGGTCCGTCGTAACGCACTTTACCGTTTTCCAACGCCACCAGGCGGCGGGCGATGGCCTTTCCCTGCTCGAAATCGTGTGTGGAAAAAATCAGCGCTTTGCCTTGGCCCTCAAGCCGCCGCATCAATCCTTGCAGGGATTCCGCGCTGGCGGCGTCGAGGCCGGTGAACGGTTCATCGAGCAGCAGAAATTGCGGGTCATGCAGGAACGCCCGGGCGAGCGAAACCCGCTGCTGATATCCGCGCGAAAGCTCGCGAACCATTGTCCCGGCACGCTCGCGAAGGTGGAAAGTGTCCAGAACGTCCGCGAGCCGCTTGTCGATCGATGTCAGGCCGAATAATTTTCCTGCAAACTCCAGGTTTTCGCGCACGGTCAACTCACCATACAGAAATGTGGTGTGGGTCACAAACCCAATCGCCGACTTCGCAGCAACAGGGTTCGAGTGCACGTCCTCGCCGTTCAGCAAAACCTTGCCTTTGCTGGGACGCGCCAGAGTAGAGAGCACGCGCAGCAGCGTCGTCTTGCCCGCGCCGTTCGGGCCGTAGAGCAATATGGAATCTCCCGGTGCGACGCGCAGGCTTACGCTCTTCAACGCCTGCAAATCGCCGAATTGTTTGGAAACATCCCGCAGTTCCAGTGCGGGTTCAGCGCGGGGTGTGTCGGATGGCATAGGATTCAAGAAGCGCGGGCGGAGCTTTCTTCAAGGTCGCCACCAGGCGAGCTTTGAATTCCAGACGCTCTTTCCAGTAGGGCTTCTCAGCGATCTTGCCGTTGGCGAAAAGTTCATCAAGGTCGGCAAGAGAATTGAACAGCTTTTCCACTTCGGCTTCCAGAGCCTTTTGACGCTGGCTGGCGCTTTGTTGGGCCTTCCATTGCGGCCACTCCTTGGCCACGCGAACTCCCAGACCCCAGAGCAGAAACAGAAGGAAGCAAGCCAGCAGCGGGATACCGAGCCGGGTCATCAAGTTGGGCTGGGTCTTGATATCCGTGTCGGAGGAAGCGCTGGCGGCGGATGCGGTCTCGCCCGTGGCGCCCTCGCCGCTCAGGCTTGCAGCAAGCTCGGTGTTGGGCGGCACGTTCTCCGCCACGTACTTCTGCCCGCCCGTCTCCGAATCCGGTCCCGAGGACTTGAACAGCGATGAGTCCACGGAGAGGCTGGGTGGTGTAACCAGCAACTCCAGACTGTTGATGAGATAAGCCACGGAATCGCTGAAGTCCAGTTTGCTTGAAGCGTAGTCGCTGTCGTACGCCACCATCATCACGGTCACGCCGGGCTTCAGCGGGTATTGAATGAAGTAATCGCCGGGTTCCTTGCCGGGGTTAACAGGTTGCGGCAGCGGCATGTTCATCAAGCCCGCCACCACGGCGGTGGGATCTCCCGCCGGCTTGGCCAGGTGAAACAGGAACGTGCCGTCCACATTCACATAGCTTTGCGGCGGGTCGGAGGAGTTGCGGACGGCGAACATCTCCTGAATATGCGCCTTGTCGCCCACGGCATTAATGATGATGCGCGCGGATTGAATTTGCACGGGCGGTGCGGTGCGCGTGGAGTTGTAGACGGTCAGGTCCACGCGAGCCTGGCCGCGATCGTCAAACTTCACCGGGGCGTGATAATTCACGTCTTGAAAAACCGCCTGAAGAAGATAAAAGGAATCGGTCGAAAGGTCACTCCTGGCGATGGCGAACCGGCCGCTCGCGTCCGTAACGCCCGTCGCAACCTGTTGCATTCCGTTGCGCGGCATCAGGAGCTGAATCGTTTGGTTCGCAACAGGCGCGCCCGTGGTGCCGTTCACCACTTGCCCCGAGATATTTCCTCCTGCAGCGCGCAGAGCGGGACCCGCGCCCAGCATCACGAGGCACGTCGCCGAAACCGTAACGAATTGAAGCCTTCGGTTCATCCTGATACTGGCAGAGTCCGCATGAACTAAATGAGGAGGTTGTTCTCAAGAAAGAAGGATTCACCACAGAGCACACCGAGGATCACGGAGAAAAACGACTCTGTGCCTCTCTGTGATCTCTGTGGTGAAATCTTTCTTTAAGTCACACCTCAAATCAACCCTGCTTTTTGCCCGGCACCGCCAGCCGCGCTCCGCACTCGCCGCAGAATTTCACCGGCAGCGGATTCTCGTACCCGCAAGCCTGGCACTTATACTCAATCTTGGGCTGCGACTTGCGCATTGCTCGCCGCGCGGCGATTTCGCGCTCCACCACCGCGTCATCCTGCTTAAGCTGCTCAGCCTCCTGCGTGGCTGCCATCAGCCCCGCGGCTTCGCCCAGGTAATTGGTGCGCAGAGCCTCGTAGTCCTCCCGTGCAATCTTGCCGGACTGGTACTCAAATTCCAGGTCCTTCAAATTATCGTAGACCACCAGCCGCCGACGCTTCAGATCGCCCAGTACAGTCACATCCAAAGGCAGCGGCCCGCCCGCGGTTTCCGCGCTGAGCAAGGGCCAGACAACATACACGGCCATCCCAACGGCAATAAGAACTGCAATGCTTGGTAACATTATTAACTCACCTTGCCCCTAATGTAATCCCGCAGACTTCATTTCCTCTTCCATCGCCGCGAGGACTTTGGAGTCGTAAGCGGCGGGTGGAGCGGGAGGCGCATCGGCAGGCTTGGACCTCCACCGCCGCACGATCACGACCACCAGACTCAACCCCACCAGCAAGCCCACGCCGGGCAGAACCCAGACCGCCAGATTGAAGCCCTTCGCGGGCGGCGCGGACAGCACTTGCAAGCCGTAGCGCAGCGATAAATCCTGAAGTATCGTTCGCTCGTCCTTGCCGTCCGAAATTTCTTTCGAAATGAACGCGCGAATCTCCGCCTTCTCCGCACAGTTCAGCATCGGACATTGGTTGATGGGCGCCACGCATCCGCCGCAGGTGCACTGCACTTCGTTGCCGATGGACTCCACCGTGGGCATGCGGGCGTCATCAGCAAACGCCGCAGTCGCGGCGAGGAGAATGCCCAAGACGATGACCGTTGCTGACCTTTTTAAAGCCATGAGACATCAATCAAACTCGAGGTCTGACTTCGAAGATTTATTGCTCCTCATCACCAACCGGGCGCGCGCCTCTTTCCTTCAGAACGCGTCGCCCGCCTGTACTATCAGTTCCTGCGCCTGCCGCATTTCCGCCATCTCGCGCTCGACACGGCTTGGAACCATGGCCAGCAACGTGCCGAGCAGCGTCACCACGCCTCCGATCCAAACCCACATCACCAGCGGATTGACGAAAACCTGCACGATGGCCTTGTTCGTGCCGGGATCCAGCCCCGCCAGCACCACATAGAGATCTTCCGAGAGCGTCGGATGGATGGCCACATAGCTGGTGGGTTGCTGGCTGGCCTTGTAGAACCGCTTCTCCGGATGCATGGACGTAAATGCTTCGCCATTTTTTGTTACGGAGAAATTGGCGCGCGTGTACTCGTAATTGGGATTGTCGCCGGAGACCAGTTCGCTCAACCGCAACTCGTAATTATTGATTCGCAACAGGTCGCCCTCCTGCATCAATCCCTTGCTGTCGGTCTTGAAGGCCTGGCCGGCAAATCCGATAAACAGCAGCACAATCCCGATGTGCACCACATAGCCGCCGTAGCGCCGCGTGTTGCGCATGGTCAGGTTGTAGAGTGCAACGGCAAAATTCTCTTTTGCAGTTCTCATGCGGGTGCGCGCGCCCTTCCAGAATTCACCAAGGATACAAATGGTGACGAAGACGGAAAGAAACAGAGTCATCCACGCGTAGAGGTTGCGCACACCCTCCACAAACATCACCACGCCCGCCACCGCGGCCACGATCAGCGGCACGGTAAAATTGCGCCTGATGCTTTGAAACGAAGTCTTGCGCCAGGCGAGCAGCGGCCCCGCACCGGTCAGCAGCAGAAGGAGCAAGCCCATGGGAATCGCCACCTTGTTGAAGAACGGCGCACCCACGGTGACCGTAGTGTTCTCAATGGCCTTTGAAATCACTGGGAAGAGCGTTCCCCAGAAGACGGCGAACACCAGGGCGAGCAGAATCCAGTTGTTGAAGAGGAACCCGCTCTCGCGCGAAACCATGGAATCCAGTTTGTTCTCGCTCTTCAAGTGATCGAGGCGCAGGAACAGCAGGGTGACGGAAAAAAACAAAATGATGGCGAGAAAGACCGCAAAGAATGGACCAATGTTTGATTGCGCAAAGGCGTGAACCGAAGACACGATGCCGCTGCGAGTGAGGAATGTTCCGAAAATGCTCAGGAAGAAGGTCAAGATCACCAGCGCCACGTTCCAGACCTTCAGCATGCCGCGCTTTTCCTGAATCATCACCGAATGCAAAAAGGCCGTACCGGCAAGCCACGGCAGCAGCGAGGCATTCTCCACCGGATCCCAGCCCCAGTAGCCACCCCATCCCAGCACGGCATACGCCCAGTTGCCGCCCAGCAGGATTCCCGTGCCCAGCAGCATCCACGGAACCATCGTCCAGCGGCGCGTGATGCGAATCCAGTTGTCGCCTAGTTGCCGCGTGATGAGCGCGGCCGTTGCGAATGCGAATGGCACCACCATGCCCACGTATCCCAGATACAGCATGGGAGGGTGAATCACCATCGAGTGGTACTGCAGCAGCGGGTTCAGCCCATTGCCGTCGGGAGCGGTGAATGCCTGCGTCCCGTTTGCCCATAGCTCCTGAAAGGGATTCGCAACGAAAAAGACAAGCAGAGAGAAGAAGGTGCCCGTCCCCATCAGCACGGAAACCACGTAGGGCATCAACTGACGATTCTTGCGGCGATTCTGCCAAACGACCAGCGCGCTGTAAATCGAAAGCAGCCACGTCCAGAAGAGCAGCGAGCCCTCCTGCCCGGCCCACAACGACGCAACCTTATAATAGGTGAGCAAATCGCGGTTGGAGTGCTCCGCCACATAAGCATTGTGGAAGTCGTTCGTCAGGATCATGTACTCGAGCGCGACCACCGCCATGGTGATCATCAGGAAAAAACCCCAGGTGGCGCGCTCAGCGCTGCGGGTGATGCGCGGACTGCGCAGACGTCCGCCCACGGCTCCCGCAACCAGTGCGTAAGCCGCGAAGGCCAGAGCGGCAATAAGACCGACGCTGCCGACTTGGTTCATAAGTACTCCGTGAGAGGCTTGGCTTCTTGGGGTGGAACCCGCAGGCTGCCAGGGGCGGTGCGCTGGACGTTTATTTGGCGCCGCCGCTCAACTCGGCCACAGGGCCCTTCATGCCCGTTGCTTTGGAGCCGGGAGCCGCTTGGTACTTGGAAGCGCATTTCGCCTGGATCTTTTCAGCGCGAAACTCTCCGCTCGAAAGGTAGTCGCCATCCACGATCGCCTGTGCACCGTCTTTGAAAGTGTCCGGAAGAGTGTCGGTTCCCACATAGGTTACGGGAATGGATTTGGTGTCCTGGGCGAGCCGGAAATAGAGTTGACCGCCGCGGTGCTCCACCGAGCCTTGCGCAACCACGCCGCCCACGCGCACGTGGCGGCGCGCCGTGGCTGCCTGCGTCAGCTCGTTCACGGTCACGTAATACGTCTTGCTTTCCTGAAATCCCGACACACCCTCCCACGTTGCTACGGCGAGGATGATGCCGATGCCGATCCCGAATTTCCACTTTCTACCGCGCATTTGAGTTTCGCGCCTGTAGCCCCGGGGGCGCGGTGCCTTCACTTGGCAGGCTGGATTTTCGCGAGCACCCTCATATAAAATTCTGCACCCGCCATCGCTCAGAGTCAACCAGAAAGACATGGCGTGAATTGCAGAATCAAGCAAATGATTTAAGTCTAAGAGTAATGGAAGACATCTATCCAAGCCGCATTGACATTCACCGGTGGTCATGTGAATCTCCTGGGTGTGGCTGCACCATAGGCGCCTTGGAGTGAGGTAGCAGCAGCTACCGCCATTCTCACATTGCATTCTGCAGCAGGGCGTGACGTGGCCGGTTTACCACGGTGGACGTTTTTCCCGATCCTCTTTCGTCCCGAGTCCGGACCAAGATCGTAAGGCGGTAGCTGCTGCTACCGCACTCCAAGGGGCTGCGCGAAAGCGAGATCGGCGGCTCGACCGAGATTCCGCAGACTCATGACAGAAAATTCAAAAGCTCCATTCCCACTTACCGAAATCTGGCACCTGAACAATCGCATCAACTTGAAGTTGCTCGACGCTCTCAGCGATGAGCAACTGGCCTCGACGATCGCTCCGCGGGGCAAGCCCATAACCAGCTATTTTGCGCATATCCACATGGCAAGGTTCTATTGGCTTCAGCGCCGCGCCCCCGAATTAGCTAAAAGGGTCACGAAGCTTTCCAGCAAAGCGGCCACGCGAGCCGCGCTTCGCCAGGCGCTGCTCAATTCAGGCGATGCTATGGGAGAATTGTTTACCGAAGCGGAGAAAACCGGGCAAATGAAGGGCATATCTTCAAAGTTGGGGCCAGTGGGATTTCTTGCGTACAGTGTGAATCATGAAGGCCACCACCGCGGCCAGATCTTGCTCCATCTGAAGATCACGAAACTGCCCTTGGACCGCACCACCAGCTACAGTCTGTGGTATTGGAATAAGATTTGATGGTCGGTGTCCCTTCTGGAGCCCCGTTCTACTCTTATCCCTCTGAGCCCACATGACTTAGCCGCCCCAGGCACCACCCCCGTCATCCTCTGCATCTAAGTAGTTGTCTGGCCACTGGAGGCCGGCACAGGAAGGAGGGCATTAGCCGTGAAACGTTTACTGATGGCTTCAGCGGTTGCCCTTTTGGCATTGGTTTCATTCGCTCCCGCAGCCTCGGCGCGGGGAGCGGTTTTCGTTCGCCCGTATGTCGGAGTGGGTTTCTACCCCGGCTTCTACGGTTACTATGGCCCCTGGTACGGCCCATACGGCTGGTACGGGGCTGGCTACTACTATGGCCCGAATGCGGGTGAAGTGCAGATTTCAACGAAGCAGAAGGGCAACCAGATTTTTGTGGATGGCGGTTATGCGGGCCTGACAGGTCAACTGAAGAAGTTCCCCCTGCAAGCGGGCACGCACACCCTTCAATTGCGCGATGCCAACGGGAAAACCTTCTATCAGGAGCAGATTAACGTGATCGCGGGCAAGAAAATCAAAATCCAATCCGACTACGCCCGCTAAAGCTCTCTCTCCCAAGCGACGCCATGGCGATGGCAAGGAACCGTGGCGTCGCCCCCTCCAAAAAAACAATTCCGCGTTGCGCGTCGGTTGGGTTAAGCGCCCGCCGATCACCCAATTTGGCTTTTGTAATCTCCCGCATAGAAATTTCGAATTTGACACCTTCCAGTCACTGAGACAAGCTTAGAGTGCAAGTGTCAAAACGGCGCGGCGTCTCGAGGACGGTGCGGCTGAGGTTGCCGCACGTCACTTCCAAGTGCGAAGTCAGAGCGCCAGGCCCCCTGAATATTTCGCTCCGCTCGGATACCACGTAGTTTCCGCGTAGTAAGCCGGAAAACTGTCCCGACACCGAATTCACCGCGTCGCCCGGGAAGGGCCCGCGACGCAGAAGGTACTCGTGTGTCTCGATTAACGTAAATCGGTGTGGAACTTGAATTCGTAGTGGCGATCTCACCCGGGCGGGATCACCAAAGGGCGGCGTAAAGCCGCCTATACTTCAAACCAAGTCAAAAGCAACGATTGAAAAGTGGGGGAAATGAATCCGCTGGAGAACACTTCGCGACAAGAAAAGCTCGTGGTTGTCGGCAACGGCATGGCAGGGATCGCGTGCGTCGAGCAGATCCTGCGCCACTCGCCCAAGTTCGATATCACGATCTTCGGAAATGAGACCTACGTCAATTACAACCGCATCATGCTCTCCGCCGTGCTGGCGGGTGAGAAGTCAATTGACGACATCATCCTCAACGGGCTCGATTGGTACGAGCAGAACCACATCGACCTGCGGCTGGGCGTGCGCATTACCGACGTGGACGCGGCCGCCAAGACAATTACCGGTGACGACGGCAGCGTGACGCATTTTGACAAGTTGCTCCTCGCTACCGGCAGCCAACCCCTGATTCCCTCCATCGACGACGTTAAGAAGGACGGCGTCTTCGTGTTTCGCAATCTTGATGACACTCGCTCCCTGCTGGAGCGTGCCCGGCCTGGCCTGAAGGCCGTGGTCATCGGCGGCGGATTGCTCGGTCTGGAGGCCGCGCGTGGACTTCAGGTGCGCGGCTGCGAAGTCACGGTGGTCCACCTGATGGACTGGTTGATGGAGCGGCAGCTTGACAGCGCGGGCGGCGGCTATCTGGCGGCGGAAATGAATCGAATGGGAATCACCGTGCTGCTGGGGCTTTCCACCAGCGCCATTTTGGGCAACGGCAAAGTGGAAGGCGTTCAGTTCAAGGGCGGGGGCACTCTGCCTGCGGAGTTGGTGGTCATTGCCGCCGGCATTCGACCCAACGTTGATTTGGGCCACAAAGCGGGCCTTGAGGTAAAGCGCGGCATTGTGGTGAACGATTACATGGAGACCTCAAACCCCGACATTTTCGCCGTGGGCGAGTGCGTGCAGCATAACGGCATCTGCTATGGCCTGATCGCTCCGCTGCTCGAGCAGGGCAAAGTCCTGGCCGCCACTATAACTGGAAATAAGGGGCTGAAATATCAGGGTACGGTCCCCGCCGCGAAATTGAAGATCATGGGAGTTGACGTATTTTCCGCAGGCGAAATCAACGACAAGATCGACGGCTCAGAAGTGATCCGGTATGAGGACCCGACACTCGGCGTCTACAAGAAGCTCACGCTCAAAGACGGCAGATTGGCCGGCGCCATCCTGATGGGCGACACCGCTGACAGCCATCGCTACATGGACTGGCTGCGCAGCGCCACGGACATCACCAAGATTCGAAAACAACTTCTCTTCCCTGATGCCGGTGAAGACGGCGGCCTGGATGTCGCGCAAATGGCCGACGGCGACACGGTGTGCGGCTGTATGGGCGTCAGCAAAGGGACCATCATCAACGCCATCCACGAAAAGGGCCTGTGCACGATGGCGCAATTGAAAGAGTGCACGCGGGCCTCCACCGGCTGCGGCAGTTGTACGTCGCTCTGCCAGCAGCTTCTGAAGGCCGTAGCGCCGGAATTCCAGGAAGAAACCAAAAAGGTGATCTGCAAGTGCGTGCCCTTTGCGGAGGACAACCTGCGCGAAATTCTGCGCAGCCAGAACCTGAAATCCGTGCAGGAGGTTCTGGAGATTTACGGCAACAGCCAGGGTTGCGAGGTCTGCAAGCCCGCGCTGAGTTACATGCTTGACATGCTGTGGTGCGGCGGTCACCAGGAGGACCGCTCCGCGCGCTTCATTAACGATCGCGTTCACGCCAATATTCAGAAGGATGGAACGTTCTCCGTTGTCCCGCGCATCCGCGGCGGCGTAACCTCACCTGACGAACTGCGGCGCATCGCCGACGTGGCGGAAAAATACAAAGTACCGATGGTGAAAATCACCGGAAGCCAGCGCATCGATCTGCTGGGCGTGAAAAAAGCCGACCTGCCGAAGGTCTGGGCCGACCTCGGAATGCCTTCCGGCCAGGCGTACACAAAAGGCGTGCGCATGGTGAAGACCTGCGTGGGTACGGAATTCTGCCGCTACGGTGTGCAGGACTCCACCAGCGCCGGTGTGGAGCTCGAGCGGCGCCTGGAGAATCTCTTCACCCCTCACAAAGTCAAGATGGGTGCGGTGGGCTGTCCGCGCAATTGCGCGGAAGCCACCGTAAAGGACATCGGCCTGATTGGGCAGGAGGGAAGCTGGCAGGTGGTCGTGGGCGGGGCCGCGGGAAAGAAAGTTCGAAAGGCCGACCTGCTGATTACCGTGGTGACCACGGAGGAAGCGCTGACCGCTGCTCAGCTTTTTTTCCAGTATTACCGCGAAAACGCCAACTACCTGGAGCGCACTTACGATTTTGTGGAACGCCTGGGAATTGAAAAGGTTCGCAAGGAGACCGTTTACGCCACCGATGAGGTTCGAGAAGCGCTGCTGGAAAGGCTGCGCAAATCAAAGGCCCTCTCCAGGGATGCCTGGCTGGAGCGCGATGAGCCGAAGCATCCCACGCAATTCGTGCAAATCGAACCGCTCGAAAGGATCAGCGTATGAGCACTCGAAAATGGATTCGGGCGGCGCGCTGCGAAGACATTCCGCTTCGCGAAGGGCGCGCCGTACACCTGGGCAGCCGCGTGATTGCCATCTTCAACCTCGGCGATCGTTTTCTTGCCGTGGCCAACCAGTGCCCGCACCGGAGCGGTCCGCTGGGGGACGGAATTGTTTCCGGCGGGATGGTGGTTTGCCCGCTGCACGCCTGGAAGGTGGACCTTGAATCCGGGCAGGTGGCGCGGCCCGCCGATGTGGCTTCCTGCGTCGAGACGTTTCGCGCAAGGGTTGAAGATGGCGATGTGCTCGTGGAGACGCCCCTGGGACCGGAGCAAGAGTGTGGCGTCAGTGCGCCCCCCTCCTTAGACGAAAGGGAAGCAATTTGCGCTGGGTAAGCGGGCGCGGGTGTCACAGTGTCAGCCCAGGCCTCCTCACCCCAACTCCCCTCCCCCTCTTCCCTCTCCCCCGGGTAGAGGGAAGAGGGGAGAAGGGGTGATAGGGTGAGGGGTTTCTTCAAGGATTAAAGATGTTGCTGCCGCTAATTCAAAGAGCGCAGGAGGACGGCGTCAGGTTCGCTTTAACGCCAATGGCGCCGCAACCAGTCAGCCAGCACGTGGTTCAAATCGAACCCTTTCGCCCGGCACCGGGCATCCCGCAACGCCAACCGGGTCCCGGTGAGCAATATCGCTTTCATTTCGACATGAGTCAGTGCATTGGCTGCAAGTGCTGCGTGGTGGCGTGCAACGAGCAGAACGGCAATCCCCCGGAAATCAATTGGAGGCGTGTGGGCGAAATTGAAGGGGGCACGTATCCGAATACCCGGCGCTTCCACGTTTCAATGGGTTGCAATCATTGCGTCGAGCCATCCTGCCTGATCGGGTGCCCTGTGGACGCCTATAAAAAGGATGACGCAACCGGCATCGTGCTTCACAGCGCGGACCAGTGCATCGGCTGCCAGTACTGCACGTGGAATTGCTCGTACGGCGTGCCGCAATACAACCCGCAGCGAGGTGTGGTCGGCAAGTGCGACATGTGTTACGGCCGGCTGACGGACGGCGGGGAACCCGCCTGTGTTACGGCCTGCCCGCAGGGTGCGATCCGCGTGGAGATCGTCAACATCTCTCAATGGATACAGGATTACGGCGGCAGCGCCAATGCCCCGGGTTTGCCCGCCGCGGGAGACAGCATTTCCACCACCCGCATCACCACACCCGAGCGTCTGCCTGGCGACACCAAAAAAGCTGACTTCTGGCGGGTAAAGCCCGAGTCTCCACACTGGCCCTTGATCGTCATGACGGTGCTGACGCAGTTATCCGTGGGAGCACTGGCGACGATTTGGGTTCAGCAGATGCGCGGAGCACCCGCACCCCTGGGCCTGGCAGCCGTGGCGGCATTAGCCGTGGCAGTGCTTGCCCTTAGCGCCTCAATACTGCATCTCGGACGTCCGATCCACGCGTATCGAGCCCTCAAAATGTGGAGGCGCTCATGGTTAAGCCGTGAAATTCTGTTGTTCAGCGCTTTCTCCGCAATGGCCACACTCTATGCTGCCGCGCTATGGCGGAACCTCGCCATCGGTCCGTTGTTTGGCGTTCTGACTTCGCTGTTCGGCGTTGCGGGCGTTGCGGCAAGCGGTTATATCTATCGGGTGAAAGCGCGTCCCGCATGGAATACCCGGCATACCACAGCCGAATTCTTTCTAACCGGGGCATTGCTGGGACCGCTTTTTGCGGCGAGCGTTGGAGTCTTACCTGGAGGGTGGCTCGCGGCGGCCGCGGCGGCCGCCTCGCTGCAAGTCTTTAACCAGGCCGCGAAATTCCTCCGCCTCACGGCTGCCGAGTCGTTCGAAATGAAGGCCTCGTCTCGGCTTCTTTCCACCGCCTTGAAGCCGCACCTCTTGTTACGAGGCGCGTTGGCGATGGGCGGAGGGATTGTGCTGCCGCTGTTATCCACCGGCCGGTTGACGGAATGCCTGGCGCTGGTCGTGGCAGCAGCGGGCGAAATCCTGGGCAGGTATCTTTTCTTCGTCAGTGTCGTACCTAAAAACATGGCGGCTTCCTATTTGACAGCAGATAAGGAGGCTGCGTGAACCTGAAGCGCCAACTCGGGCTTGACATTCTTTCCGAACAGTACGCCTTCACCACTGATCCGCAGTTGGGCCACACCTCGGCACAGAAAATTCCCGGCCACTGGGTCGCGACCACCTGCGGGTACTGTTCGGTGGGCTGTGGAATGTTTGTGGGCGTGAAGGATGGGCGAGCGGTGAGCGTCCGCGGCAATCCCCATCACCCCGTGAATTTTGGCAAGCTCTGTCCCAAAGGGCTTTCAGAGCACTATACGTTGGAGGCGCCCAATCGAGCTAGGTACCCGCTTCTATGCAAGGACGGCAAACTTGTGCAAGTGGATTGGGAAGAGGCCCTGGACACAATGGTGCGCAGGTTCCGGGCCGTTCAGGAAAAATATGGGCCAGACGCTTTGGGAGTAATCAGCACGGGACAACTCGTTACCGAGGAGTTCTACACCCTCGGTAAACTCGTTCAACTCGGCTTCGGCACGCGGAACTTTGACGGAAATACGACGCTTTGCATGGCCAGCGCCGTTTCAGGTTACAAGCGGTCGTTCGGGAGCGATGGTCCGCCCGGCGCGTACGAAGACTTGCAAATGGCGGACGTTATCTTCCTGATCGGCGCGAACATTGCCGACAATCACCCCATCCTGTGCCAGCATTTGGAAGCGAATCCCCGAAAGACTTTGATTGTCGCTGACCCGCGGGTTACAAAGACAGCGATGCTGGCGGACCTCTACCTGCCGCTCAAACCGCGCTCGGACATTGCCTTAATCAACGGATTGATCCACATTCTCATCCGCGCCGGAGCCATCGATCGCGGTTACATTTCCCGCCATACGTCCGGATTCGAAGAGCTGGAGGAGTCGGTGGCTCGCTACACGCCGGACTACGTGTCGCGAATTACCGGCTTGGGCGAAGACTTGATCTTAAGGACAGCGTCGTTGTACGGAGGCGCAAAGGCCGCATTCATCGGCTGGACGATGGGGGTAAACCACAGCACTCAGGGCGCGGAGACGGTAAATGCCATCAACAATCTCGCCCTCATCACAGGAAACATCGGCCGGCCAGGTGCTTCACCCTTTTCCATAACCGGGCAGTGCAACGCCATGGGCACGCGCGAGTCTGGATTCACGTCCAGCCTGCCGGGCTACCGGAAGTTCGAAAGCGGCGAGGATCGGGAAGCGCTCGCAGGGTTGTGGAACATTCCTGTAGCCCGCATCCCGACTGCGCGCGGGCTGGCCTATCCGGACATCATTGAGGCTGCGGTTGGGAAAAAAATACGAGCACTCTGGATTATCGCCACTAACCCAATCGTATCCTTCCCCAACCTTGATGTGCTGAAGCAGGGACTTGAAACGCTGGAATTTCTTGTTGTGCAAGACGGGTTTCACCCGACGCCGACATCGGAGATGGCCCATTTGGTGCTGCCCGCGGCAATTTGGGGCGAGAAAGAAGGCACCTATACCAACTCCGAGCGCCGCGTGAGCAAGGTGAATCCGGCCGTCAACCCTCCAGGACAAGCCAGGGCGGACTTCGACATCTTTCTCGCTCTCGCAAAGAAGCTGGGCTGTTACGACCAGCTCTTCTCCGGTTGGACCGGGCCTCGCGACGCCTTCGAGGAGTGGAGACGCGTCTCCGCCGGCCGGCTTTGCGACTATTCCGGCATCACCTACGAGCTTCTCGAGCAGCACGGCGGAATTCAATGGCCCCTCCCGGAAAATACTCAGGAGATAAGAACCACCCGGTTGTATTCCGGCGGCCACTTTCCAACTGAGGACGGCAAAGCCAAACTGCTCTGTGTTCAATGGGAACCCTTCCCCGAGCAGCCCAACCCCAAGTTCCCGTTTGTTCTCAACACAGGGCGCACGGTGGAACATTGGCACACGCGGACCAAGACGGCACAAGTGCCCATCCTGGAGCGAATGTCCCCCAACGCTTGGCTGGAGATGAATCCGCATGACGCCGCGTCGCTTCGTCTTAAGCCACACGACCGGGTGGATGTTCGATCGGCGCGTGGCGCGGTGCATGGTGTCGAGTTGCGCGTGACGGAAATCGTCGCACCCGGCCAGGTCTTTATGCCCTTTCATTTTGTCGAGACCAATGCCAATCAGGTGACGCAGAGCGCATTCGATCCGATCTCGCGCGAACCGAATTACAAGCAATGCGCGGTGAATGTTGTGCCAAGTAAATCCAGAGGAGAAAAGGAGATATGAATCCCGCCGGGTCATCAAGACGCACGAAGCGGCCATCGCTTGGGAAAAGGACGCTATGAATCTTTCACGACTTTCGGAAAACGATGGCAAAGCCGACCGCATCCGGTTGCGAGATTTTGCCAGCGCGCCCATGCGCGCCTTTCATTTCTCCTGGTTTGCGTTTTTGCTGTGCTTTGTCGCGTGGTTCGGAATTGCGCCGCTGATGTCGCTGGTGCGCGACGATCTGAAGCTCACAAAGGCGCAAGTCGGCAACGCCGTTATTGCTTCCGTGGCGATGACCATCTTCGCACGCCTTATCACCGGCTGGCTTTGCGACCGCTTCGGGCCGCGGCGGACCTACAGCGCATTACTGCTTTTTGGCAGTCTGCCGGTGATGGGCATCGGCCTTGCCCACACTTACCAATCGTTTCTGCTGTTCCGGCTGGCCATTGGTTTAATCGGCGCATCATTCGTGATCAGCCAGTACCACACATCCATCATGTTTTCACCGCGGGTCGTGGGCGCCGCGAATGCGATGACGGCGGGTTGGGGCAATCTCGGCGGCGGCATCGCTCAGTGGCTGATGCCGCTGCTGGTTGGCGCGATGGTTGGGCTCGGCTTTGACAAGTTTTTGAGCTGGCGCCTGGCGATGGTCGTTCCAGGAGTTCTCATGATGCTCACCGGCATCGCCTACTATCGCTTCACGGCGGATACGCCCGATAGAAGGCCCTTCGTCCGAGCCCACGGCGCGCAGGCGTTCTGGGAGGCGGCCGCCGACTATCGCGTCTGGATTCTTTTTCTTTTGTACGGCGCATGCTTCGGAGTTGAGATCACCGTAGACAACGTCGCGGCCCTCTACTTTACTGACAATTTTCACCTGACGCTTAAGCTGGCAGGGATTGTCGCCAGCCTGGCAGGAATGATGAATATCTACGCTCGCGCATTCGGCGGCATCACCGGCGACTGGGCCGGCGGGCGCTGGGGCTTGCCCGGCCGCTCGCTCCTTCTGGGTGCGACCCTTTCGGCGGAAGGCTTGGCGATCATACTGTTATCCCGCATGAGGGCTTTGGGCCCCGCGGTCGCCGTTTTTCTGCTCGTCGGTTTGTTGTTGTGCATGGCGTGCGGCGTGACCTTTGCGATAGTTCCCCTGATTCGCCCGAATGCGGTTGGGTCGGTTTCCGGGATCGTCGGGGCCGGCGGAAATGTAGGTGCGGTTCTTGCCGCCGCACTCTTCAAAGTTGAGGGCAGTTCGGGGGCAACGGCCCTCCTGATTTTGGGAGGCGTCGTCACCGTCACGGCCTTCAGTGTCCTGCTGCTACGGTTTCGCGAGGCCGAGTGCCACAACGTGGGTACGCTTACCCGCGAGCACGCGCTTGCGCAGGTTGAAGTGCCGGCATTCGAGGAGCAGTAGCGCCGGGCTTTGGAGGCTCGTAGCGGCGGGGCGTCCACGCCGCGGCCCTATGCTCGTCTCCGGTTCTATAATAAAATGAGCAATGAGAACTCTTACGGCTCGACCGCTTTTCGGCTTCCCAAATCCCTCGCTCTGCGCAGCGAATTTCATGCCCTGCGCCTCGCTAATGCTCAGGATTTGTGGTACGCGATCGCCGGCATTTATCCCGGCGGCACGAATAGCCAATTCGGGTACGTTGAAATGAACTGCCACTTTTAGGAACGCAGGCATGCCCACATCAACATTCAGCGGATTGCGCGTGCTGTCGCTGGAAAGCCGGCAGGCCAAAGAGGTTTCGAAACTGATTGCCTCCTATGGCGGAAAGCCGGTTGCTGCGCCTGCGCTGCGCGAGGTCACGCTGGAGCCCAATCCCCAGGCGCGCGATTTTGCCGACGGCCTGATCGGCGGCCAGTTTGATATGGTGATTTTCCTGACCGGAGCGGGCATTCGCGGGCTGGTGGGATCCCTTCACGGCGTGTATGCGCCTGCCGACTTGAGCAGCGCGCTCGCGCGCGTCCAGGTGGTGGCGCGCGGGCCAAAACCGGTTTCCGCCCTCACCGAGTTGGGCGTGAAGCCCGACGTCATCGCGCCGGAGCCGAATACTTGGCGCGAAGTCCTGCGCGCGCTCGATGGCCGGGCGGGCCCGGAAAAATTGAACGGTGTGCGCGTGGCCGTTCAGGAATATGGCTCGCCCTGCACGGGATTGCTGACCGGACTGAATGAACGCGGCGCGCGCGTGACGCGAATTCCCATCTACCGCTGGTCGTTGCCCGAGGATGTAACTCCTTTGCAGAATGCGGCGGTAAGGATCGCGGAAGGTGAAATCGACGTGGTCCTGCTCACGGCGGCCGTACAGGCCGATCATCTCTTTCAGGTGGCTGGAAAGATGGGAATCGAAGATTCCATGCGCAGGAAGATGGAGCGCATCGTCATCGCCTCGGTCGGACCGACGACTTCCGAGCACCTCGGCACGCACGGTCTGCGGGCCGACCTGGAGGCCTCGCACCCCCGAATGGGACTTCTGGTGGCGGAAGCTGCGGCCCGGGCCGCGGAAATTCTGCGCGAAAAACACAAAGAGCAGGGACTGGATTTCCTGCACGAAATCGGCAGCCGGATGGCGTCCTCCACATCGCTGCGTGAGGTGCTGAGGCGCGTGGTGGAATTCGCCGCGAGCGTCGTGAAATGCGACTCGTGTTTTGTCTATCTGTTGGAGGACAACCAACTCGTTCTTCGGGCTTCAAAGAATCCCCATCCGGGAGAAGTCGATCACCTGCGCCTCGGCTTGGATGAAGGGATCACGGGCTGGGTGGCGCGAAATAAGCAGCCCGTCGCCATTGCCTGCAACGCGTTCCAGGATCCGCGATTTCAGTTCTTCAACGAGCTTCCAGAAGACAGCTATGAAGCGTTTCTTTCCGTGCCGATTCTCTGCCGCGGACAGGTGGTGGGTGTCATGAACCTGCAAAACCGCCAGCCGCATGCCTACACGCGCCGCGAAATCCGGCTGCTCTCGACGATAGGGTTCTTCGTGGGTGCGGAAATGGAAATCGCGCGTCTGGAGGAAAAAAGCACGCAGCTTTCCGAAGAGCTGGAGACTCGGAAGATTGTCGAACGCGCCAAGGGAATTCTCCAACGCGAATTGCAGGTGAGCGAGGAGGAAGCCTACCTCTCCCTGCGCAGGCAGAGCCGCCAATTGCGCAAGTCCATGCGCGAGATCGCGCGGGGAATCATTCACGAAAGGACCGCGCGCACCCAGAAAAAATCCATCCAGTAATTCATTCCTATCTCATCCTCACCCTCCAGGTGTACTTGCAGGCAGGATTGGGATGTAGTAGTTAATCCACCTTCGCCCGCGTATAATGCCCGGCCATGATCTCCGTAACAGACCCCACAAACCCACCCAATCCGCCCAATCGATTTTGGCGATCCGTCGTGAACCTGTTTTTGAAAGTCTTTGGCCGGCTGCAGTGGCAAGCGCCGGAGTGGACCGGCTGGGTGTGGCGCCAATTCCTCCGTGCCAGGCAGTTTGTGACTGCTGACCTCAAGCGGCTGGCGATTGCCATTCTGGTTGTGGTAACCATCGCGGCAGGAATCACCTGGTACAAAGCGCGGCCTCGGCCGCATTACGTCCTCTTCGACGTCAGCGAGCCGGTGCTGACGACCTACAATGAGAATGGCGTGCCCACAATTTCGCCGCTCACCGTAACTTTCGAAGAGTCCGCAGCGCCGCTCGCCAACCTCAACAAGAGGTTTACTTCGGGGATTGCAATCTCACCCGCCTTCGCTGGCCAGTGGACCTGGCCCAATGATAAGAATTTGCAATTCACCCCCAGCTCCGACTGGCCCATTGGCGCCACCTTCACCGTCAAGTTCGCGAAAAAAGGATTTCTCGCGCGAGGAGTCAAGCTTGAGCATTACGACTTCGACTTCAAGACTCAACCCTTCGCCGCGAAAGTCACCGAAAGCAAGTTCTACCAGGACCCGCAGAACCCCATGCAGAAAAATCTGGTGGCGACCGTCAGCTTTACACACCCCGTTGACACTTCCACCTTTGAGGACCACATTTCGCTCACTCCCGCCAAGGACGCGGAGTACCTGGGCCTCGCGCCCGACAGCAAGCACTATACCGTCCTGTACGACAAACTGAAGCTCTTCGCCTACATTCACTCCGCCGCCCTGCAAATGCCTCGCGATGACACCAGCATCACACTCGCCATCGCCAAGGGGATTCGCGCTGCGCGGGGCGGCAATGAAACCGGCGAAAAACTTCAGGCGGTGGTGGTAATTCCCGGGCGCACCAGCCTGCGCTTTGACGGCGCGCAGATGACCCTGGTGGATAACGCCCGCTACGAACCTGAGCAGGTGCTGCTCATCACTAGTTCATCGCCCGTTGCGGAGCAGTCATTCACTGGAATGACTTCCGCTTATGTGCTGCCCGTGCGCAGCCCCAACCAGCCGCCCGAAGACAAGAAGCCTTATAACTGGACCGACGAGTCCGAAATCGGCAGTGACATTCTCGCCAAATCGCAACCGCTGACACTGACCTATGTGGCGTCCGACGGCGGCGAACAGACCACGCACGGTTTCAAATTCAACGGCCCCGTGGGCCGTTACGTCTACCTGTGGGTGAAGGACGGTGTGCAGGGAACGGGCGGATACATCTCCGGCAAGCCATACACCGCAACGGTTCAAGTGGTTCCCTATCCGCCCGCGCTCACTTTCCTTGGCAAGGGCGCCCTGTTGTCATTGGCGGGCGACAAGAAAGTGGGATATCTCGCGCGCGACGTGGCAAGAG
>JASHTY010000024.1 GCA_030040315.1 Terriglobia bacterium | reverse complement strand
CTTCCGGGAGTCCGCGCGCGCGAGGTAAGCGTTTCCCAGGACGGCCAGCGGATTGCCTACGTCATTTCCAACCTGCAGCAAGCGACTTTATGGCGGAGCAAGGTGGACGGGACAGACCGCCGGCAGCTCACTTTTCCGCCGCTCGTTGTGGCCCAGCCTCAGTGGTCACCCGACGGGAAGCGGATTGCATTTGTGGGGAATCAGCCCGGGAACATGCGGAAGGTTTTCCTGATCCCGCCCGAGGGAGGCGAGCCGGACGCCTTGATCGCCTCAGATAGTTTGTATCCCGCGTGGGCGCCGGCCGGCGATCGGCTGCTGTTCACGGCGGCGGTGCCCTCATTAAGAGAGGCGCTAACGCCGGAAAATTCCGGCACCTACCAGTTTGACTTGAAGACCCGGCAGGCCTCACTTTTTCCGGGGGCGGAGGCCTTGCAGGCGGTGTGCTGGTCGCCTGACGGACGCTATTTGGCGGGCGTTACCCGTGACGCCAGAAGGCTGATGCTTTTCGAATCTCGATCGGGGCGGTGGTCGGAACTCGCCGAGGGCGGCGCCCTGCGACCGCCCCGCTGGTCTGCAGAGAGCCGGTATGTGTTTTTTCAGGATGCTTCGGAGAGCAGCCAGCCGATTTTTCGTGTGCGCATCAGCGATTTGAAAACTGAGCGCATCGCGACCTTCGAACAGATACAACGTGGCGATGTGCGAAACTATTCCCTGGCCGGCATCACTCCGCATGGCTCACCGGTGGTTTCCTTCATTCTCGGCTACTCCGACATCTATGCGCTTGACCTGAAGCTTCCTTAGCCCGCATTTCTGACCAGGTCGCCCAGAATTTGTAATGCAGCAGGCGTTTCCAGACCTGGAGGGGCGCCATAACACACTGTCCAAACGCCGCGCGACACCTGAGCAAGCCACGGGCGAGTTATGTAAATCATTCCCCAGACCAGGACAGCGCTCTTCAGAAGTTGGTCTGTACACGCCTCGGCGATCTGCGTTAAACTAACCAGGGGCGATGTACGAAACGCTGCTCCACGGAGGTTCATATGAAGAGAACGATTCTTCTTCTCGCTATAATCCTGGTCGCCGCATCGCTGTGGGCGGCTCCGCCCAGTACGACCCTTAAGGGCGATTATCTTGAAGCCCGCAGTTCGGATGTATTCACCGGCCCGTGCTTCGCCATGTCGGAAGTGGGATTGACCGGGCACGAAGCCATTCTGGCGTGGAGGATCAGCGAGGGCAGTTGGAAGGGGGTCCCGCTCGCCGGCTTGAGCGTGGTGGCGGTGGTTCGGGCCAAGGCGACGCTTGGCGACCCCTACCACGATCCGTATCCCGCGCGCTCGGTGTTGATTGTCGATTCCCGCGCGACAGATGCGCAGAAGGCGGCGCTTCAGGCGTTCGCGGCATCGCAAGGAGGCGACCTGCTGGCTCACGTTGTGCGGGTTGAGACCGCACCCATTCAGATGACCGTAGAGCACGGCGACCAGCACGGCGCCGCGAAGATGACGGCCGGCCAGTTCGCGCAAATCGAGACCCGCAGCCTTTGCGCCGGAGACCATCTTTGCGGAAATGAGACGGTTTTCTATCCGCCGCTCGTGTCCCTCAACCACTCCATGCCCGCCTTCACACTTGACAGCTCGTTTTCCGGGCAGGGCCTGGGCGAGGTCTGGAAGAATGTGGACAAGCGCAGCGCCTTTGTGGGCAGCTTCTGAGCTTGTCCTCGCCAGGGGCCCGCTTTGTGAGTGGGATTGACAAACGGGAAACTTCCGAAAGGTTGTTTCCCGTTTCGTGTCTGTAACATCTAACTTGCTGGAGGGTTCTTCGATGAAACTGCACCGCAGTGCCGGATTGATGCTGGCTGTTGCTGTTGTGGCTGTGGGGAGCGCGTTCGGACAAGGCAACTATAAGGCGGCGGCCACGGGAGGCCCGCCCGCGGACGTTCCCGCCCCTTTCACTGCTGTGCTTGATGCCGGCGGCACGAGCGTGACCAACGCTCAGGGCGCGACGCTGTGCGAATTGTGGCTTCGCAAGGACCTTCCCTCCAGCGCCAATCCCAACACGGGATCCGACGTGATCTTCGGCACCCTGCCTGAGGGCGCGTTTGTGGGAGTGCTGCACTTCCCCGCGCAGGCGTCCGACTTCCGCAGCCAGACCATCAAGCCCGGGTTCTACACCATTCGCTATGGGCTGATTCCACAGGACGGCAATCATATGGGCGTGAATCCCACGCGCGATGCTTTCGTGCTGGGGCCGGTGGCGGCGGACCCGGGACCGGACAAGGTTCTGTCCTTCGATGACCTGGTAAAGCTCAGCAGGCAGGCGTCGGGGACAAATCATCCGCAGATCCTGATCGGCGCTCAGCCCGCAGGCAACGACTTCCCATCGGTAAGCAAGGATGACGCGGGCAACTGGGACCTGCAGGTTCAGGGTCACTCAAAGGGTGCAAACGTTCCGCTGGGATTTACGGTGGTGGGACACTGGCAGGGGTAGGTTAATTTGAAATCGCAAATTTGAAATTTGAGACCAATATCCAATCTCAAATTTGAGATTTGAAATCAATATCAAATCTCAAATTTGAAATTTGAGATTGAGGTAGGGAGTACAAACCAGAATGCGACAAGCGAATAGGCAAGCGCCGCCCGCGAATGAGGAACGCATGAAAGCGCGACAGATCCTGCGGGTCCTCGCTTCCCTGGTTTTCGCTTCCCTGCTGCTGCCGGCGTGGCTCGCTGCGCAGTCGAAGCCGCTGGCGGTGATGGATGGGCAACTGCTGACCTCCAAGGCCAATGTTCCCATGCTGAAGATCAACGGCCGCGAGCAACCACTCTCCGCAGAGACGCCTTATCTGCTCCACACGATGCAGGACAAGCGATTGGAGGGCCGCGACGTTCATCTGGAAGGAATCTCCAAACCCGATGGGACCTTCGAGGTGCATTGGCTCTATACCGTGCACGATGGCAAGCTCTTCAGCGTTCGCTACTTCTGCCCCCGGTGCAACATCGTGGCGCTTGAGCCCGGCAACTGTGTCTGCTGCCAGCAACCAACCGAGCTTCAGGAGCTTCCCAAGCCGGAGAACTCACACTAACCGGAAACCCTGATTCAGGGTTACTGGGCTTTCATGAATTTGCCAAACAGTTTCACGCGCTGGAGTTCGGGGCGGAACTCATCAACCAGGTTATTGCCGATCACGAAGCCAAACTGCATGTGCCCGGTCTGAATTCCCTGCACCCAGGGCGAGTATCGTCGCGGGTACCACAGTCCCGAGATGATGCCGGACCCGTAAGCGCCCGCCAGTTGCGAGATGTCCAGTTGCTTGTGGCCGCTGCGGTCATAGGTCAGGAAGCTCATTTCAAAGGCGTGCCCGGTGCGCCGCCAGAAGCCCGAACATCGGCAGGCGTGGTAGCGCGGGTCGTACCGGAAGAGCGCTTCACCACCGTCGTGGATGGAATTCTGGATCACGATAATCCCGAATTGATTTCCCGTGCGGCGCGCGTAACCGGCGAATCCGCCGCCCCATTCGCGGGGATAGTCGAAGGCCTGGAACGCCAGACCGGCGCCAAACGAAACAATGTAAGGTCCGGGTGAAAGGTACGTTTCTTCCAGGTAGCGGTTCCAGCGGTCGCGGCCTGAGAGTTGAGGCGAGTTGGGATTGCTGGCCGCAGCGGGAACAGGTGTATTGGCCTGCTGCGCAAAGCCTTCCGGGAAGGCGGAGAGCGTCAGGACTGCGATCATGGCCAGCAGGACGGTGCGGCATCTCGATCTGCGCAACCCCAGTCCCCGGCCTGCCCATTGCCGCCCGAAGATGCCCATTCCTCACTTCCCTCGCAGTTGATTAGAGTCCGAGTGACGCCCTGTGGTTCCATTGTTTTCGCGTAGTGCCGGTCCGCGAACCAGAGTCGTAGGGCCGCTACGAAATCATTGCTCCAACACGTTCACCTCGCGAATGCTCCCCGCACCAGTTACCGGCACGCGCAGCGTCTTGATCTCCAAAGGGTGGAACGAGCCTGTCCACTTCCGATGCACCAACCCCAAGTCCAGCGTTGCTTTGGTGGCGCGGCCATCCGTCTCATAGCAGCGGATGATCAGGTCGTTTCCGTCCTCGGACTGCTTCAGGGCGGAAACGACCACGTCCGGAACATCCACGGAAAGAAACGAAGCTGATTGCGCGCGTGTGCCGCGGTGAATGCCCTGGTAGAGCACGGGCACTGGCGCGGTCATTTCTTCGGCTATGCGCACGATGCCCGCGTCCTGCCAGGTACCTGAATGCGGAACCAGAATCATGCGAAACGTCTGAATTCCCTGGTCCTGCCAGATGTACTCCTTGCTTGGGTCGAGCTTCGCGGGTTGATGATGCGCGTAGGGGGCGCCGCGCACAATGGAAATGCGCATGTCATCGTCCTGCACGCTGTAGCCGTACTTGGCATCATTTAGAACGGTCAGCCCGTAAGTTGAGCCATTTCGGTCGCCCGCGACATCGATCCATCGTTGTCCGGGGTCTTCATTGCCATTCGCCTTCCTCACCTTGAAGCCATCGGCGATTTCGTAGGTGGGCACAGGGTTCTGCACATCCACAGGGAATGAGAACTTCAGGATTTTCTGGTGCTCGTGCCAGTCAAGCGAAACACGCGCCTCGATAGAGCGGGCACCGGAGTAAAGCATCCAGTCAGTGGCCATGAACGACGCGCCGTACCGAGTCCGCACGCGCAACGTGGCCCGCAAGGGGCCAGATTCGAGCACGTGAAAGGTCGCGCTCCCGAACTGGCCGACTTCCTGCGTGTAGGCGCGGACGTCGTGACTCCAGGTGTCACTGTGGTCGTCGATGACGACCCCGCGCGCTCCCGCCCCTCCGCGAAAAACCTCGGCGTTGGCGTCCTTATCGAACATGGAAATCGTTCCGTCGTCGGCAAAGGTCACTCGCAGGTGCTCGTTCTCAAGTGTGCGCTCGGTGACGCTAACGGTGGATTGAGGGGCCGCAACCGGATCGATATGCCGCACGCGAAACTGCCGGTAGCCAAAAGCAGGCATGGGCGCTTCAAACACCAACCCGCGGCGATTGCCCACTACGGTTTGACCCGCGGTCCATTGGTGCAGAATGGCATTGCCTTGTTCATCCTCCACGCGAGAGTTGGATTGCGCGGGGTCGTCGGGAAGCCGCCAGTTCAGGTCGTATTGAACCTTCAGCCTGGCGGGCCAGGCGTGCGGGTTGAAGACCACAAGATATTCTGAAGCAGGATCGGTGGCGGGAATTTGCCAGGCAATCTTCGCCGCTGCCAGGTTGATCGCCTGGTCGGCCACTTCGTCAGCGTAGCCGTACGCGTGGCGGGAAACGACGTATTGCTCGGGTAACGCCGTTCCGGCCATGCTGTCGTGGAACTGCATCAGCAGCACCTTTCGCCAGGAATTGGCGAAATCGCTCTTAGGATACTGGAAGCCCACCAGCAGGTTGGCAAGCTCCGCCATCTTCTCGCCGGTCACCAGGGCCGCCTCCGCCGTGCGATTGTCCTTCTTGATCTCGGACATGGCTGTGTAGCAGCCCACGGAGTGGTGCTGAAGGTCGTCATCGACGACTGGATAATTCGTCCCCCCCGCGATATCGGCAAAATAGCGCTCCGGCGTGCTGAAAATGATCTTCGGAGCGCCGGGCAGCTTCGAAATCTCGGTGATGGAGTTGATGGTTTCTTTGGCCGGCCCGCCGCCGTGGTCTCCGGCGCCATAGAAAAACATCATGCTGTTGGTGGGTTCCTCAAGCTTCAGGTATTCCAGCATGTGCTGCTGAATGTCGCGGACCAGCCCGTAGCTCATGGGAATGCGATGGGCGAGCACCCGCGTGCCGTCCGCGCCCTGCCACCAGAAAACGTCGGCAGGCAGTTCCTTTTCATGCGCGCCGGGCCGCATAAAGACGTAGTCGCTCATCCCTTGCAGCTTCAGAATCTGAGGCAGCGTGCCCGTATGGCCGAAAGAGTCCGGGTTGTAGCCGACCTTGGACGTTCGCCCCACCAGTTGTTGGAAAATGCGCTGGCCGTAAAGCCCCTGGCGAATCAGCGACTCGCCGTTGGGAATGTTGACGTCGGGCTCGACCATCCATCCGCCTACCACGCCCCAGCGGCCCTCCGCCACGCGCTTGCGAATTTCCGCCATCATTGCAGGATCAGCGGAGGCGGCCCATTCGTACAGAATTGCGGAGCTGGCGGTGAACTTGAAGTCCGGGTATTCATTCATGCGGTCAAGCGCCGCTCGAAACGTGCTGAGCCCCACGTTCATGGCCTCCGTCCACGGCCAAAGCCAGGGAATGTCAATGTGGGCGTTGCCGATGACGTACAGCTTGTGCTGGGGGGCGTCCGGCGGCCAGGGGGACGGAGTTTGGGCGGGTAATGTTCTTAGGCCGAAAGCCAGCGTGCCGATGATGATTGCAAAGCATGACCACCGAATCAGGCGTGAGCTCATGAGGATTGCTCCAGAGAATTCGAGTCTTTTGTTCGCGCCTTTGCGAGAGAGTGTTTTGCAGTTTCAAACCCTCAAAAGAGATTCCCGCAAAGGCGCGAAGGCGCAAAGAATAATCAGTTCAGATGAAATCGGTCAACTAACAAATTTACTCCGGCAAAATCTGATTTAGCGGTCCCGGCGGGCAGCCGTAGTTTTTAATGAATTCCTGCTTCTGCTCCCGTGCCTTGCCCCACAGCTTGTCTTGCACGTACGCTTCAATAACCCCCACGCCGGCCGCACACAGATGTATGTGGACCACGTCGCAGTGAACGTCCACGGCCGGCCCTTCGGGTCCTGTCTTGAGCGCGCAAGTGCCGGCGAAGTGGTTGTGGTAGAGGTCCAGCAGATCAGCATGCAGACGCGCATCCCCCGTGATCAGCCCGCCTTCAATCAGCGATTGCGCGGCATCGTCAAACCGGCGGTCGCTGGCGAAGGCGAAGGCGATCTGGCGGTAGGCCTCACCGCTTGAGGGAATCTGTGCCAGCGCCTGGGCGGCCGCATCGGCTGCCTGGTGCCCTCTGCCCAGGCGCCAGCACGCCGCGGCAAGCATCCAGGCCGAGTCGGAGTCACCCCGAGCAAAAAGCGGGGAGCCCGGATGCCGCCGAGCCCACTCTGCCCCGCCCTTGCGGTCGTAATCCTTTCGCTGCGCCTTGACGATGGCGAGCGAACGCTGCAGGAGGTCTGCGGCGCGTTCATATTCATGCGCGCTTGCGGATGCGTCGTTCGAATGCAGATAGTCTCCCATAGCCAGGTGCCACGCTCCCGAGGAGCGGTAGGCGTCTGCGCTGCTGCGCACATCGGGGAGTGGTTCGAGGATGGCAACGGCGCGATCGCCCTCCGCCACAATTGCCTCCGGGCTCGACCCCGGCGCGCGCTGCGCGTCGAGCACTGAGGCGAGCAGCAGGTGGCCTTTGTAGCTCGCGGGGCTGTCCCGCACGCAGGCTTGCGCCATGGTCATTTCGCTCTGCCAGTCGCCGTTACGCGCCCAGGTTCGGATCGCATAGGCCATGATGAGCACGCTGAAGACGGCGGGTGCAAATTGCCTGGCAGGCGCGCGTTTTCCCGCAGCATCAATTGCCATTACCAGGCAAGCAATCAATCCGATCGCCGGAAGGTAAAGGAATCTTTCCGCCATAATCGCACCGATGGGGAAAAACAGATTCGAAGTAGGCGCGAAAGTAATGGCCGCGAATGCGGTGAAGAAAAAAGCCGCGCGGTTCCAGTGATAAAGTCCGGCCGCGAGCAATCCCAAAGCGATCACCAGCGAACAGACCGCCCAGTCCTGCCACGTGCCGCGTGCGAGGGGAATCTGTGCGTAAGAATAATCGCTCGAAAGCCTGAGGGGGCACGCGGTCAGCCACAGATAGCGCGGAATAATCTTCAAGGCCGTTAGCCGCCCGGTCAGGAAATCTGCTCCCACAATAGGATTGTCCGTATAGGGAAACTGCGCGGGCGGCGAAGCGGCAAGTACGCGCGCGCGCTGAATCAGCATCACCGTCATGGGCACGAGTGCGGCGATGCATCCATAAATCAAGGCCCGCGCCTGGCGCCGCTCCCTCCACCCGACAAGCTCGTAAAGGATGATGACGCCCAGGAGCGTCACACCCGTTTCTTTGGAAAACACTCCCATGGCCGCCGTGGCCATCAACACTCCGAGCCATGCAAGTCTGCTCCTTCGGGCCGATTCTGTGCTCTTGAGGTACGCCAGGAACCCGGCCAATACACCCATGCCGGAAAGTAAGTCCGATCTGCCGATCATGTTGGTGACCGACTCCGTGAGCACCGGGTGCACGGCCCACAGCGCCGCAGAAAAAAATGCCGCCCGGTTTTCGCGCAGCAGCCTGCGCATCAGCGCGTAAACCAGGAATACATTGCCGAGATGCAGCAGGAAATTGATCCAGTGATAGCCCAAGGGCGAATCCGTGTTTCCCAGCACCGAGTAGTTGAAAAGGTAGGAAAGAGTAGTGAGCGGACGATATAGCCCGCTCTCCCCCGTCGGCCACCAGTAGGTGTGTTGAAGTATCAGCCGGACGTTTTCCCAAGTCACGTCCCGGATGCGGGAATCCTGAAGCAGCAATCCCCTGTTGTCCAAAACGAAGCCCGTGGAAAACGAATTCGAATAGGCGAGTGCGGTTAAAACGGCAAGAGCAACCCAGGCCGCGATTACGTGCCATTGCTCCAATGCCCGTGGCGGTGACGCAGCCTCCTTTACACTTGCAGCCTTTCTTCTGGATCTTCGACTCATTCAGGCTATGAACTTACCAGACTGCGTGAACATTGGCGCAAACAAAAAAGGGGCCAGGCGATTGCCCGGCCCCTTTCAGGTTGCGGCGGTGTAGGGCCGCGAACTTAGAACTGGAACTGCAAGGAGAGTTGAATCACGCGCGGGTCATCCGTGGGCGGATCATACGGCTCGCCGGACATGCCAAACGTGCCGCTTGTATAACTTGTGTTCATCTGCTGGATCCTGCTCAATTGACGCATGACTTCAGTTATGAGAAGTACCTCAGCGCACGATTGGGGTATTCCATTTGCAGTCAAGCACAGAAAGAAACTTCCGATCGTTCACAATAATCACATATTCGAACATATTACGAAACAGTCGGCAGTTTTAGGTCATGTTTCTTATATGTCAACCAATTTCTGTGTATTCCAATGCTGGCGGGGGGAATAAAGCTGGCCACGCGGTTGCGCATTCACAGTACTTGCAATCCGAGGATTGTGGTATTAAGGTTTGCACGGCTGTCAGCCTGGGAACCGTCCATGAATCTCAGCGACTTCATTTCAACGCCTTCAGCGTCACGGCCCTCTGTCCCTGCCGACACTTCGCGCGGCCTCGCGCTTGGGTTGAAGATTCTGAATTACTTAAGAAGTGAAGGGCAGGCATTCTCGCTGGGTGAACTGGCCGCCTACACACACCTCGGCAAACCCTCCCTGCTGCGCCTGCTGCGAACCTTGGAAGGTCTCGGATACATCTCGCGCGACGCCAATCACAATTACCGTATTGAGCTTGAAACCTCGGCAGCCGGAGTGCGCGAGAGCCTGCGCGTGCTGCGCCAGGTTTGGGGACGTTTCGCTGCGGAAATCCAAAGCCGTTGCGGCGAGACCGTTTCCCTTGCCTACCTGTTTGACGATCACGTCAGAGTCGTTGACGTGCTGGAGAGTCCGCAGCACATTCGCATGGCAAACTTTGTGGGTAGAATTCTTCAACCTTATGCATCTTCGCTGGCAAAGGCGATTGCCGCCTTCCAGGACGACGCCCTGATCCAAACTTTGCTGGACGTCTATGGAATCTATCGCTCCACACAGCACACTTTGGTCGATCAACTGGCCATTCAAAACGAGTTTGCCTCAGTTCGCGCCCGGGGCTACGCCGAGGACAAGGAAGAGACCGTGGAAGGTGGTTATTGCATCGGCGCTCCCATCCGCTGTCCGGAGGGCAAGGTGTTCGCCTCCATCAGCGTTTCCTCCCCCAAGTTTCGCGTGACGAAGGAATTCATTGAAAAATTCCCTGCCCGCCTGATCGAACACGCCGATCATCTCTCCCAGGCAGTGGCCGCCAAACTCCACGGCAAGGCGTAGCATGTGGGTGGTAGGTCGTATGTGGGTTTTCCCGCTCGCCAGTTCCGATTTTGCGACTAAAAGTGACACCCCCTGAAATGTTGTGGCCACGTCGGGCTTCGCGCCTCGCGTCTGATTAGCGAGCTCAGAACAACTGGAGCGCCAAAAGATCGTGCAGGTGCACCACGCCTTCCAGCCGGCGCTTCTTATCCACCACCAGCACCGAGGTGATCTTTCGCTCCTCCATCAGCCGCAGCGCCGTGGCGGCCAGATCGTGGCGCAACAGCGTCACCGGGTTCGTAGTCATGCATTGGGCCGCCGTCAGGTCGAGGGCCTCTTTTTTTCGTCGCTCCATCAGGCGTCGCAAATCACCATCGGTAATAATGCCCAGCAGCCGATTGGACTTGTCGGCCACCGCCGCCAATCCCAGGCGCTTGCGGCTGATTTCATAAATCACGGCAGGGATGGGTGCGTTCGGGGGCACGCGCGGCAGAGCTTCGCCCGTGTGCATCAGGCTTTCAATCCGGCGCAGCTTTGAGCCGAGCCGACCCTTCGGATGCAGCGCGGCAAAATCCTCTTCGCCGAAGCCGCGCCGCTCGACCAACGCCATGGCTAGGGCATCGCCCATCGCCAGGGAAGCGGCGGTGGAGGCGGTGGGCGCCAGATT
>JASHTY010000023.1 GCA_030040315.1 Terriglobia bacterium | reverse complement strand
ACCCGCCGCAAACCAGATGCGCCGCGGCCCAGAATCTCCGCTTCCAGCTCGCTCTCGCCAAACACCAGAACTTCGCCCGTCCGGACTTTGCGGCCCGGATGAACTAGACCTTCCCAGACGTCGTCGCTGATCTGCCGGGTGAGCATCAACTCTGTTTCGCCGGTCAGGAATCCTCGCTGCGTTCGATTATTTTTTCCCACGTGCTGCGAGGTGATTCCCCGGCGCCGGCCCAGCAGGCGGGCGGGAAATACCTTGGTGTTGTTGAAAACCAAAAGGTCGCCGGGTTCAAGGAGCTCAGGGAGCTCGCGAAACGTCCGATCCTCCCATTGCTTCGCCTCGCGGTGCAGCACCATCATACGTGAGGCGTCGCGCTCATCGAGAGGGCGCTGGGCGATAAGATCGGCGGGCAATTCGTAATCAAATTCTTCAAGAAGCATCGGCAGGGAATTATGAATGATGAATTGTGAATTATGAATGCGAATTCAGGCCGATCACTGACCCGGATCGTTCATGATTTTCTTGCAGCGATGGGGGAAAGGGTTTCTCACAGAGGCCGCCGAGTCAAGACGCAGAGGGCACGGAGAGAACCTCGAAAGCTTCTATGTGCGCTCTGCGAGGCAACGGTTCGGTAATTCCAGCGGTTAACGAGTCCGTGAACTCTGTGTGAACCTCAGATCGGCCTGCTTTATTCTCTCATTTTCACGAATAATCCGGGCCAGCCACTCGCCACCATGCTCATGTGCTAGAGTTAAGAAATGACCGCACCCAGCGTCACCATTACTCCCCGCGGCGCCGAGCGGCTGGCTTCCGGGCATGTGTGGATCTATCGCTCCGACGTTGCATCGTCGGCTGGGGCCGAGGCCGGCGTGGTGCGCATGGTCAATCAAAAGAAATGCTTCTGGGGCCAGGCGCTTTACAGTACCCAATCGCAAATCGCACTTCGCTTCCTGACTCGCGAATCGCGGCCGATTGACGCCACATTTCTTGCTGAAAGGATTCGCGGCGCTGCCCGGTACCGCGCGCAAGTGGCAGCGGGGGCGCACGCCTATCGGTTGGTGGCCGCCGAGGGCGACCTGCTTCCGTCACTCATCGTGGATCGCTACGGCGATTGCCTGGTCATTCAAACCCTAAGCCAGGGAATGGACAAGTTTAAATCAGCGGTAGTCGAAATCCTGCAAAAGGAATTCGCCCCACGCTCCATTCTGGAGCGCAATGACGCCGCCGTACGCGCACTCGAAGGCTTGCCGGAGCAAACCGGCGTTCTGGCAGGGGAAGACGTCGGCGAAATTGTGGTGGAAGAAAATGGCGTCAAGATGAGTTTCGACCTGCGTCACGGCCAGAAGACCGGCGGATTCCTTGACCAGCGTGAAAATCGGGCCACTGCCGCCAATTACGCTCATGGGCGGGCGCTCGATTGCTTCACCTACACAGGCGGATTTGCGCTCACGCTCGCGCCGCATTGCGATTCGGTTCTGGGAATCGATTCCTCGGCCGACGCGCTGAAGCAGGCCCAGCGAAGCCAGGAATTGAACGGCTTTTCCAACCTGGAATGGAAGGAAGCCAATTGTTTCGACTTTCTGAAGGCCGCCGACCAGGAAAAACTTCGCTATGACCTGGTGGTGATCGATCCGCCGGCCTTCGCGCGGCAAAAATCCAGCCACGAATCGGCCCTGCGCGGTTACAAGGAATTGAATTTGCGCGCCCTGAAGATATTAAGTCCCGGCGGCTACCTCGTCACTTGCTCCTGTTCGTATCACGTCAGCGAGGCAGATCTGTTGGGTGTGGTGGCGGAAGCGGCGCTCGACGCGCATCGCACGGTCACGGTGGTAGAGCGCCGCACGCAGTCACGCGATCACCCTATATTGCTGACGGTGCCGGAAACGCATTATTTGAAGTGTTTGATTCTGCGGGTTTGCTAGGGGAGGGGCGCGGCAGTAGCTGCGTGGTTCGAGCATCGGCTAGCGATAGATTTCTTTGCGATGCCTGATGCGGAGAAGCATCACCACCAGCCGGTCGTCTTCGATCTTGCAGATTAGCCGGTAATCCCCGACACGATATTTCCAGAACTCTCCCAAACGCGAGCCGTCCAGGGCTTTCCCGATGCTGCGCGGATCGTCGAGCTTCTCGATTCGGTCATGGAGAAACTTCAAGATGCGCCTGACGTGTTGCCCGTCGAGCTTGCCCAAGGCGCGGTCAGCCCCTTCGGATAACTCAACGATCCACGCCATAGCGCTTCATCACTTTGTTGAGCGGGATGGTTCGCTCTTCGCCCGCCCGAATCCGCTCCAGCGCAGCCTCGGCCAGATACATATTTTCCATATCCTCCAGGTGCTCATGGAGCGCTTCACGAACATAGAAGGTTTCGTGCGTCCGGTCCGCCGGGCTAGCCGCTCCAGGCGCTTCTCAATAGACGGCGAAAGTCGAATCGCCAGCATAATCACTTCGCTATACATGTATAACATAGCAGAATGTTGGTAAGTGGCACGGCCGCGCTCGGAGCAGGTTTTAAACATGGTACGATGGCAAGTCATGGCGAATTCGCGTAGGAAGACTGTTATGGCCGGGTTCTTGCCCCTCCTCGTGGTGGTCCCGGTGCATGGCCAGTCGCCCTCCCCTGCCCTTAAGGTGCTCATATCCCTGCAAAAACCCTTTGAGGCCGAGCCGGAAGCAGCGCGCATTTACCTTCAAATTCACAACTCTTCGTCTGAACCGGTGTGGCTCTATCGCCGCGCGCACGGGCCGCGCCCCATGGAGCGCATCGTCAGCGAGGAAAACAAACCCACGGAGACGACGGGCGGATCGATCGTTGACGTCCACCTTCGTCTCGCGGACCAGCAGGCTGCGAAATCCATTGTTTCACCTGCGGAAGGCAAGGTGCTGGAATACGTGCTGATGCCCAAGCCGCGCCTGGTGAAGGTTGAGCCGAACGCCGACTACAAGGAGACCTCGATCGTGCGCCTGCAGCCCGCACTGGCGGAGGGAGACAAAGCGATTTGGGGAGCCTACCAGTTGACGGTCGATTACTCTGCGAGCTTTTCCGACGCGGGTGAATTCCAGCGCAACCTCGGCGTGAATCTCTGGCAGGGTCAGATGACGAGCAATACAATTCCGGTGGACCTCCGCCCGGCCCTGCCCGATTCCATGGGAGTGTTGACGGGCTCGGCCCTTACCAAGGACCTTCAGCCGCGCGCCGGCATGCGAGTGTCGCTGCAAGACGAAAAAGGGCTGCTGATTGATCAGGAGATCACCGGCGTGGACGGCAAATTCTCATTCGAGCACCTGCCGCTGGCGCTCTACTGGGTGACCGGCCGTCAGGAAGGGTCAACCGAGGACACCGTGACCTATCGCCACCAGGAGCTGACCCGCTCCGCACCCAGCGGCGATGTGCAGTTGGTTTTCTATCCCCAGGAGATCAACGACCAGAAGCAGTTGGAGCACAAGCCGGTGTTGTTCAGGGTTTATGATCCCAAAGGTCAGCCCGAGTCGGGGATTGACCTTGATGCGACCTTCTCAAATGGGGACATTATTGATGATGTCAAAGGCGCGATCGATTCGGACGGCACGGCGATGCTTGAACTGCTTCCCGGCCGAAACTCTGTGTCGATGAAGAAACGCGGCTGCGTCGAACAAGTGGACCGCGCAGACGTCTCCCCGGGCCTCGGTGCGGACAGCTTTAAGCTTGTATTTGATTGTACGAAGAAATGAAAAAGGCCGAACAGCGGGCTACCTCTACTTCGCCAACCCAAATTGCGTGAAAGACCGGATCTTTCCGAAGATTCTGCCTACATGAGTGACTGCATCACCTGGTCCAGCACTTCCTTGGGCGGGCGCACCTTGGATTCGGGCAATGTGGCCAGCGGCTCATCCAGGATATTCAACTGGTCGATGAAGGTGGGCTTCTCGGGCGCCACATAAAAAAGCCCGGTGAGGATTTCGCCCTTGTCATGCGATTCGGTAAGCATGTGCAGAGCAGCGCCCTTATCGGTTGGGTCGTAGTCGACGTTCACTTTGCGCAGAAGAACGTGCGACCCGTCGTGCAGGGTGATGTCCTTGGTCGTTCCGGGGTCGTAATCGACCGTGATGTCGTCAAAGAAGGGAACGAAATTCACGTCGGCAACGGGCGAGTCATGATCCTTCACGTAACTATACGATTTGGTGGAGCCTTCGTGATCGTTGAATGTGACGCAAGGCGAAATGACATCCAGCATGGAGGTGCCGTGGTGGGCAATCGCGCCCTTGATGAGCGCCAGCAATTGCCGCTTGTCGCCGGAAAAAGAGCGCGCAACGTACGTCGCGCCAAGCTGAATGGCCAGCGCGCAGGTATCAATGGGCGGCAGGTCGTTGATCACGCCGGTCTTGAGCTTCGAACCCAGATCCGCGGTGGCGGAGAACTGGCCCTTGGTAAGGCCGTAGCAGCCGTTGTCCTCAATGATGTAAATGATGGGCAGATTGCGCCGCATCAGGTGCACGAACTGGCCGACGCCGATGGAGGCGGTGTCGCCGTCGCCGCTCACGCCCATGGCGATCAGGTGGCGATTCGCCAGCATGGCGCCGGTGGCGACCGACGGCATGCGCCCGTGAACGGCGTTAACGCCATAAGCGGAATTCAGGAAGTAGGCGGGGCTTTTGGACGAGCAGCCGATGCCCGAAAGCTTGGCGACGCGATGTGGCTCAACGCCCATTTCGTAACACGCCTCGATGATGCGCTCGGAAATGGCGTTGTGGCCGCAGCCGGCGCAGAGCGTGGTCTTGTTGCCCTTGTAGTGCGTCATCTCCAGGCCAATGCGATTCAGCTTGGCGGATGGCGACGGTGGAACGGTGGTTGTTGCCATGTCAGTTCGCCCCCTCCTGGGAAGCAATTTCGTCGGTCACGCTGCGGGCGTCAATGGGCAGTCCGTCGTAGTGGCGCACGCTGCGGAGCTTCGAGATCTCCTCCGCGCTGCATTCCAGGCGCAGCAGGCCGAGCATCTGCGCGTCGCGGTTCTGGTCAATGACGTACACGCGCTCGTAACGGTTAATGAAGTCGTGGACCTCGCGGGTAAAGGGAAAGGCCCGCAGGCGGCAATACCCCGCGTCGATCTTGTACTCGCGGCGTAACTGTCCCAGGCTTTCTTCAATCGCCCAATGGCTGGTGCCGTAGGCGATGATGCCCACTTCGTTCGTGGCCCCGTGCACGACCACGGGCGGCGGCATTTTGGTGCGTGCGGTTTCAAACTTATGCGCCAGGCGGTCCATGTTGTTCACATAGACGTCCGGCCGCTCGCTGTAAATGGCCTTTTCGTTATGCCCGCTGCCGCGCGCAAACCAACCGCACAGGCGGTCGGGAGTCCCGGGCAGCGTGCGGTAGCCGATGCCGTCGCCGTCCACGTCCTTGTAGCGTTGGAAGCCGCCCATCTGGCGCACCTGTTCGGCGCTCAGCACCTTGCCGCGCGAGATGGGCTTGGTGGGATATTCGAACGGCTCCGACATCCAGGTGTTCATCCCGAGGTCGAGGTCGCTCATCACGAAAACGGGCGTCTGCAGCTCCTCCGCCAGGTTGAACGAGTCCATCGCCATGCTGAAGCACTCACTGACGGAGCAGGGCAGGTACATGGGGTGCATGGTGTCGCCGTGCGATAGCAGCGCGGTCGAGATGATGTCACCCTGCGCGGTGCGCGTGGGCAGGCCCGTGGAGGGCCCGACGCGCTGGATATCGAAAATCACGGCGGGGATTTCGACGTAATAACCAAAACCCACGAATTCCGCCATCAGGGAAATGCCCGGTCCTGCCGTGGAAGTCATGCTGCGCGCCCCGGCCCAGCCTGCTCCCAGAGCCATGCCGAGAGCAGCAAGTTCGTCTTCAGCTTGCACGATCGCAAATGTCGCCTTGCCGGTCTCCTGGTCGATGCGGTAGCGCTTCATGTATTCGGTAAGCGTCTCGCAAACCGAAGACGAGGGAGTGATGGGATACCACGTGACGACCGTGACGCCCGCGAACAGGGCGCCCAGGGCGGTCGCGGCATTGCCCTCAATCAGAATCTTGCCCGCCGTGGCGTTCATGCGCTCGAGCTTGTAGGGGTCGGCTTTGACCAGGTTCTTCTCCGCGTATTCATGCCCCGCGCGCGCGGCGTTCCAGTTCAGTTCCGCGGCCTTGGCCTTCTTCTTGAATTGTTTTTGGAGCGCCTTGTGAATTTCCTCCATCTCGATGCCCAGCAGCCTGGCCAGAATTCCGTCGTAAATCATGTTGCGAACAAGCTTGCGCAGGCGAGCGTCCGGGCAAACGGGCGTGACCAGTTGATCGAAGGGCACAGGATAGAAAATCACGTCCTCGCGCAGGCGCTTCAGGTTCAGCCGCTCGTCGTAAACGCACGCGGCCCCCGGCTTGAGGGTCATCACGTCTTCTTCCGCGGTTTCGGGGTTCATCGCCACCATGTACTCACTGTCGCGGCGGCGGGCGATGAAGCCGTGCTGGGAAGCGCGGATAGTGAACCAGGTGGGAAGGCCCGCAATGTTGGAAGGGAAGAGGTTCTTGCCGGAAACCGGAATGCCCATCTGGAAAATCGCGCGCAGCAAAACCAGATTGGCCGTCTGACTGCCCGAGCCGTTGACCGTCGCCACCTGGATGCTCAAGTTGTTGATGATTTGCTGCTGACCCGCCGGCGACGAGTCTGCTTGCGGCTCAGCGTGAATAGTTGCCATCGTATTTCCTTTGGATCCCCTTTCTGGAATCGTGGTAATTCGAATTCTTCATTCGGCCGAGCGCCATCACGGCTCGTCACAACGCGCGAGCCCACAGGCTGCCTGATGCGCCGGCTTTGCGGGAGAAATGCTGGAAATGCTCACTTCGTTCCGATCTCTGCTTTGATCTTTCGGGCACCCGCGAGCGAACAAAGGGCGGAGTTTCCCCGCAACCTCTCGATTATACCAAACCTCGCGCTGGCGATGGACGCGAAGATTCAAATCGACGGAGGATTTCGACAAAGTTTTCCTGCGGAGGAAGAGGGAGTACCCAGCTACTTTTCCGTGACCTTGGCGGGGGGAGTTTCAGGTGCGGGCGCGTTTTCAAGCGCCAACTGTCCGCGCAGACGGGTGCGCAACGTCTCCTCAGAGGTGCGAATCATTTGTGTTCCGCGCGTTTGCATTTGCTGGATCAGGTCAGCGCGCAAATTGATAAGCGATGCGGCCGATTCCTCATACGCCTGCTGGAAGCCCTGGCGCAGGCGCGCAGTGCTGTCCACGATGAGGGCATCAACCTGCTGGCGAAACTCGTCCAGGATGCTGCGTGTCAGCTCCTCCGCCTGCCCGCGCATGATGTCGAGGACGGAGCCGACCAATTGTGTGGCGCGGCGTTCGAGGTCGGCAAGCTTCGGGTCGGCCGCCGCAGCGGGTGAGACCGCCGGAAACTGGCGCGTTGACATGACCGAAGAAGGCGGAGTTGCAGGAGGCGGTGCAGGCGCAGGAACCGGGGGTTGCGCAGCCGCAACGGGGAGTGGCGGAGGCGCAGCGGCGACCGCAGGTGGTGCAGGCGCTGCCACAGGAGCGGGTGAAGGTGCAAGCGGAGGAGGCGCCGTGGGACGCGGCACGAGCCCAGCAGTCTGATTCAGGTTCGCCAGGCGCGCCGCCAGTGACGGCATCTAGCGCGTGGGCGTGGCCGAGGGCAGCGAAGGTGCAGGCATGACGCCCGTAGTGGTTCGTGGCGCGGGCGCCGACGGCCCCGCCGAAGGCAGGACGGGAACGGGCATGTCTAGTTGCGTTCGTCCCTGCACCATGGTTTTGGCGACCATTTCCCAGTCCGCGGGCGGATTGGGCACGCCCCACAGGTTTTGAGGCTTGATGAGCTGTACGGCGATTTCGTGACCGGCCACTCCGGGCATGGGATCCCATACTCGCACGCAGACCCCTTTGCCCGACGTTCCGGCTTTGGGGCACTCAATGTTTACGAGCATGCCCACGATGATTCGATAGGAGGTGCGAACTTTACAGCCGTGCAGGTTGACGGTGACGGTTTGAGTAAATTCACGAAAGGGGCTTCCGCCGGCATCCTTGCCGGACAGCACCACCGTAGTAGTGAATTCAATTCGCGTGCTTCGCCTGCGGCTGGCGAGCGCATCCTGCTGGTCGGTAGGTTTTGAAAACGGGTGTTTATCCATAGACGACCGGGTATTCGTCAAGCGGTCGCTCCGTAGCTGTTATTCAGACCCGAGAATTATCTCGGTTTGGACCTCGCCGGCGCGGCAGCAGGCTGTGCCTCAGCTCGTAAGCAGGTCCGCTCGCTCCATTCTATCGATTGCGGGCGATTGAAGCAATTCTTCCGTGCAGGTGCTTGCCACCTTTGCCGGCGGCCTGCCTCCGGAACAAACTAACGAAGCATACTGCCCATTCGCCCCGCTTGGCAAGAGTTGAGTCGGACGCGTCGCGGTCCAGATAAGAGTACCCGTATGCAGACATTTTCCGACTAGCCCGAAAGTACCTATTCGTGACAAGTACCGTCTGACTATGGTCATCAATTCCAGTAAGTGGTCTTATATTCCTGATTTTAGGCCGATTCGCACGGACCGCGGGACCTGGGAATGGCAATCGGGATGCAAGTAGTCAGCCGGATTGAGAATGCGGTGCAACTTGCCGGGCATTAATGGGTTCTAAGGGAAGGGGTTGTCAGCGGCCAATGGAGGGTGTCATGAAGGTCAAAACTCTAATCTGCAACGGCAAAGGCCTTGATCCGTACCGTTTCGCTGACATGAATTCACTGGCGTTGGAAATAGCCTCGGAGTTCGACATTTCCTACGCTGCGATCCACCCGCAGCT
>JASHTY010000199.1 GCA_030040315.1 Terriglobia bacterium | reverse complement strand
GCCTCCCAGCGGGTTTTTGACGCGGCGGTGGAAAAGGCCTTTAAAGGCCAGCGCCGCATCGTCTGGTATGAGGTGTTTGCGGGCGAAAAAGCCTTTCGCAAATTCGGCGAATGGCTGCCGCAGGGCACGCTCGACGCCATCAAAGAATACCGTATCGCCATCAAGGGGCCGCTGACCACGCCTGTCGGTGGCGGCATTCGCAGCCTGAACGTGTCCCTGCGCCAACTGATGAATCTCTACGCCTGCTGGCGGCCCGTAAAGTTTATCCCCGGCGTTCCCTCGCCCGTGCGCCATCCCGAGCGCATGAACATCATCATCTTCCGCGAGAATACGGAGGACGTCTACGCCGGAATCGAGTGGCACGAGGGTGCTCCGCAGGCAAAACGCGTAATTGATTTCATCAATGCAATTTTGAAGGAAGATAACAACAAAAAGCAGGTTCGGCTCGACTCCGGAATCGGGATCAAACCCATTTCCATTCTCGGAACCAAGCGGCTGGCTCGTCGCGCGCTGCAATACGCAATCAACAACCAATTGAAGACGGTCACGCTCGTTCACAAAGGCAACATCATGAAGTTCACCGAAGGTTCATTCCGCGATTGGGGCTACGAGCTGGCGAGGGAAGAGTTCCGCTCCCAGATTGTGACTGAACGGGAGAGCTGGATTTTGGGCAACAAAGACAAGGATCAGAACCTCTCGATTGAAGCCAATGCCGCGCTGGTCGAGCCCGGGCTCGAGATGGCGAACGAAGCCTTCAAGCAGCAGGTAGCCAAGGAAGTGAAGGACTGCCTGGACGCAATTTATTCCACGCACGGCAAAGGGCAGTGGAAGAACAAGATTCTGGTGAACGATCGGATTGCCGATTCGATGCTCCAGCAGATTCTGACGCGCGCCGATGAATACCAGGTGGTCGTGACGCCGAACCTGAACGGCGATTACCTTTCCGACGCCTGCGCGGCGCAAATCGGCGGTTTGGGCGTCGCGCCGGGCGCGAACATCGGCGACGGTTATGGCGTGTTTGAGGCCACGCACGGCACGGCGCCCAAGTATGCCGATAAGGACATGATCAATCCCGGTGCGGTCATCCGCTCCGGCGCGCTGATGTTTGAGTTCATGGGCTGGCCGGAGGTTGGGAAGATGATTGAAGATGCGCTCGCTGCCACAGTCGTGCAGCATCGCGTGACCTACGACCTGGAGCGATTGATGCAGATGGAAGGCATCAAGGGCGTGCAGACGCTCGGCACCAGCGCCTTTGCGGGCGCCATTATTGAAAACATGAAATGAATCCGGCCTCCGGGCCAAATCTTTCGGAGGGAAATTTAAATGCGCAAGAAGGTAACGGTGATCGGGGCGGGGAACGTCGGTGCGACGCTCGCACATCGCCTGGTGGACAAACAGCTCGCGGACGTTGTGCTGATCGACATTCTGGAGGGCATTCCGCAAGGCAAGGGCCTTGATCTGCTGGAAGCGGGGCCCATCGAAGGTTACGACGTTCACATTAAGGGCACGAACGACTACAACGACACGGCGAATTCTGACATCGTGGTGATGACCGCGGGATTTCCCCGAAAGCCCGGTATGAGCCGCGACGATTTGTTGAAGGCCAACTACGACGTGGTGAAAGCAGCGGTCGGCCAGGCGGCAAGGGTTTCGCCTAATGCCATCCTCATTGTGGTGACGAATCCGCTCGACGCCATGGTGCAAACCGCGTTGCGCGTGAGCGGCTTTCCAAAGCACCGCGTCATCGGCATGGCGGGCGTGCTCGATTCCGCCCGCTACCGGACGTTTATCGCCGAGGCGCTGCGCGTCTCCGTGCAGGACGTCGAGGGCCTAGTGCTGGGCGGCCACGGCGACACCATGGTTCCCGTGCCGAGTTACACGACGATTGCGGGCGTTCCGATCTCGCAGCTCATGCCCAAGGAGCAGCTCGACATAATCATTGACCGCACACGCAAGGGCGGCGCAGAAATTGTGAATCTGCTCAAGACGGGAAGCGCCTTTTACGCGCCCTCTGCCGCCGTCGTGCAGATGATCGACGCCATCTTCAACGACCGCAAGAAGATCCTGCCCTGCGCGGCGTACCTGGACGGTGAGTACGGAATCAAGGGCTTGTTTGTGGGCGTACCCGTGAAGCTGGGCGCGCGCGGCATTCAGGAGATTGTGCAAATCAAGCTGACGGCGGACGAGCAGGCCGCGCTCGAAAAATCCGCCGCCGCTGTGAAGGAGTTGGTGGAGATTATCGGGGTTTAGGCCTCCGGCTATTTTACGTCGACGATCTTGACGGTTTTCATCACCACGTCGGTCTTGGGCCGGTCGCTTGAGCCGCGCGGTGTGTTAACGATTTTATCGACCACATCCTGGCCTTTCACCACCTGGCCGAAAATCGTGTGACGCCTGTTGAGCCAGTCGGTGGGCGCCACGGTGATGAAAAACTGCGATCCGTTGGTACCCGGCCCGGCATTGGCCATGGCCAGGCGGCCGGCGCGGTCGAAGGTTAGGTCATCAGTAAATTCGTCCTTGAACTTGTAGCCTGGCCCGCCCATGCCTGTGCCTTCCGGACACCCGCCCTGTATCATGAATTTGGGTATTACGCGATGAAAGATTAACCCATTATAGAATGGCCGCTTCGAGCGCTCGCGGGTCTTGAGGTCTGTGAATTCCTTCGTGCCCTGCGCGAGGCCGACGAAATTACTCACCGTCTCGGGCGCCTGGTTGGGAAAGAGCTCGCAGGTAATTTCCCCGAGACTTGTCTCGATCACGGCATATTGTCCAGGTTTCAAGTCGCTCATCAAGCGTCTCCTTCGGATGGGATGACAAACCGCGCGCAATGGTGGCGCGGATTATTTCGAAGTCACTGCGGGCTTCGCGGGCTCGGCCGGTGCAGACGGCACGACCACGGTCGCCTTGATCGAGTCGAGTTGCGGGAACACCCGGTCAAGGTAGGGCTTCCCCTGGCTCTGGATCAGGTCCTGATCGGGCCCGTGGCCTCCGGGCGGTCCATCACCGTAGTCGCTATAGAGCGCGTCGACTACCTGCATGCCGCTGATGACTTTACCGAACGGCGAGAATCCCTGGTTGTCGAGCGCGGAATTCTCGCCGAGGTTGATGAAGATCTGGGTTGTGCGCGTGTTGGGCCCGGCGGTGGCATAAGTGACGGTGCCGCGCGCATTGGTTTGCATCACGGGATCGTCAGGAATGTTGGAGTTTCGCCAGGCGCGCGAGACCTCCGGCCGGGCGCTGATTCCGAATTGCACGACAAAGCCCGGGACGACGCGGAAGAACGCCGCATTGTCGAAGTAGTGGTACTTGACAAGATTGTAGAACCGGTCGGCGCCGCGCGGCGACCAGGAGCGCGTGACTTCAATTACGAAGTCTCCCTTGGTGGTGACAAACTTGGCATCGAACACGCCGGGCGCCTGCAATTTGAGTGACGACGGATTTAGCAGCGACCCGCTGCCGCCTGCGGTGGTCCGTTGGGCCGTCGACGTGGTCTTGGCCGCTGAGCCTGTCTGCGCCGCCGGCGCGGCGGCAATCGCCGCCAGCCCCAGCGCTGTGGTAAATACGATGAGAGTCGTTCGCTTTTGCATGAATCCTCCAAAGAAATCTGGGAATTCGCGCCATGCCGGTTCGCGCGGGCGTCGATTACGGCTTCGACTGCATCTCGCGCGAAACCCTTTCCACCTGGCGCATGACACGCAGAACATTCCCGCCCAGGATTTTATCCAAATCCTGTTCGCTGTAGCCGCGGCGCGCCAGCTCATTGACCAAGTCAGGCAATTTGGATGCGTCCTCAAGCCCGCGCGGTGCCCAGTCGATGCCATCGAAATCCGACCCCAGACCCACGTGATCAATCCCGGCGACATTGACGGCATGGTCAATGTGGTCAGCGACGTCCTTGAGAGAAGGCATGGGCAGGTCTTTGGTTATTCGCCGCTCGACTTCAACCTCATCGAGGTAGGTGAGGCGTTTGCCTTGCTTCTCCGCCTGGGCGCGCGCGGCGGCAGTTTCCGCTTCCACCTGCTTTTCAAGCTTGGCGTTGGCCTCTCGAAAAGCGTCGCTGAGGAATCCGGGATAATAGTTGATGTCCATCACGCCGCCGTTTTTGGCAAGGGCGCGAATCATGTCGTCGGTCATGTTGCGCGGCGCGTTGCACAAGGCGCGGCAGGACGAATGCGAGGCAATGACCGGAGCCCTGCTGGCAGCGATGGCGTCGTAAAAAGTGCCGTCGGAAACATGCGAAATATCGATCATCATGCCGAGGCGATTCATGCGCGCCACGGCTTCACGGCCGAGTGGGGAAAGCCCATTCCATCGCGGTTTATCGCCGGAGGAATCGCCCAGCTCATCGTCCTTGGTGTGCGTCATGGTCATGTAACGGACGCCCAGGCGATAATAGATGTCGAGCGTGCGCAGATCGCCTTCGATTTCGTGCCCACCCTCGACACCCATCAGGATGGCGATTTTGCCCTCACGGTGAAGGCGCTCGATATCATCGGCGGTGCCCGCGAGGCCCAACACATCGGAATGTTTGGCAACCTGTTGGTCCGTGGCGTCAATCAAATCAAGGGCGCGATGGATCAGATCCTGCTGAGGCCAGGCTACATCCACCCAGATGGAAAAGAACTCGGCGCCCATGTGGCCTGTGCGCATCTTGGGGATGCTGATCATGTAAGGGCTGTCGGGGCTCGCGAGGTCGTAGTTTGCGTCCAGCAACGCCTGCGGCGTGTCGGCGTGGGTATCAATGATGATGGCGTGGCTCAGCGTCCGGGCCGCGATTTGGCCGGCGTTGGCGGGTGATTGCGCGTAGGAAGGTTGCGCCGGTACTGCGCATAACGCCAGGAGCGCACATGCGAGCGCATGACCATGACTTTGTCGCGACATATGTCAGGAGCCAATGATTATCAGGATGCATGAAAGGTTTTGTCAAACCTAAACTTTTGCGCATTTTTGTCCGATAAATTTTGGTGCGGATGGCCGGGAATCTCCAATACGATACAATGCATCGTTGCTTGCTGTCGCCACCTTGGGTATAATTAGCAGAAATCCTGGAAGCTCAACAACGGAGTGAAGAGTAATGGCAGAAATGGATTTGGTTTTGGTCGTTGCCAAGATCGTTGACGAGATGCGGAAAACCAATGCGCCTCCCTCGGAGCAGGATCTGAATCGTCTGGCAGCGCAAATCTCCAACGGATTCAAGGCGAAGAAAGAGGAAGTGGCCATTCTGCGGCTCGCGCCGGATGCCCGCGTGCTGAGTTTCATTTTTCCCGTCAAGTTGGCTGTGGTTGGAGCCATTCCCATTACCACGACTCACTCCCTGGCCGCCAAGACCATTCGTGACAAGCGCGGGGAGATCGTGAATAATTTCCCAACTTACAAACATGCCACGGTCTTTGAAGCCGTCGACCTTTCCGAGCAGGAAAAGGCCGTTCCCATTCAAAAAATCATCAGTTCGCCCATGGTCGTGGATGGAAAGGTTGTGGGATGCATCCAGATCAGCCGCAAAGCGCGGCCGGGCGAGCCGGTCGGCCCGGACTTTACACAGGCCGACCTGGCTCAACTGGGAACCGTGGGATCGGTTCTGGGAAAGTATTTTTCTGAGTTACCCTCTGCTGCCCCGGCCAAGCCCAAAGCCGCGCCTCCAGGCAAGCCTTGAGAGTTCCCCGTCTCCGCTGAGTGCCGGTGAGTGCCGAAGCGTATTTAACCAGGGACTTTCTTATTCCCAAACAAGATGGTGAGTGACATTCGCGTTCGCTTTGCCCCTTCTCCCACGGGCTACCTTCACGTGGGCGGGGCGCGGACTGCCCTCTACAACTGGCTTTTTGCCCGGCACGCGGGCGGCCTGATGATCCTGCGCATCGAGGATACCGATGTGGATCGCTCAAAACCCGAGCTGACTACGGCCATTTTGGAGAGCCTGGAATGGCTGGGGCTCAAGTGGGACGAAGGGCCCATCTATCAATCGGAGCGCCTCGACCGCTATCGCGCGATGGCTCTGAATCTCGAGCGCGCAGGGCGTGCCTACCCATGCTTTTGCACGCCTGCGGAGCTTCAGACGAAACGCGCCAAGGCGGAATCCGAGCGAAGGCCCTGGAAGTACGATGGCACGTGTCGCGCGTTGACAGAAGCCGACCGCGAGCGTTTGCGCGCCGAGGGCAAGCTCGCCGCGGTTCGCTTTCGCGTTCCCGATTCCGGCGTGACCACGTTTGAGGACATCGTTTTCGGCCACATTGAAGTCGATCACCGCGATCTTGAGGATTTTGTCCTGCTGCGCTCGGACGGCCACCCCACTTACCACCTGGGAGTCGTGGCCGATGATCTTGATTTGCGCATCACCCATGTAATTCGCGGCGCCGACCACATTTCCAATACGCCCAAGCAGATTTTAATGTATCAGGCGCTTGAAGCTCCTACCCCGATCTTTGCGCACTTGCCGCTCATACTTGGTCCGGACAAGCAGCGCCTCTCGAAACGACATGGAGCGACTTCAGTGGGCGCGTATCGCGAGCAGGGGGTTTTGCCGGAAGCGCTGGTGAATTTCCTTGCCCTGCTCGGCTGGACGCCTCGCGGCCAGAAGGAAATCGTCGCCATTGAGGAGATGATTCGCAGCTTCGATCTCGCGGCCGTCTCCAAGTCCAATGCCGTTTTCGACCTGGAAAAACTCGCGTGGATGAATAGTGAATACCTGCGCAGTCTTCCCGTGGAGCGGCTTCTGCCTCTGGTGAAGCAGGAATTGTCGGGTGCGGGGCTGGCGATGGGTTTCAAAGACGGTGAGCAGACGGAAGAAAAGCTCAGGCAAACGGTTTTTCTTTTGCAGTCGCGGGCGCGCACGCTCAAGGACTTTCCCGGAGCCTTCCGCGCATTCTTCACCGATGACTTCGCCTTTGATCCAGAGGCCGTGAAGAAATATTGGAAGGACGCGGCTGTTGCCATACTGCTGGATGAACTCGCTGGCCGCATGGCAGCGACCGAGCCGTTCGACTTGGCCGGCACGGAAAGGACTTTGCGAACTTTGGCGGAAGAAAAGGGAGTGAAAGCCGGAGTGCTGATCAATGCCGCGCGCGTGGCCCTGACCGGCCAGGGGGTGGCGCCGGGATTATTTGACGTCATGCTGGTGCTTGGCCGCAACCGCGTCGTCAGCAGGCTTCGCCAGGCGGCAGATCGCCTGCGCTCTTCGGAAGGTCACGGTTTGTCTCAGGGGAATTAACGCCGGCGCGCGACGGAAGCGGTTTTCTGCGAGCTAAACTCCACTCGCCGGTCAATCAGGTTAATTGCTGGCAGGCTACTTAATGGCGTCCATTTTCTTGCGCAGAGTCTGGTAGGTTTCAACCACCACAATTGCCGCGGCGAGCACCGCTCCCACGGTGGTGATTACTTCAGTGGTGCTTTTCAGGATTTTCAGGAGTTTTCCCATTCTCTCGCTCCTCCGGCAGGAAGCCACGAGCCTGCCGGCAAGTCCTCATTATACCTTTCGAGACCTTGAAAAGTCGCGCGCACGCCCTGCGCGGAGATTTCAAGCATCCCAAAACAACGGGGCAGGGAAAAGCGTTTTTTTCCGGCACTCCCGGGATTAAAGAAGAGAATTCCGCCCAGCGTGATGGCGCAGGGCTCGTGGCTGTGACCGAATATCACCACCCGGCAGGCCTCCGGGAAATCCGCCAGGAACCGGCGGCAGCGATCCAGCGTTTTCCCTTCGAGCGGATTTGCCCCAGCCCATTCCTGCAACGCCGATTGCGGCTTGGGAAGCTCGTGCACCATGAATATTCCAAAGCCCCCCACGCGCATCGTCAGCGTCGGGGGAAGGCCCAGCGACGCCGAATCAACGTTCCCCCGCACCGCCTGAGTTGGAGCAATCGCACCAAGCTGGTCAAGCACAGCCACGGTTCCCACATCCCCAGCGTGAAGAATCTCGTCAACACCGCGCAGCAATTCCGGGAGCTGAGGATCAAAATATCCGTGAGTGTCGGAGATGACGGCCACTCTCATCGATGGGAGCGCTCAGGAGCAATCTGCGAAATTTGGAATTCGATATGGATGGAATCGGTGGAATTTCTATTTTTGAGTTTCAGCCGCTGCCTTCTCGTCCGCGATCATTTTCCTTACCAACTCCTGGCACAAAGGGCAATTCGGATGACTCATCCGGCAGGCAGCGACACTGACGTTGCATTTGCACGGACAGGGTTCCATGTTCAGGCGATAGAGAAGGTGAATGCGCTGCTGGTTGGAGAACGAACTCAAATCGACGC
>JASHTY010000198.1 GCA_030040315.1 Terriglobia bacterium | reverse complement strand
TCTCACCGGGAGCCGGTGGCACGGGGCATGCGCTGCGCTTCAAAGGGCATGTGGAAACCGATCTCGGGTCCGGCACAGGATACGTGAGCGCGCGCTACCCGTTCACTCTCCCCGATAGCATGCCAACCTTACGCGGCCTTCAATTCGAAGCGCGAGGCGACAGCCGGTTATATCAGGCGAAGCTGACGCCGCCCGACCCATCGCAGCCGGCTCCCTCCCTGAGTTTCATTCCCGATGCGGATTGGCAAAGCATTCGAATTCCCGCCGCAGGCCTGGGCGCCGGCTTAACCAGTCGCAAGAGTTCCTGGGTTCTGGAATTTCGGGTTGACGGCCCGCCAGGAAACTTTCAGCTCGATATCGACGAGATTCGGGTCTACTAATGTAGTGCGCCAGGGATAACGCAAGATGTAGCGCCTGGGTCGAAAATCAAATGTCGCAGTACCATTGGCGCACTGCACTAGATTGAAGCACGGCCATCAGGCCCCGCCTGGGCGGGAGCCTGGGCTGGAAGCCCATGCCACAGTTGAAACGATGCGCGAACTACTTTTCGTGGCGTCGCCACCCCTTGCTTGCGAGCCAGTTCTCCCACCATTTCTGATCGTCGCGAATTTCCTGCTGTTTATCCGGAGGCAATTCCGGCCCGTGCTCGGGAATGGGCGGCAAGGGCCCCAACCCCACTTCAACGCGCCGTTGGTTAACAAATTCAGGCTCCGCCAGCTTCCACGGCCGGGTTCGTCCGTCCACTGGATCGTCTAACCACTGCGAGCCATAGCGCTGTGCTCTGCCCTCATGCATCGCGATACGGTCTTCCAGGTATGCCGCATGCCATGCCGGAATGCGTTGGGCAGCGGCGCAGGCTTGCATCAGGCGCAGAGCGCTGCGCTGAAGGTCCGGTTCTCCCACAGCGTGCTGGACGATCAGCCATGCGGCCTCCGCCCCGTCTTTTCCCGCGATGTCTTCCCCCGGCCACCCATGGATGGCAATTAGTTCGCGCAGGCGGGCCGCGTTGCGCGTGTGCACAGCCTCCATGCGGGGGACGTAGGGGCCTCCGAGTTGGCCGGCATCCATCAGCTCCTGCCGCACGCGGCGGTCCTCGTCGCGCATTTCCTGAAGTTCTTTCCGCAACTCCTTATTAACCTCATTCACTTTTCATCCTATAAGGCATTACAGATTGGAAGGAGGTCCATCGTTGCGGGCACGGCAACGTGGCGAGGGAGTCTGCGCAGGGTCCAACACCCGGCGGCTTCAGACCCCGCGCTTTGGACACTAAACGTTCAGAGGTTACGCCCCTTTGAACGACGCGCTCTCCACCAGAGTGCCCCATTGAACTTTCAGACTGCCCCCGCCGCCCATCTTGGAAAGCGTGATCGTCACCAGATCCACAGATTCCGGCGCCTTCGAGCCTTCCATCGGCACCGACGCGAAGTCCTGCGACTTGTCGTGCTGAGTACCCCACTGCCCATGCTGCTTGTTGAACACCAGCTTCCACGAGCCATCATCTTGCTTCTGCATCCAGATGCTGTATTCACCCGCCGGCACGTCGACGCCGCCGAAATTCAGATTGGCGTCCGTTTTGAAAGTCGTGGAAGTATTGTTGCCCAACCGCCAGAACCCGCCCGCGGGCAACTGACCGAGCAAATCGTCCGTGCTGCGGCCCTTCAGCGAAGGCCGGCCGTAGTCCACCGAAACCGCTTTCCCTTTGACGGTGATGCTTGAAGTCCCTCGATCGCCCTGCGCCCACGCCACGGTTGCAAGACACCCTGTCAGCAAAACTCCCAGCACTGCAATTGCAATTTTCCTCATACCATCTCCTCTCCGTCGATTTTGTCAGACCGCCTGAACAACCTGCGAGGCGGGATTATACCGCCGCCTATGGCCTTGCGCCAGAGGGGCGCGTTGTAGACGACGGTCTACGACCGCCGATAGAAACGACGGGGCTTTACGCCCCTCGGCGCGCGTGTCAAGATGGCAAACCGTGCCGGAACTTCCCGACATTACGGTTTACATTGAAGCTCTTCAGGCGCGGATCCTGAATCAGATACTCGAACGCGTGCGAATCGCCGGGCCATTTCTGCTGCGCACGGCCACTCCGCCGCTTGAGGCCGTGGAAGGAAAACAGGTTCGCGAATTGCGGCGCGTGGGCAAGCGCATCGCCATCGGCCTGGAGGGCGACCTGTGGCTGGTGCTGCACCTGATGATTGCCGGGCGGCTGCACTGGGCGAAACGCGGCGCAAAGATTTCGCCCAAGCGCAACCTGGCCGCGCTGGATTTTCCGCACGGCTCTTTGGTGCTTACCGAAGCGGGTTCGCAGCGCCGCGCGTCCATCCACATCGTGCACGGTGCGGAGGGCCTGGCGGAACTCGACCCCGGCGGCATCGAAGTTCTGAGCGCCGATCTTGATGCCTTCGCCGCCCGCCTCACATCCGCCAATCACACTCTGAAGCGCGCCCTGACCGATCCTCGACTGTTTAGTGGCATCGGCAACGCCTATTCGGACGAAATCCTGCACCGCGCGCGGCTTTCACCCGTCGGCCTGACGCAAAAAATGAGTCGCGAGGAAATCACGCGCCTGTACGATGCCACCCGAAGCGCTCTGATCGAGTGGACCGACCGCCTGCGCGCCGAAGCCGACGGAGATTTTCCTGAAAACGTCACGGCGTTCCGCCCGGCCATGGCTGTGCACGGAAAATACGGCCAGCCTTGCCCGCGCTGCGGAACCAAAGTCCAGCGCATCCGCTACCCTAGCAACGAAACCAATTACTGCCCCAAGTGCCAGACCGGAGGCAAACTGCTCGCTGACCGCGGGCTTTCCCGATTGATGAAACAAGATTGGCCGCGCACGCTGGAGGAACTGGAATCGCTGAAGAGGAGGAACTCATAATTAACTTAGTGGGCGGCATTGGGTAACCCAAAGTGCGTATGGCTTATTTCGCAGATGGCGACTTGGTGGGCAAAGTTGTAAAGGTGGGGTGGCTGGATAAATCCGCCCCCTTTTCAATCGGCGCCACCGACTCGATATTCTTAAAAAAACTTCTTAGGCTTTACCGCCACAGGATTCGGCAAACCCGAGGATTTCACAGTTGCCAATTTTGCCGCGAGCGGAAACTTGGGATCCCCCTGGAGCTTGATGGACGTGTCATTCTGCTCGGCGATGCGGAAATCCAGGTTACTGGCGAAGACGGTCGGGTTTATTCCGCGCCCGGCATGATCTTCCACTATATTGTGGCGCATGGGTATAAACCTCCAGAGGACTTCATTCTGGCAGTTTGCTCAGGCACCTGGACGTCTCTGAATGACGCGGTAGCAGTTACTGCGTTGCGGGTTACCCCGAGGGAACGGACCGCCAATTTGACTTACTCCGGTCACAGCGAAGAAGCGCAGGCCCAGCGTGATGCCCGCGAACTTGAGCGCTTCGGCTACGCGCAGGAATTGCTGCGCAGCATGGGCGGCTTTTCCACGTTCGCCATTTCGTTCACCATCATTTCCATCATCACCGGCGTTTTCACGCTCTACGACTACGGTCTGCGCATGGGCGGCCCTTTGGAAATGACGCTCGGCTGGCCCATTGTCTCTCTCGGCTCGCTGCTGGTGGCGATGAGCATGGGCGAACTTTGCTCCGCCATCCCAACTTCCGGAGGCACATACCACTGGTCGGCGGAACTGGGCGGGCCCACCTGGGCGTGGTTCACCGCATGGTTCAACACCGTGGGCCTGGTGACGGCGGCGGCGGGCATCGACTATGGCTGCGCGACGTATCTCGTCCCGATTCTGGGAATGGGCTCGTCGCGATTCGCACTTCTGCTGACCTACGGACTGATTCTGCTTTCGCACGCCCTGATCAATCATTACGGAATCCGCTGGGTGGCGTGGCTTAGCGACCTGAGCGTAACCATACACATCCTGGGAGTGGTGGTGCTGGTGGGCGCGCTGGTGATTTTTGCACCCAAGCAGCCGCTCAGTTTTCTACTCAGCCGTGAGACCACCAGCCCGATTCATGCGCCTTACCTTTGGCTCTTCGTGCTGGGCATGCTGCAGGCCCAGTGGGTGTACACGGGGTACGACGGTCCCGCCCAAGTGTCGGAGGAAACCGTCGACCCGCGGCGCCGCGCGCCCTGGGGAATCGTCATGGGCGTGGCGGTCTCCGCGATCTTCGGCTACATCCTGGTGATGGGGCTTACGTGGGCAATCCCCGGACTGAGCAGCGTAATGAACTCCACGGATTCGGCCGGCAATTCTCTTCCCGCCGTGTTGGCGATTGTGGTTTCAACTCTGGGCGAGCGCGCTGGGCGGGCCGTTTTGCTCCTGGCGGTTGCGGCAATGTGGTTCTGCGGACTCTCCACCATCACTTCGGGCTCGCGTGTGATCTTCGCACTCGCGCGCGACAAAGGCCTGCCCCTCGCGGCACTGTGGGGAAAGACGAATCACCGGCATCGCACGCCCGCCGCAGCCATCTGGCTGGTAACCGGACTGGCCTTTGCGGCCATGGTTTACAGCGGATCGGTCGCAGTCGTGACTTCGCTCAGCGTCGTAGGTTGCTACCTTGCCTACTCAATTCCCATTTTCCTGGGCTGGAGAAAAAAATCGCAGTGGCTCTCGAAGCGCGGCCCCTGGAACCTTGGCCGTCAAAGCAATTTGGTCAACATTCTTGCTCTCGCCTGGACGATCTTTATCTGCTTCATCATGATTATGCCTCCCAACGCGCGCACCGGTTACAGCATTGGAGCCGTTATCGTGGCGCTCTTTGCGCTCCACCATTTCACCGGGCCGCACGAAATGCGCAAGCCCAATTGGATTGCGGGCGAGAGCTCGTAGAGTTAGGTGGGAGATTTGGGCGACCACTCAAGCCCGATCACACCGCGACATGCGCGGAGGCGGCCAGACAAACCAGGATCGACGTCCGCAGGCCCGGCGCATGGCCGTGTTCGCTGCGGTTCAGGCCTACCAGTGCACTCGCGACGAAGGCGCAAACAAGGGGGAGCACGATCCCGGACCTGTGCGATTCAATCGGCATGGCGGATAAAGAGGAAGATCGTCAATATGCGCCGGCGGCAGCGGCCCATCAAACGGGTTGGGACAAATACCGCTTGATGCTGAGCCCTTGCTCCAGGAAATCACGGCCGGCGCCACGAGACGCGGATGAACTGCGAGTTTGATGCCGGAGCAATTTGAATTGCCTGGTGGACCTGGGGGGGTTCGAACCCCCGACCCCATGGTTGCAAACCATGTGCTCTCCCAACTGAGCTACAGGCCCATTTGCTGCTCCCCACTATAGTGACGAGGAATTTCGCGGGCGTCAAGGGACTGCCGCAAAACAGCGGACTGCACCGCAGGCTCGCAATGACTCGGAGGCTTTTCGCGCGCTTTGGGTCAAACCAGCTCGGTTTTCGTATCTTTTGCAATCGTTCGCACATCTTATCAAGCCTGCCCGGCGTAGTCAGTCGAAGCGCCATCTCCAGATATGCTGTCCGGACAGAGACTCCTGGAGGTCCATGACGCGCCTCAGGAAACTCACGCTGGCTGAGAAGCTCGGAATCAAGGAGGGCTTCAATGTGACCGTCGCGGGGCTTTCTAACAAAATGGCAGTTCTGGATTTCGGCGTATATACCACCTATAAGCAACTTCCGCGAGTCGCACTGTTGCGGGCGCTAAATCAAGCCCGCCAGTTGATACGTAATCTACCGGAAGAGGAGAAGCGAAAAATCCTCGCAAACGCTATGAGTTGGCCTATCGGTCAGTGCTCAGGTTGGGTCCAGGGTCATCATATTCCCGGGGTCCAATGGAGTTTCAGGCGGCCCAGTGGTTTGCAGGATTTAGTACTGCATTTTGCGCGGTCCCGCGTCGAGCTTGCCGCGGAGCTCCCTACGTTGAAATCCTGGCTGGCAGAGCATGGTGCTCTCTGGATCGCATGCCCGAAGGCCAACTCCGAGATTGTTCCCGATCTGAACCGCCAAACTGTTATCAACCTGGCCAGGAAGAACGGCCTAAATACCGTAAAGAGTTGTAACATTGACAGGCAATGGTCCGCTGAGAAGTTTATGCTTGTTTGCGCAGGGCGAAAGTCACTTGCTGGGGCGAAGTAGACTGTGGGCCCAAGGGAGTTTGAAGATTGCCCAAAAGGACGAAACATCCTCCGCTCAACATCGTTCTCTGGGGGCAGCAGGCTGCGGAAGGGCGCGCGCTCCTGCAGGCGCATTTGAAAAGCCCCTGCCGCATAACTCTGGTGCCCGATCCCTCGCGCCTGACGGCGCCTCCGAGGGAATTGGCAGGCGCGGACGTGTTGGTTGCGAGTTCGTTCGCGGAGGCAATGGCTCCCGCAGCGCAGAGGCTTAAACTCCTGCACGTTACAGGCGCGGGGCTTGACGCGATATGCCTCAGCGCGCTTTCGAAACAAACAACTGTCGCCAACGCTTACTTCCATGGTCCCGCCATCAGCGAATACGCCATGATGATGATTCTGGCACTCAGCCGCGACCTGTTGAATATGGATGCGAACTTTCGTCGAGGCTCCTGGCTGGGAAGTTGGATTTGGGGCGCGCCGCCCGTGCCGGAAATTCAGGGCAACACCCTGGGGCTGATCGGCTATGGGCACATCGGAAAAGAACTGGCGGTGCGAGCCCGGGCGTTTGGAATGAAACTCAGGGTGATCAGCGCTCATCCGCCGGCGCGCAAGCCACGGCACATCGACTGGTATAAAGGACCCTCAGCCCTTCGCGAATTGCTGATGGCTTCGGACTATGTTGTGCTTGCCTGCCCGCTCACAGACGCTACCCGCGGCCTGATTGGGGTCCGTGAATTCAGTTGGATGAAGCGCACAGCTTGCCTGATCAACGTGGCGCGCGGAGCCGTCGTGCAGGAGGAAGCCCTCTTTCACGCGCTGAGGACCCGCCGCATTCGGGGCGCCGCTATCGATGTTTGGTACCGGTATCCGAAGGAAAAACGCTCCTTCTCTCCGTCGAACTTTCCTTTTCACAAGCTCGAAAACATCATTATGACGCCGCACGTTTCCGGTTGGATGAAGGGGACGCGTGATAATCGCTTCAGGTTCATTGCCGCAAACATTGATCGGCTTGCCTCAGGACGCCAAATCCAAAATGTGATTCAGGGCCCTAAGCGACACAGAGTGGCAGGCTAATCCCCTGCCTTGATCATTCTGCACACCTGCCGGCGGGCAAATTACCAAATCACTTGCATGCCGCATTTCCTGGCCCGCCCACGCAGTAAAGTTTGGGTATGCGATCCTCCACAGGCGGCAAAGGTGGGAATGGCGCGTGCGGCTCGGTTTGGTACCAATAAGCCACGGAAAAAAAGCTGTCCGAACGATGATTCGCGTGTCCGTGCTCGATGGTGGCGCGAATCGACTTGGTGAAGGGGATGGGCGAATCGAGATGGAATCGGTAGACCGACGATCGACTGCCCGCTTTCTCCTCGCCGACCACCGGCGCACCAAAGAGTTCGTAGGAAAATGGCTTGCCCCCGAAATCCCAGGCACCAAGGAAATAATCCTCTGAACCCGTGCCCTCAATTGTGGGGACTTTATCACCGTCGATGAAGAACATGTCGTCGCCCTCACCCCACCACTCGTCCTGGTTTTGAAGGACGGACATTGTCTCTCCCACATAGTGACCGCGGCCCGTCGCTTCCAGCCAAACATAGTTCCCTTCACCCGTCAGGTTAGGTTTGCCCTCGATCTTCGGCTCGCCATTGCTCTGCCAATCGCTCGTCCAGCCATGATTGGGGGTGGCCTGCCGGTATTGGGCGTGAAAATAGAGCGTGTCGGCCGGCAGCGGTTTCGAGTAAATGCGATATTCGATGTTGAAATAGCAGGCTCCCACGGGCTTTGAGCCCTCGTTGGTCACGGTGATTTTGGCGGATTTGCGAAACGGCATGGGGAAAAAAGAATTTAGCGCCTTGACGGAGCTCACTGCGAGCGGCAGCGATTGATAGGTGAAGTACTCGCCCAAACCCAGGCCGAAAAAGTCGCCGATGGGCGCTTCGACGCTGGGCGTGGGTTCATCATCCCAGTACATTCGAAGCACCAGCTTTTTCAGGTGGTCCTTTTCGCCGCTGGCGATGGTAAACCACACGTGAGTGATGACGCCGGGACCGGAATCCTCCAGCACCGTGAGCGTTTCGCCGGGAGCAATCCGCCGAGAGTCGTCGTTGGCGCCCGTGCGATCCCAGCTTCCCGAGCGCTTCAAAAGGTAATCCTGCGGCCGGGTCAGATTCGAGAGCAGCCCGCTCAGTTGCTGAGCGTGCGCGGGTGGTGCAAGACAGAATAAGACAACCAGTAATCCCAGCCGTCTCATGGAAGCCTCCTTTGAAATTACGACCGCGTGAAAGCGGCGCGATTCTATCACAGGCGCGCCCGTAATTTGCGGCGCCAGAGCGACTGGCTTCGGGCCTCGACTTCAACCGGGCGTGGCGTTAAGCTGTGGTCGCAGTCGATAGATTCGTCAAGGTCACATCATGAGCTCCACAGGTAAGCGGGAAATTTCGAGTCCTGCCAACGCCTTATTAAAGGTCTTCCGCCGCGCGCTGGCCGAAGGGACAACCAGGGAGGGTTGGCTCGCCGTAGAGGGGCCATTCCTCATCGAGGAAGCGCTGAAGGCCAGTCCGCGCGCAAAAATTCATAGCGTGCTCGTGACCACCGGCGCGGCAGAAAAGTTTGCTGAGCTTCTTCGCCGCGTGCCCGCGGAGGCAGAAACGACGCGGGTTTCCGACCGGCTCTTTGCGAGCGTCGCGCAAACGCCTTCGCCGCAGGGAATTGCCGCTCTCGTCGAACTTCCCGGTTACGATTTGGAACAAGTCGTCACGGCCAGAAACCCCCTGCTGGTGGTCGCCTGTCACCTGCAAGATCCGGGGAACCTGGGCACGATGATGCGCACCGCTCTGGCCTTCTCCGCCACGGCGTTCCTGACTTTGCAGGAAACGGTGAGCCCGTTCAATCCCAAGGCTGTTCGCTCTTCAGCCGGAGCCATCTTTCACATTCCGCTGGTTTGCGGCCTTGATCCGCAAGCGGTACTGCCCGACTTGAGCCGGCGCGTCCGCATTTTGGCCGCCGAGCGCAACAGCCCGGCGTCTCTGACCGGAGCCGACCTGCGCGGGCCCATTGCCATTCTCGTCGGGCGCGAAGCCAGCGGCCTGCCCGATGAAATCGCCCGCCACGCCAGCCAGCTTTTGAGCATACCTATTCGCAAGGAAGTGGATTCCATCAACGCCGCGACGGCAGCGAGCATTTTCCTTTATGAAGCGGCCCGCCAGAGAGGATTCCGGTACTAACGAACACATCGCCGTACTGCTATGAGCCTCTTCGAACCACCCTCCGCGGACCACATTACAGGCGACAAAACAGGCGCCACCGCCTCACCTCTTGCCGATCGCATGCGCCCCGAAACCATTGAGGAGTTCGTTGGGCAACTCCACATTTTGGGTCCGGGAAAGTCGCTTCGCCGGCAAATCGAGCGCGATGAGTTGGGTTCAATGATTCTCTGGGGGCCGCCGGGCTCGGGCAAAACTACACTTGCCACCATCATCGCCCGCAAAACGCGCAGCGACTTCGTGCGCTTCAGCGCCGTGCTTTCCGGCATCAAGGAAATCAAGGAAGTGATGGCGGCAGCAGAGAAGTCGCGCCACTACGGCCACCGTACCGTTCTCTTTATCGACGAAATCCATCGCTTCAACAAGGCCCAGCAGGACGCTTTTCTGCCCTACGTGGAGCGCGGTGACATCATTCTAATCGGCGCGACGACGGAGAATCCATCATTCGAAGTCAACGCCGCGCTACTTTCGCGTGCCAAGGTTTACATGCTCTCCGCACTCTCGACCGATGAAGTGCAGACGCTCTTGCGCCGCGCCCTGGGCGACGCGAAGCGCGGGCTCGGCGGCCGGCAAATTGAAATCACCGACGACCTGCTTCGCCAAATCGCCGTCTTCTCAAATGGCGACGCACGCTCGGCGTTTAATACCCTCGAAACCGCTGCCACCGCCGCCCCGCGCGATGCCGAGGGCCGCGCCATGATTACCGAGGCGCTGGTTGAGGACGCTATTCAGCGCAAAGTCCTGCTCTACGACAAGGCGGGCGAGGAACACTACAATCTGATTTCCGCCCTTCACAAGTCCATTCGCAATTCGGACGCCAGCGCGGCGCTTTACTGGCTGGGCCGCATGTTGGAAGCGGGAGAAGACCCGCTCTACATCGCCCGCCGGCTGATTCGCGAGGCTTCTGAGGACATCGGCATGGCTGACCCCAACGCCCTGAGCGTGACCGTCGCGGCGATGCAGGCCGTCCACTTTCTGGGAATGCCGGAGGGGAATCTGGCGCTCGCCGAGGCGGCGGTTTACCTCGCGCTTTCGCCGAAATCCAACGCGCTCTATGCCGGCTATGGCGAGGTGGTGCGCGATGCGCAGAAAACCATGGCCGAACCCGTACCCTTCCACCTGCGCAACGCCGTCACTGGCCTGATGGCAAACCTTGGTTACGGCAAGGGCTATCAATACGCCCACGACACCGATGACAAGCTCACCAACATGCAATGCCTGCCCGACAATCTGAAAGACCGGCAGTACTACCGGCCCACGGATGAGGGCTTGGAGAGAAAATGCAAGGAGACGATGCGCGCAATCGAGGAGTGGAAGAAAAAGTACGCGGCCGGCAAGTGAAGATTACCGCAGTTGTTTTCGCAGACTGTGCTTCTAAGTCCGCTGCGCCACGAACCGCTTCGCGTACTCCTTCAGAATGCAATGGTCCATGACCACCTGGAGGCCGGCGGCGCGGGCGCGCGCGGCGGCCTGTTCGTTAATCACGCCTTCCTGCATCCACACCACCTTCGCGCCCTTGCGAATGGCCGCTTCCACAATCTCCGGCACAAATTCCGGGCGGCGGAAAATCACCACGACGTCAAAAGCGTCCGCAACGGCGTCCAGCGACGCGTAGCCCCTTTC
>JASHTY010000197.1 GCA_030040315.1 Terriglobia bacterium | reverse complement strand
TTTCCGATCAGTGCCGGATCGGCGCCGAACCGGCCGCGCCACAATTCGTCACTGATTACCGTCACCGGCTCGCCGCCGGGCACGTCATCCTGCGGAAGAAACCCTCGCCCTGCCACCGGCTGGACTCCCAAAATTGTGAAAAAATCCGATGTTACGTCACCCACGCGAACGACGGTCGGGTCGCCGCGCCCTGTAAGAGTGAGCTCGTGCGCTGAAACTGCCGCCATGCCGCTAAAGGCGTGACTCTGTCTCCTCCACTCCTGGAACTCCTGGTAGGAACAGCCATCTCCGCCGATTCCTGCCCGATCATTGGCCTCAAAAATCCGCACCAGTTGGCCGGAATTCACGTAGGGAAGGGGTTTCAGCAGGACAGAGTAGACCGCGCTGAAGATCGCCGTGTTGGCGCCGATGCCGAGCGCCAGAGTTGCCGCGGCAACTACCGTGAACATCGGATTGCGAACCAACTGCCGGAAGCCCGAGCGCAAGTCCTGTGCCAGTGTTTCGACCATGGGAAGCCCCCATTCCTCGCGGCAAGTTTGTTTCGCCTGCTCGACCCCGCCGAAGCTGCGGAGCGCGGCGTAGCGTGCCTCCGGCGGCGTCATGCCCTCACGAATGTTCTGCTCCGTCTGCATCTCGATATGCGCGCGCAGCTCATCGTCAAGCTCATCGTGCACGCGGCGTTTGCGGAAGAGACCCGTCACCCGTGAAATTACCGTTCGCAGCCAGGTCATCGCTTGTCGCTCCCATCGGCCGACACGCCGGTCACCCCTTCGCACCTTCGAGTACGCGCCCAATCACGCCCGCCATGAGCTGCCAGCTTTCGGTCTCGCGGCCGAGTTGCCGCCTGCCGAGTTTGGTGAGCGAATAGAAGCGCGCGCGACGGCGGTTGTCCGAGGTTCCCCAGTGGGAATTGATCCAGCCGCGCTGTTCGAGCCTCAGGAGGGCGGGATAGAGCGTGCCCTGATTGAGGTGCAGCAGGTCGCGCGAAACTTGCTCGATCCTGCGCGCGATGCCGTAACCGTGCAGCGGCCCCAGCGTTTCGAGCGTCTTCAGAACCAGCAGGTCAAGCGTTCCGCGCAGAATGTCTTCCCGGGGCTGAGGCATCAACAGTCTCCTCTTGGGTTTCGACAGGAGAGTATCTGAATATATGTAGGAAGTCAACAGGAAGATTGCTGACCAGATGGGGCCGTGGCACGGGCTTCTCCGATTTCGGGAGTCCGATGGTCCGATCAGATCGGACCGCAAATCGGACCAGCCCATGAGCCTGACGCGGCCAGGATGGCGGTGCCGCAGTCGGCTATTGATCACTTGCGGCCGTGGTCTTGGCGACCTCGCTGGGCGGCACACAGGGGGCGCCCCCCGCGTTCTTCTTGTAATCTTCGAAGCCCTTGAGTAGGGCGTTCGCAAGCAGCGAGCCCAATTGCGCCGCGCCGGTGTAGGAGGGGTGGGTGAAGTCGCCGGTCACCAGGCGCGGCTGGCTGTCATACCAGCGCGCCATCGTGCCCATGCCTCCCATGGCCGCAAAGGTGTTGAAGAAAGCGACGCCCTCCGCCCGCGCGATACTCTGCTGCGCGGCAACGAGAATGGGGATGCTGGGGATCGTCACGATATCGCCGTCATCATCACGCGCGCCGCGGTCCATGGGGGCCATAATCAGGATTGAGGCCTCTGGGAGCGCCTCCCGGATGCGATGAATCACCAGCGAATAGCCGTGCAGATATTCCGCGTAGGGAAGGTACCCGTAATTGCTTTCATTTGTTCCAAAGTTAAGGATCACCAGGTCCGGCTTGCGGTACTGCAAATCCTGGATCCAATCTTCGTGGAAGAAGGTCATGTGGCGGACCGTTCCGCCCAGCAATCCGAGTGTGTCGTATACCACTCCAGGATTGTCGCGTTCGAGCGCAACGCCGTAGAGAATCACCTGGCCGTCACCCTGGGGCGAAATTCTGAGCGTATGCCCGCCATCCTTTACGGCGATCGACACCATCGCCGATTGGCGCGTTTCCGACGCGGTGGAAAAATCGCGGGCGGGATCTTTGTCAACATAAACGGTGAAAGACCCGCCGTGTGGTTGGGCTCGATAGAAAATGTCGTAGCGGCCGACCGCTGAGCCCTCGCCTTTTGCGGTCGTGCGAATGCGTGAATAAGCCTCAGGGGATCGCGCCGCAAAACTCGCGCCGCCCAGGCCGAAGGACCCGCCTCCCCCTCCGGGCAACACGGGAGAATTCACCCGCCATCCCTTGCCTTCCATGTGAATGCCCTCGTGATAGTAAAAGTCCCAGGGCTTGGCAATGAAGATAAAGCCGTGGCCGGAATCCCCGAATTGGTCTTGCAGCAGAGTGCGGGCGGCGCCGGATATCAGGTCGCCGCTGATCGGCGAGTCGCCGAAATGGCAAATGCGGGTGATGGCGCCGGGCTGCTTTTCGGAGGTACGAAGCAGCGCCGCATAAAAGTGCCCCATGGCGCACCCGAAATCCTGAATGGAGACCTGGTCGGTCGACATGCCGATGATTCCCTTCGCCTCATCCTGCACCGGCCAGTTTTTCCCGACGTAATCGCCGGTGAGAAGCGAATTCGAGCTTGGCTCATCCACCGTCTCCGCAGCCACCGTGGGCATGGATCTGGACACCACGGGCGGCGCATTGGCCGGTCGCGGTTTCACAAAAATCTGGTCAAGCGCATCCGGCCCCCAGGCGGCGAAGGGGGCGTAGACCCGGCGAAAATTGAGGATCTCAAAGTGTTCCATGGAGGGCAGAAAGTAGGGGAACACCGCAAGCAGGCCAAACACGAAAATGGTCGACCAGGTTTTCGAGAGCTTCATCGGCAACGCTCAAAACTTGAAGTAGATAAACTGCGAAACCGCCGCACGGCTGGTCCAGGCAATCAGGAATGCCACACCGGAAAGCGCCACGGCCTGGGCGGTGGCGGGCCAGAGCGCAAAGCGGTTCTCCGCCCAGGATTCCCATTTTTCCGGCCACCACTGCGCGAGCAGCGCCAGTCCGATCAGCACCGGTATGGGCCAGGGAATATTGACCAGGTCCGTGCTCCAGTGAGAAAGGGCCCCAAGAATCTCCCGGACCTGTTCCAACGAGTCGCAGCGGAAGAAAATCCAGGTCAGGCACACGAAATGGAAAGTGAGAAGAACTCCCCCGATGCGTGCGATTAAGCGCCTGGGTGTTTGCTTTCCCCGCCGCGGCCAGATTGCTTGCGCGGCGTGATTTACGGCCAGGCCGAAGCCGTGCAGCAATCCCCAGACCAAGAATGTCCACGAGGCGCCGTGCCAGATTCCGCCCAGGGCGAAGGTCACAAGAGTATTCCAGTAAAGCCGCCACTTGGCCCGCCGCGCGGAAGGGAGTGCGAAAAAGATGTAATCGCGCAACCACGTCGAAAACGAGATGTGCCAGCGCCGCCAGAATTCAATCATCGATTCGGAGCGGTAGGGCGAGTTGAAATTATCGGGCAGCGTGAAGCCCAGAAGCTGCGCAACGCCGATGGCAATGTCGCTGTAGCCGGAGAAATCGCAATAGATCTGCACCGCGAAGGCGTACACCGCCAGCAGGACTTCAAGCGAGGAAAACATGCGCGGCAGCTCAAAGGCGCGATCGACCAGATTGACGGCAAGATAATCGGCGAAAATCAGCTTCTTCACAAAGCCGCGCGCGATCATCATCAGCGCCCGGCTTCCCTGCTGGTCGGTCAGCGCGCTTGCCGGCTGCTGCAATTGGGTCAGCAGCACGCGCGCGCGGGTGATCGGGCCGGCCAGCAGGGTGGGGAAGAAGGAGACAAAGGCAAAATATTCCATAAAGCCGCGGGCCGGCTCCTGCTCGCCCCGATAGACATCAATGACGTAGCTCATGGACTGGAAGGTGTAGAACGAGATTCCCACCATGAAGGCGATGCGGAATGGCGCGGGCGGCAAGGTATGTCCAAAAACGCTGAGGAATTGCGCCGTATTATCGTGCAGGAAGTTGAAATACTTGAAGAGGGCCAGAATCACGAGATTCAGGATGATGTCCGTCGTGATCAGCACGCTGCGCAGGCGGGCGTTTCCCGTACGCACCAGCAGCCAGGCGGTATTGAAATCCAGAAGGGCCGTCATCGTAAGGGGCAGGCAGTACCAGGGGTTCCAGGTGGAATAGAAAAAGAGCGACAGCGCCACCAGCACGAAATGCCGGAGCGAGTCAAAGCGTGATGTGCAGCGATAGAGAAGGCACGCAATCAGCGCGAACAGAAGGAACGACGG
>JASHTY010000022.1 GCA_030040315.1 Terriglobia bacterium | reverse complement strand
AGTATGCTGCGTCTCGCGATGTTTTGCTTTTGCACCTCTTCGCCAATACCGGGAACATCTGGAAAAAGCTGCTGGTGCAGGAATCGTATCTTCCTATCACCAACGTCGTCGTCGACCTGCGAATTCCCGAGGGTCGCGCGGTGAATTCGGCATCCCTGTTGTGGAGCGGGGCAACGCTACCCTGGAAGGTTGCCGATGGTCAGATTGAGCTGACCGTTCCCGAAGTTCACCCCTACGAACTTGTCCGCGTGGACCTTCGCTCATGAAAAGTCCTCTTCGATGGTTGATGATCGCGCTGGCGTTTGCAGCGACGATGCTCAATTATCTGGACCGGCAAACGCTCTCCGTAACCGCGCCGGTGCTGATGGACCAGTTCGGAATGGATCACCAGGCTTACTCGCACGTGGTGTTTGCGTTCATGCTGGCATATACGATCGGCAACGGAATTTCCGGGCCGATTCTCGATCGACTTGGAACAAGATTAGGCTTTGCTCTGACCATGGCCTGGTGGTCGGCTGCCGGGATGTTGAACGGTTTAGCAAGCGGCGCGCGGTCGCTGGGAGCCTTTCAATTCCTCCTGGGAGCGGGCGAAGCGGGCAACTGGCCGGCGAGCGTCAAAGTGGTGGCGGAATGGTTCCCCACGGATGAGCGTGCGCTTGCCTCCGGCATCTTTAACAGCGGTTCTGCCGCGGGCGCGATTATGGCTCCGCCGATTGTGGTATGGCTGCTGCTGCACTACGGCTGGCGGCAGGCGTTCGTGGCCGTGGGCCTGCTCGGGTACCTTTGGATTGCACTTTGGGGATGGATCTACCACACTCCTGAAGAATTGAAGGCCGAAATCAAATCGCCGAAAATTCCCCTCAGGACGCTCTATCGCACACGATTCGTCATCGTGTTCACGCTGTCCAAGATTCTGATCGACCCGGTCTGGTATTTCTACATCTTCTGGATTCCGGAGTATCTCAAGAACGCGAGGCATTTCAGCATGAGGTCAATCGGCAGGTACGCCTGGATTCCCTTTGCCGTGGCAGGCGTCGGAAATCTCTTGGGCGGGGGCGTTTCGGGAGGCTTGCTGCGCTGGGGCGTATCGCTGAATGCCGCGCGCAAAGGCGGGGTGACGCTTTTCGCTCTGCTCATGACCAGCGCAATTCCCGCCGTGCTGGTGCAGGATGTTCGCTTATCGATTGCCTTCGTCTCAGTTTCCATGCTGGGGTATACGGCGTGCTGCACCATCATGCTGGCATTTCCTGCCGACGTCTTCCCCAAGAATGTGGTGGCGACGATTTACGGCACCGGCAGCATGGGAGCGGGTTTCGGCGGCATGATCTTCGCGCTTATTACGGGCTGGCTAATTGACCACTTTTCCTGGATCCCGGTATTTATCGGGTTCGGAGTTCTGCCACTGCTTTCTTCGCTCATGCTATGGGCATTTCTCGGCCCGATCTCCAAAGAATCTTCAGGGCTTTGTCCCACAGAAGCAGCTTAGGCACACGAACCGAGCACGGAACTTCGTCTCCTAATGGATGCTCAGGAAGGCATAGCGAAGAACGAACAGTGCCGTAAGAACCCAGATCAATGGGCTTACTTCTCGTCGGCGGTTGGCGACGAGTTTCAGAAAAGTGAATGAGATCATGCCGAGGCTAAGGCCCGTCGCGATGCTGAAAGTAAGCGGGGTTGCCACTAATGTCAGAAACGCCGGGAAGGAATCGGTAAAGTCTTCCCATCGGACTCGGGAGACGGCTTTGCACATCAGGCTGCCGACGATGATCAGGGCGGGTGCAGTGGCGAATGCGGGTATTGCGGCGATTATAGGTGCGCAAAACATGGCGGCGAAGAAACACGCCGCGATGAGGATGTTTCCCAGACCTGTTTGTGCGCCTGCCGCCACGCCCGCGGCACTCTCGATGTAACTGGTCACCGTGGATGTGCCGGTGAGCGATCCCATGATCGTCCCCAGGGCATCGGCAAGCAAGGCACGGCTGGCGCGGGGGAGTTTGCCGTCGCGCATGAAGCCGCCTTCCTCGCAGACCCCAATCAGGGTCCCGACGTTGTCAAACAGATCCACGAAAAAGAAGATGAAGATCAGGTCGCCGAGGCCGAATTTGGCTGCGGACCGCAAGTCGAGCTTCAGAAACGTTCCGCCGGGCTGGGGAAGAGAAAACAGATGGTCCGGCCAATGGGTCAGTCCCGCAGGAATTCCCGCAAGAGCCGTCGCCGCGATTCCTAGCAGGATGGCTGCACCGACTCCCCGGCCCATCAGTCCGGCAATCAGCAGAAGGCCGGCGGCAGCCAAAATGACTTCGCGATCGGAAAATTTGCCCAGCGCCACAAAGGTGGCAGGGTGCGCGACGATGATCTTGGCGTTGCGAAACCCGATGAAGGCGATGAACAGTCCGATTCCACCCGCCGTGCCGTACTTCAGGCAGTCCGGGATGCCATTCACAATCAATTCGCGGACATTGGTGAGCGTGAGGACAAGAAAGAGCGCTCCAGAAATGAAAACCACTCCCAGGGCCGTTTGCCACGGAACTCCCCGGCCGATCACGATCGAGTATGTGAAGTAGGCGTTCAAGGACATTCCGGGCGCAAGCGCAATGGGATAATTGGCCCAAATTCCCATCACCAAGGTGGCAAGAGCGGCGGAGATGCAGGTCGCGAACAGCACACCTTCCACGGGCATGCCTGCTTCCGAGAGAATGTGCGGGTTCACGACTACGACGTACGCCATGGTGGTGAAAGTCGTCAGGCCGGCGAGCAGTTCGCGACGGACAGTGGTGTCGAACTCGTTCAGATGAAAGATTCGCTGGAGCAGATTACGGGTCTCCTGGCTGAGGATGGGGAACTATAGGCGGTGACCCGGATTTCGTCAATGGTTTCAAAATTTGGTCAGTTAGAAAAATTTGTTATGAGCATGGGTCTTGCAATTCCCCTTGCTGTTCTCATATCGTACGCCATGCCCACTCCGACACAATCCACTCCAGTAAGAAATCCCGTGATCACAAATTTGAGCGAAGCAGCCGCAACCGGATATGGGTTGCGTCGCGGAGTGTTATCGCCGATGGAGACGCTGGCGCAGTCCGTATCCACAATGGCGCCCACCACGACGCCTGCGGCCACAATTCCGCTGGTATGCGCGCTGTCGGGGAATTCCACTTGGCTCGCGTACGTGCTGGCGACAATCGCGGTGCTGCTGGTGGCTCGGTGCATTGGCCGCTACGCGAGTTATTCTGCCTCCCCCGGTTCGCTTTACACTTACGCCTCGATGACCCTGCCTCCATCGCTTGGCGCAACGGTGGCGTGGAGTCTTCTGCTCGCGTACGTGGCCACGGGTTCCAGTGTGATTGGCGGATTCTATCACTATGCCGGGTTGGTTCTGCGTCACGGCGCTGGCCGCGCAGCCGCGGCTGTTGCTTTGGCGACTCTGGTGACGGGCGTCTCCACCTGGATTGCCTATCGCGACGTGCAGATTTCCGCCCGATTGATGCTTTGGGTGGAAGCCTTTTCGGTGATGCTCATCGCCACACTGGTCGTCATCCTGCTCGTACGACACGGAGGCCGCTGGGACCTGGATCAATTGCGCCTGAAGGGGTCAACGGGCAGCGGTTTGCGCCTTGGACTGGTGATGTCGCTCTTCAGCTTCTGCGGTTTCGAGAGCGCGACGACCATGGGTTCAGAAGCGCGCAATCCATTGAAGACGATTCCGCGCGCCGTGATGCAAACCGCCGTCCTCGGCGGAGTGTTCTTCACGATCTGCGCGTACGCCGAAGTGCTGGGCTTCCACGTAGTGGGCCAGGACCTCGGAACGAACCCTGCTCCGATGCACGTTCTGGCGGATTTGAGCGGCGTGCCCATATTTGGATTGCTGATTGATGTCGGTGCAATTATCAGCCTGTTCGCAGGGACGCTGGCCTGCATCAGCGCAGCGGCACGCGTGCTCCTGTTGATGGCGCACCAGGGCCTGGCGCACCAGTCGTTCCGAACCACGCATGTTCGAAACGAAACTCCAAGCTGCGCGGTGGTGGCCACGGGCATTGCGGCTCTGCTTCCGGTGGCGATACTTGCAGCGCGAGGGGCGAGCGGGCTGGATGTTTATGGCTGGCTTGGTTCACTGGCCACGTACGGTTTCATCGTGGCGTACGCATTGGTGGCCATTGGCCTGCCTCGATATCTTCGCGCTCAGGGAGCTCTCCGGTCTAGTGATCTGATTATCTCCTCTCTGGCCGCCGTTGCGATGCTGCTCGCACTGGCCGGAAATCTGTATCCGGTGCCAGAAGGCAGTTACGGAAAGCTGCCTTACATTTACCTGGTGTATCTGGCGGTCGGCCTGGTTTGGTTCCGGCTTGGTGGCCGGAAGGCCGCGACTCTCAGCAGCACGATCGACACGCAATAGAAATAGATTATCCCCGCAATTAAAACTTTGTTCTGGTCATCCTCCCAAAAGTTGGACTACTTTCTCAAAATACCCAGGAATTGAAACTGTGACACGGGAACGAGATTTAGCGCCAACGTCTAACTATACCTCCAGGAGGCAATCGATGACAGAATCGCGCGGGAGAAATCGAGTCATGGGGCTTACAGGACCATCCTCTCTCTTCCTTGCGGCAGCGCTTCTGATGATCCTTGCTCTTACGCCGGCGGCATCTGCGCAACAGACCCTGGGCGGAATCCGCGGAACAGTGACCGACCAAAGCGGCGCTTTGGTTCCGGACACCATCGTTACCGTCGTGGGAGATGAGACGCGCCTGACGCGGGCCAACAAATCGAACGCCGACGGCGAATACGAAATCGTCGACTTGCCCATCGGCATCTACACCCTCACGTTCACTCATGTCGGATTTCTGACGGATACGGTCCCCAGCATCGTGGTGCAGGCGAACCGCACGGCCACAGTTAACGTCTCGCTTCGCGTCGGGCAGGTGAGCACGTCGGTGACCGTGGAAGAGAAAGCCCCCTTGATGAACGCAGTGGATACCACCAACGGCTACGTTCTTGAGAGGTCCCAGATCCAATCCATCCCACTCCCGACGGGCAGTTTTACGGGCTTGGCGATTCTTTCACCCGGCGTGAATGCCGAGCTTCCCAGCGGCAGCGGCGCCAACGCCGCTTGGGCAATCAGCCCATCTGGGCGAATGGCCAGCGTGACACCAGCAACACCTTTCTGCTGAACGGTGTGGACGGCAGCAACATCTTCAACGGAAAGAGCACCAGTCAGGTGGCTTCGGCGCGCGTGGTGAACAACACAGGGGTTTCCCTGGCCAGCAGCACGGGCATCGGAGTGATTCAAAGCACGGCATCGCCCTATCTCGCCATTGGCCAGGCGCTGCCCACACCTGCTCCCGAAACGATCGAGGAGGTTCGTGTAAACACCTCGATGTACGACGCGCAACAGGGAGCCACCAGTGGCGCGCACATCGACATGAGCACGGCCTCGGGCACCAACAAAACTCACGGCAGTCTGTACATCCACCACGGGACCGACTGGCTGAACGCCGCGCCCTACTTCTTCAACGCAGACCCCAGCGTGCCGCAGGACCAGAAGGTCCCGGCGTTGCACCGCGAAGTGCTGGGGGGAACCCTGGGCGGCGCGCTGATCAAGGACAAGCTTTTCGGTTTCGTTGGTTATCAGAACCTCCACGACGGCGATGGGGAAATCGGCATTTCGCGGCTCAGCGTACCCTTTGGATTGAACAGCACAAATCGCACTGCTGCGGGCTTGGCGACGCTTGCGAACAACAACTTCATCGTTCCCGATGGCGGCACGCCGATTACCGCGGCGCAGATTGATCCTAATGTGCTCAAGCTCTTTCAATTCCAGCTTCCTAACGGCCAGTATCTGATTCCCAACGACGATGGCTTCGTTCCCACGCCCACAATCCCGGATAATGCCTATGTGCCGGGCACGGCGGTCTTTTCCGCACACCAGTTGGTGACCGACTTTGACTGGAACCGCTCGCCCTCTGACATCCTTTCGTTTAAGTACTACTTTCAGGATGATCCCACTTCCGCCCCCTATGCCTATTCGATGGTGCCGGGTTTCACGCAACAATTGGCGGCAGGAAGCCAGGTAGTGTCGCTTTCCAATATCCAGACGCCCAAGGCCAATTTCAGCATCATTGAAACCATCGGGTTCGACCGCGAGAACATCTACAGTTCCATCGGCCAGCCGTTCACGCCGCAGCAGATGGGCATCAACACGTTCGGCTCGACGCGCTTCCCGGGGCTGAGCATTGTGGACATTCTCGGAAACAGCTCGCCCAACAACCTCAACTATGTGCAGGACGCGAGCCTGAACATCGGCCAGGGGTCTGCATCCCAGGGGGCGTTCACCGGAGTCACTCAGAATCGCCTGATGCCTTCCATCAACGCCACTTGGAACCACGGCCGGCACACCGTGACCTTTGGCGCCAATTACTCCTACACGCAGCTCAACACGCTGGATGATCGCACCGGGAACGGAATCATGGCCTCGGCGGATTTTGGGCAGTTTGTTCAGGGAATCCTGATTTCCAACGATGACTTTCAATCCACGGCCTTCCTGATCGGCAACGCCGACCGCTACTATCGCGCCGGCCAGACGGGCGAGTATATTCAGGACAAATTCCAAATCCATCCCAACCTGAGCCTGACGGGCGGCGTGCGCTTTGACTGGGACGGCGGCTTCACCGAGAAATACGGACGCCTGTACAACTTTGACCCGAATGCATACGCCTACGATGCCTCCACAGATACGATCACTTCCACCGGCTTCATCATTGCCGGCAACAACGCGCAGTTTCCCACCAAGGGCGTGAGCAATACAACGCTTACGGGTCGGCAATGGGGCGTTGCTCCTCGCATCGGCGTGGCGTGGTCGCCCAAAATGTTCGGCGACAAGATCGTGATTCGCAGCGGCGCAGGCATTTACTACGATCGTGGCGAACTCTTTGCCTACCTTTCTCCTGGCTACGCCGCGGGCGAGACCACGGCCGGACCTTACGGCGTGAACCAGGCGCCGCCGTTTGTGAACACACAGGTCTGCCCATTGAGCGGCGCGTTGTATCAAGGGTTCATTCCCGTCTGCTCCAGCACCTATGAAGATCCGTGGGGGCCGACGGAAGAGGCCGCGCCTTCCGGCAATCCTCAAGAGATCATCAATTACCTGCCCAACGAAGCGGGAATCGAAAATGGCGATAAAGTCTTCACTTTTGCCAACTACGACCGTGGGAACAAGCTGCCCTACACGATGAATTACACATTTGATATTCAATGGCAGCCTCGCCGCGACCTGGCGATTGACGTTGGCTTCGTGGGCAATTCCGGCCGTCATGAGGTTATGCCGATTCCGTTCAACCAACCCGGAATCGCCACGCCTTCGAATCCCATTCACGGCCAGAATTACACCTATGGATACACCGTGCTGGACCCGAATACTTTCAGTCCCATCGGTCTTCCTGACGGGACCACCATGCTCGCGACGTACGAGGGCGGCAATAACGACATGCGAGTTCCCTACATCGGCTATTCCGGGGAATCGGAGAGCTACAAGGCCGTCGGAATTTCCAATTACAACGCCTTGCAGACCCACGTGGAGAAACGCCTGAGCCATGGGATGCAGGCCGGGTTCTCCTATACCTGGTCGCATGCCCTCGATGAACAAAGCGCCCTGGGGCTCTTCTACAACGGCAACAATCCGCTGGACCCGCGCAATGCCTACGCTTCTTCCGATTTCGATCGCACACACGTGCTGAACTTCAACTATCTGCTTCAGCTTCCCAATTGGGCAAAGGGCCATTCGTTCGCAAGCAAAGTTGCCAATGGCTGGGCGCTGCAGGGAATCGCGGTGATTGAGAGCGGCCAACCCTACAGCGTGATTGACTACACCGGCGCGGTGGGGAGCATCTTCTACGGCACGGCCGACGGCATTACCAATCCGATCGTTCCTCTCGCCTCTGGCTGCACTGCTTATAACGCCGTCACGGGCGCCAGCGGCGCGGGTGCGACGCCGGCCCTCAAGGCTTCGTGCTTCACGCTGCCCTTGCTGCAACCCGGCGACTTGGGCGGGGCGATTCCACCCGGCGACCTTTATGAGACCGACTTCACTTCCGGCCAGCGAAACATCTTCCGCCAGGCCTGGCAGCGCCGCGCCGACATCTCCGTAGTCAAAGACCTGAAGCTCACCGAACGCTTCTCATTGAAATACCAAATGGACGTCTTCAATCTTACGAACACTGCAAGCTTCGATATCCCCATCGACAACGTCTCGCAAAATCAGTACTACGACGATTTCCCGGTGGAAGGGACGCCCGCCCTGCCCACCAGTTGCACGAACACCAATGCGGGCTTCTATAACTGCCCGGCCGGCCTCGGCGCGGTAAACAAGACTATCGGCGGCCCGCGGCAGATTCAGATGGCTCTGCACTTGTTGTTCTAGGGATTTGGCTTTCGGAAACGTCTAAAGGGGCGCGAGGCAGAGCGCTCCTGCAAACTCAATCCTCGCCGATGTCTTCGTTCCAAATCTCGGAGTGTGCGCGGATATACTCCCCCAGCATGGAAGCGCATTCCTGAGAATCGAGATCGATTACGTTCACTCCCAGCGAGCGCAGCCATTCAACGCCACCCTGAAAGTTGCGGCTTTCGCCCACGATCACAGTTCTGAAACCAAACTGGCGGATCAATCCGCTGCAAAACCAGCAGGGGGCCAGCGTGGTCACCATAATGAGGTCGCGGTAGCTGCGCTGTCGGCCAGCGTTGCGGAACGCGGCCGTCTCGCCGTGCATGGACGGGTCATCGTCCTGGACGCGACGGTTGTGGCCAGAGCCCACCAGGCGGCTGTTTAAATCGAAAATGGCCGCGCCAATGGGAATGCCGCCTTCGGCCAATCCCGTGCGAGCCTCCGCAATCGCTATCTCCAGCATTTTCCTATAGTCGGGTTCGGAGCTCATGGCTCTC
>JASHTY010000196.1 GCA_030040315.1 Terriglobia bacterium | reverse complement strand
TCGAGATCGAGCGCGCGGTAGATCTTGCCTCCCCAGAATCCCTCTTTGGGCTCGGTAACAATCCTTGCTCCCTGCGACTTTGCCCGGGAATAGTGCCGGCCGAGATTATCGACATAAACCTTTATGATCAGGCCGGGCGTGCCGGAGTCTGAGCCGGGCTGGGCCTCGTCAATGTTGAAGATCGCGTTTCCCGCTTCCATCCAGGTCATGCCGCCGCCCGGCCACGTCAGCCGCGCTTCCGTGCGCTCCCGGAAACCGAAAACTCGCTCAAACCATTCGACGGCGCGTGCCAGGTCCGAACATTTGATGGAAGGGACTAAATCGGGCGTCTTCCAAAGTTTTTTCTTCGGCATTAAGATCTCCTTTGGCAGTGAGTATAAGCTGAAGTCAGGCATTGTCCTAATTTGAAGGCGAGTGCCGACCTGAAGGTCGGCGCTACTCGCGCCGCCTTCAATATTCGGACAGCACATGAACTCACATTCTAGGCAACCAACGTTGAAGGCAGGGGCAGTAAACGCAGCAATGCTTGCATTGCTGCACGGAGAACCTTGAGAGTTACTCTCTCAGCGTCCGTGCGGGGTCGGTTCTGGTGGCACGCCATGCAGGCAGGATGCACGCAATCAGGGATGCGGCCGTCATGACCAACAGCGCCGACCCGAACGCCAGCGGGTCATGGGGATTCACTTTGTAGAGGAAACCGGTAATTAACCGTGTCAGGGCCAGGGCCACTCCCATGCCGATGGCCACGCCGATTCCTGTCAGAGTGAGTGCGCGGGCCGCGACGAGCCGCACCAGCTCGAATGCCTCGGCTGCGAGCGCCATGCGCAGTCCCAACTCACGAGTGCTCTGCGAAACGGTGTAGGAAATCACGCCGTAGAGACCGATGGTGGCAAGCAACAGCGCCAGCGCGCCAAAAATACTGAGCAGGGCAACGGCGATTACACGTGAGGCCAACGCCATGCGGGTTACAATTTCCCTGAGGGTGAAAATTGCCGCTGGCGCCAGGCCTGCATCAATCGCATGGATCTCCGCCGCCAGCGATGGCGCAAGGCTGACCGGGTCGCGTGAGGTTCGAATATTGAGAATTGCCGTGCGAAAGAAATCCTGTTTCAGAGGCGCATAGAAGAACGGCTCGGGCGGCTCCGAATACGACGAGTACTTCGAAAGTTTAGCGACCCCGACGACCTGCCACCATTGCCCTTTCGCTTGAAAACGGCTTCCGACTGGATTTTCTCCGTGCCAGTACTGCGCCACCATGGTTTCATTGACAATGGCAACGCGCTGGGCCGTCTCATTATCGTCGCGCCTGAACTCACGCCCGGAGAGGATGGGGATACCCATGGTGCGGAAGTAGCCGGGGCCCGCCTGGTTATACTCCGCCTCCGGCCGCTCATCGCGCCCAGGCACGTAACCCTCAACAACGATTGGGGCGGAAGAGTAGCCGATGTAGCGGGTAGCCACGACACGGATTTTGTGTCGTGGGTTCTTGGCCATCGGGGTGGTAGTATCCGATCACGTCACGCCTTGCTCGGCTGCGGACTTCCGACCGATTTTCTTTATCCCGGTGAATCTTCACCGGGTCGTTGCCCATGAATGATGCAAGAGCCCACGACACAAGACGCGTGTCGTGGCTACCTGTTTACGCTCAACTGCCCGAGAATTCCAACGAGGCAATGGTTTTCTATTTTTTCCAGACTTCCGGGTTCACCAGATTGACGGGGCGCTGGCCGGCCAGCGCGGCGAGCAGATTGTCCGCAGCCATCATGGCCATGGCGAGGCGCGTTTCTTTGGTTGCGGTTCCCATGTGGGGAGTTGCTATGACGTTCGGCAATGCAAGAAGCGCGGGGTGAATCTGCGGCTCGAATTCAAATACATCCAGCCCGGCGCCTGCCAGGCGTTTGGACTGTAGCGCTTCCACCAAGGCAGCCTCTTCCACCACTTTTCCGCGCGAGGTATTGATGAGGAACGCGGTGGGCTTCATCATGGCGAGCTCGGCATGCCCGATCAGATGGCGCGAGTCAGGGGTAAGCGGGACATGAAGGCACAGGAAATCCGCCTGGCGCAGAAGCGTTTCCCGGTCCACGTATTCCGCCCCAAGTTCCTGCTCTTGTTCAGGCGTGGGACGATCGACGGAATAATAAAGGATGCGCATGTTGAACCCCCGCGCCCGGCGCGCCACGGCCTGGCCGATGCGCCCGAAGCCGCAAATGCCCAGGGTCTTGCCCACCAGGTCCGTTCCCCACATGCATCCCCACTGCCAGGCGCGCCACTGGCCATCGTGAACGAAGTGGTCGGCCTCAACCACGCGGCGCGCCACGGCCATCAACAGAGCGAACGTCAGGTCGGCCGTCGCTTCCGTGACTACGCCGGGAGTGTTGGTCACCAGAATGCCGCGTTTTGTGCAGGCCGCCACATCGACAATGTCGTACCCGACGGCCACGGCGGAAACCACACGCAGGCGCGGCGCCTTTTCCAGCAGCTCCTCCGTGATGGGTTGGCTGGAACAGACGACCCCGTCAACCTCGCGGCAAGCCTCCGCCAGCCGGTCGGGAGGTAGCCGCACATCCTCCGGGTTGACGGCAACTTCGCATTGCCCAGCGATTCGATCCAGCGCCTCACGTTGCAGCGGACGAGTGACAAAAACTTTTGGAAGGTTCACGGGTTTCTCCCCAAGGGAATTTAAAAGAGGGGTGATACCATAAGGCCTTGGGGAGGTCAATGAAAGAAAGCCTCCGGCCTGCGATGCGCAATCGAATACCTCTGCCGAAATGCAGCGAATCTGTTATTCTAACCAGGCAGTGGGTCGTAACGCCGCAAGCGAGCAATAGTTGCCGGCGTCTTCACGATTGAACCATCCGGCGCACGCTGGGGTTTCTCCCTTCGCTGCACAATTGAAATCATATTTGCGTGCCCTTTTGCACGGCGGCGGAATGCCGCGTGATGGATTATTCCAGGGGGTTACATGCCCGTCGAGGTCCTATTTATTCTTGCGCTCCATTCGATTGCGGCAATCATTTCAGTGATTGTGGCGATTCGAGACGGGCTTGAAGCGCTTCAGATCCTGCGCTGGGCCGTTCTGGGATTCCTGACGGGACTCCTCGGCCTCATCACGCGCTCCAGAATCGATCGCCGGCACTTGCACTACATGCAGGTGGTGCAGGACGCCGTTCTGAATCTCAGCATGGAAATCATTGCCCTCTACGCCATACCGCACTTCTTGATGTAGGACTGCCTGGTCCCCCCAAAAACCGGCACGACTGATTCCCAGATCTGATTTGAGGGAAGTTTGTTCAGGCTGCTTTCCTGCCGGACTCCGCGGCAGCGCCCGACGGAGAGGTGCCGATGCGCATTCCGTAAAACGACCGGTAGAGGAAGAAGTAGGAAATAGCGAAGAAAACTGCTGCCAGGGTGTGCGTCAGGCCGCTGCCGCTGGTGGCCGTCAACTTGACGGCCAGTTCCACGGCCAGCAAGCCAAACAGCGTGGTGAATTTGATGATGGGGTTGAGAGACACCGAGGAGGTGTCCTTGAAAGGGTCGCCCACCGTGTCACCCACCACCGTGGCATCGTGCAGAGGGGTTCCCTTTTCCCTCAACTCGACTTCCACGATCTTCTTGGCATTGTCCCACGCCGCACCCGCGTTGGCCATGAAGATGGCCTGGTACAGTCCGAAGATGGCAATCGAAATCAGGTAGCCGATAAAAAAGAAGGGGTCGATGAACGCGAAGGCGAGAGTAACGAAGAAGACCGCGATGAAAATGTTCAGCATGCCCTTTTGGGCATACTGCGTGCAGATTTCCACGACCCTCTTGCTGTCTTTCACGGAGGCTTTTTCCACGCCTTCCAACCTGATGTTAGCCTTGATGAATTCCACCGCGCGATAGGCGCCTGTGGAAACGGCTTGGGTAGAGGCGCCGGTAAACCAATAAATGATGGCCCCGCCGCTCACCAGACCCAGCACAAAGGGCGCATAAAGCAGCGAGAGCTTGTCCACGTTCGTGGAGAGGCCTTCGGTCAGCTCCATGATGGTGGCAAAAATCATGGTTGTGGCGCCGACCACCGCCGTTCCAATCAGCACAGGCTTGGCCGTGGCCTTAAAGGTGTTGCCCGCGCCATCGTTTTGCTCCAGCATTTCCTTCGCCTGGTCGAAGTGTACATCCAGGTTGAAGTCTTTTTTGATCTCCTGATCGACGTTGGGAATATTTTCGATCAAAGAAAGTTCAAACACCGATTGAGCGTTGTCCGCCACGGGGCCGTAGGAATCCACCGCAATCGTCACCGGACCCATGCCCAGAAATCCGAAGGCCACCAGGCCAAACGCAAACACCGGGGCAGAGGCAGGAAGCATGAGGTTTTCAAGGCCGTGCAGGCTGACCCACGAACCGATCGCCATGAGCACCATCATGATCAAGCCCAGATAGTAGCTGGAGAAATTGCCGGCGACGAAGCCGGAAAGGATATTCAGCGACGAGCCGCCTTCGCGAGACGAAGCGACAACCTCTTCAACATGCCGCGATTCGGTGGAAGTAAAGACCTTCACCAATTCCGGAATCAGGGCGCCGGCCAGCGTGCCGCAGGAGACGATGCTGGAGAGTTTCCACCAAAGCGACGGGTCGCCCCCAATGTTGGGGATCACCACGTAGGAGATCGCGTATGTCAGGCCGATGGAAGTAAATGAAGTGATCCACACCAGCCAGGTGAGGGGCGATTCGAAATTCATCTTTTGCGCATCGGCATACCGGGCCTTGGCGATTCCGGCATTGATGAAGTACGCCGCCGCGGCCGCCACCAGCATCACCACGCGGATGACGAAAATCCAGACAAGCAGTTGCACCATCACCGTCGGGTTTTTCACGCCCAACAGGATGAAGGTGATCAGGGCAACGCCCGTCACGCCGTAGGTTTCAAATCCGTCTGCCGTGGGCCCGACGGAGTCGCCCGCATTGTCTCCCGTGCAATCGGCAATCACGCCGGGGTTGCGCGCGTCGTCTTCCTTGATCTTGAAAACAATTTTCATCAGGTCGGAGCCGATATCCGCGATTTTGGTAAAGATGCCGCCCGCAATACGCAGCGCCGCCGCGCCCAGCGACTCGCCAATGGCAAACCCGATGAAGCACTGCCCGGCGTAACTTCCCGGAACGAAGAGCAGAATGATCAGCATCATCAGCAGTTCGACGCTGATCAGCATCATCCCCACGCTCATGCCGGAGCTGACGGGAATCCTGTAGACCGGGAAGGGTTTCCCGCGCAGGCTGGCGAACGCCGTGCGCGAGTTCGCAAACGTGTTCACGCGAATGCCGAACCACGCCACGCCGTAACTGCCGCAGATTCCAATCACGCTGAAGGCCAGAATGACGAAAACACGGAAAGCTTCATAATGTTCCAACAAACCGAAATAGAGAATGACGACCGCGGCGATGAAGACCCAGAGCAGCAGAAGGAATTTGCCCTGCTGGATGAGATATGTCTTGCAGGTTTCCCAGATTAACTGGGAGATTTCCGCCATGGAGCGGTGCACGGGGAGGTTTTTTACGCGACTGTAGGTGACCAGGCCGAAGAGAAGGCCAAAGATGCAGAAGAGAATTCCGAACATCAAAAGTTTGTGCCCGTCAAAACCCAGAAACTGCGCCTGCGAAAGGTCGGGAACCTTCAGGTTGGCTTCCCCGGTGGCCTCATCCCCACCCGCCGCAAGTAATGCCGGCGATGCTGCCAGCCACGATGCCGCCCCGAGAGTCAACCACCTGCCAGCCTGCGCCCAACGCGGCAAAACTCGGATCAGAAATTTCCGCAAGACCACTGGAATCACCAAGGTCAAGACCCATGCACACACACTCAGAATGGCCATCGCCATGACGTACATTCAGTTTCCTCCGACCAACTCGCTCTTTGCCCCCAAAGGCGGGTTTGTGAGGCTGGCTTCTCTGAATTCCATCTCCGGGATTGATTCCTAGGATAGTTTCAGGACAATCGCTAAACTCGGTGCATCATAGCACGCTGAAAATTTTCGCGTCAAGTAAACGGAAGTCCCCGTATCCCATGACCAAAAGTCATATTGACGGAAAGTCATTTTTGGGTTACTCGGCGCGGCCTAAGGAGCGGCCGGCCCGCGAATTCGACGGGGTACCCAAATCGAAACCAGCTCATTACGCCGAGATCAGCGCGGAAGCGTGCCGCTCCATTTCCGACGCGGCGCTGGCCTGCTCCGGGTAATTCACCACTTGAATTTCAGTAGTGTACCGGTTGCTGGCGCCGGAAGCATCAGCCAGGCCCTCCGTAAGGCGGCTCGCTGTTTGCTGAGCCTGGGGAAGCTTGGCGCCCGGCAGGACAATTCCGAAAACGTAGCTTGCCAGCCTGAATAGCGAATCTTCTGCGCGCAGCTTGCGGTGGAGGACCTTGGCGGCGTCACCCAGGGCCACTTCCGCCTGGGGGCCGCGTGAAAACAGTTTCGTCGGCTTCACGCGGATCAGCAGGAGGGAGAGCGGCTCGTTGGTCTGGGCAGCGCGGCGGAAATCCATCGTCAGGCGATCCTGAAAGTGGCTGAAGCCCATCAACGTTCCCAGCAACTCGGAGCTCGACTGTTGCTGCACAAGGGCGAGTTGCTCGTGCTCCTTCACCAGGCTGTCGCGAAGATTATGAACCACCATCATTCGGTTGATGAGATATAGGACCATAAGGATGCAGAGGGCGCAAAAACCGAAGAAGAGGGTTTTTGAGGGTGCTACGGGGATCACTTCCGCCTTGCCGAAGACCGTCGGGTACATCAGCACTGCCATCCCGCCGCCCAGAATCACGACCATTATCAGAGCGAGAATGGACAATTGCCGGTCCCGCCGGTCGATCGTCTGTTGGCTGACCTTGTCAAAGACTTGCATGGCGCGCCTCCCTCAGCACGAATTGGAAACCGCCGCCGTCCGTCTTGGCCGCCGCTGCGTGGCTTCAGCGTGAAGTCGCGGTTAGAGTATGTCACCACGGCCGGGGATTTGCCAGAGTGACGAGGATTGAGATATTCTCGGTTGCCATCCATCAGGCGGCATGTGGGCAAGTCTAAAGAGCCGGAACAAAGGAGCGCAATCCTCTTACTTTATGGCTGACGAAAGCTTCTTCTCACTTCAGGGACAAGTTGCAGTGGTTACGGGCGGAGGACAGGGCATCGGCGAAGGCATCGCCGCGCGGCTGACCTCTGCGGGCGCGCGGGTTGCGGTTCTGGATATGAACGTGGCTGCGGCGAAGGAAGTAGGCGGGCGATTGAAGGGGGTTGGGATCGAGTGCGACGTGCGCTCCGCCGAGTCTGTTCAGCACGCCATCGACGAGGTCAAGCGGCAATTCGGCCCCATCCAAATCCTGGTGAATAACGCGGGAATTTCAGGCCGCACGGTTCCGATTTGGGAGCTTGAGGAAAGCGACCTCGATCAGGTCTACGCGGTCAATCTGAAGGGAGTCTTCCTGATGTGCCGGGCGGTGGTTCCGATGATGATGGCAGAGGGCTACGGACGAATCCTCAACGTCTCATCCATCGCCGGCAAGGAAGGCAACCCCACACTGCTCCCTTACTCGGCGACGAAGGCCGGCGTGATCGCGCTGACCAAGTCGCTCGCCAAGGAAGTGGTGGGCAAAGGCGACATCACCGTCAACGCCATCTCTCCTGCCGTGGTCAGAACCAAGATTCTGGACGGCGTCTCCAAGGAAACAGTTCAATACATGGTCAGCAAAATCCCCATGGGCCGCACGGGGACGGTGGAAGAAATCGCCGCCCTCGTGCACTTCCTGGTCTCAAAGGAATCGTCATTCACCACCGGCCAGTGCTACGACATCTCGGGGGGAAGAGCGACTTACTGACGTGTGCTATGCCCCGGTATCACCCTTACCGACACGACCTTCTCACGTGCTCTAAGCTAGCGGTGACGTAAATGAAACTTCCTGGCGGAGACCGCGCGATTGTTGATATCGCGAAATTGCGCGACTACTGCTTGAACGAATTTCATCCTCGCGGGCGTCACAAAGCTCGCGTATTCGCGTTTGCGCTCGGACTCACAGTTTTGGATGCCGAATCACTGAGGCGACAACTCCTGAATGCAGCTCTTAAAGGGGAGGTTCAGGAGGGGGAACTGGATGATTATGGCCAGAGATACGTGCTAGACTTGGATGTGACCGGTCCTGCAGGACGAGCGAGGGTGAGAAGCACGTGGATTATTCTGCGCGCTGAAGATTTTCCTCAAATGACCTCATGTTATGTGCTTTGAGGGAGGGGCCACATGGAAAAATTGAAAACTCTTGACGTTGTCGCTCTCCTTGAGGATCAACTTGCTCGAGGGTTACGGAGAGGTCAAGTTGGAACCGTAGTCGAAGTCTTGGCACCCGGCGTTTTTGAAGTCGAATTCAGTGACAATCAGGGACGAACCTACGCAGCTCTGGCATTACGGTCAGACCAACTGATGATTCTTCATCACGATGTGGCACAGGTGGCTTAGTCCATTCTGAGAGTAGCCGCCCGCACCAGAAGTAAGTTCCTTGGTTCTATTCGTGTATAATCAGGTGTATGTCGCCGCTTGAGATGACTCAAACCGCTCCCTTAACCCTCTGGGAAGACGGATCCATCCGGATCGGAAGCTCGCGGATCCCGATAGATTCCATCGTGCAGGAGTTCAACTGTGGTGCAACCGCCGAGCAAATTCAGGATGATTTCCCTACCCTCACCTTGCGAGAAATATACGGCGCGATTTCATACTATCTGGAACACCAAAGCCGCGTGGACGATTACTTAGAGCGACGAGAACAGGACGCCGCTCAGGTCCGCCTGGAAGTTGAGAACCCCACCAGAGCAGAGGTCCTTCGCCGAAGGATTCGAGAGCAGCGCGGAAAGTCCTCGGCCAATCGCTAAGCCTCCATGGCGTTGTTTCTCGCAGACGAAAACTTCAGTCATCGAATCATTCGCGGCGTTCGACTGCGGATTAAAGAATTAGATTTGGTAACTGCTCAAAAGGCGGGAAAGAGCGGGACGCGTGACCCGGAATTGCTCGAGTGGGCGGCGGATCAGAATAGAATTCTTCTTACCCATGACCGCCAAACCATTCCCAAACACGCGTATGATAGAATCCGCGCGCATCTGAAGATGCCAGGAATCATCGTCGTGTCCACTAATCTACCCGTTGGCGAGGCCATTGAGGTCGTGAGCATGTACATTGAATACGGAGAGATGAATGATTTCGATCACCAGGTCATTTTCCTACCCTGACCAATTTCGTTGCAATTTCTTGCAGCGACACCGTCCAAATTTCCGTCCTCTCAAACTTCCGGTTCAATCAATCCCAGGTTTCCATCAGGCCGAAGGTAGACCACGTTAACGCGCTCGGTTTGGGGGTTGCGGAAGACCACGGCGCCGGCGCGCGAGCGGTCAAGCGACTCGATCGCCTCTTCAAGGGTAAGGGGTTTGAGCGGCAGGCGCTCCGTGTGGACGATCCGGCTTTCTTCGTGGTCCACGGTGGCCAGCGCGTTCAGCAGGACAGCGGAGGTGGGCTTGGGACGGCGCTTGCGCGTGCGGCGGCGCTCGAGCAGGCGGACGGACTGCCGCGCCAGCTTGTCGACGGCGCCGTTGATGGAAGTCCGCAGGTCACTGGTTTCCTCAATTCCCACCACGGTGTGATGCTGGAACTTAAGCGTCAACTCGGCTATTCGCCGGTGCTTTTCCGCGGTCAGAATGACGTGCAACCCAAACTGTCCGCCCAGCAGGCGCGCGAGCTTGCGTAACCGCTCCTGCGTGTAGCGAACCAGGTCCGGACTGATTTCCACTTGCCTGCCGGTGAAATTAATCGGCATAGGGCACCCCCAGGAAGAAAAATGGCTAGTGGCTGGCGGCTCGCAAGCGAAGCGTTGGCGAGCCGCCAGCCACTAGCCACTAACCACTCATGCCTTTACTCGCCGCTGGTGAGTGCTGGGAATCCGCATATCCTCGCGGTATTTGGCCACCGTGCGGCGGGTCACCGAGTAGCCCATCTCGCGCAGACGGGCGGTTATTTGCTCATCGGTCAGGGGATGCTGGGTCTCCTCCTCGTCGATCATTTTCTTCACCAGGCGCTTCAGATTCAGCAGAGACGTCAGGCCGCCCGCCGGTCCCTGCACGGATTCGGTAAAGAAAAACCGCAATTCGTAGACGCCCTGCGGCGTATGCGCATACTTGTTGGAAACCGCGCGGCTGACGGTAGAAGGGTGGACGCCCACTTCCTCCGCCACTTCCTTGATCATCATGGGCCGCAGTTCATCCAACCCCTTGTCGAGAAAATCCTTCTGCCGGCGAATAATCGCCTCGCAGACGCGCACGATGGTCTGCTTGCGCTGCTCGATGTTCTTGATCAGCTGCATGGCGCTGGTAAAGCGCTCCTTCACGTAGTTGCGCACGTCGCGCTCCGTGCCGCCCTCATTCAACATGCGGCGGTAGTGGTGGCTCAGGCGAAGCTGCGGCAGACCGTCTTCGTTCAGCACCACCTGGTAACCTTCGCCCGTGCGCACAAAAGCCACGTCAGGCTCGATCAGCCGCGCCTGGGTGTTGTTGTAACGCTGCCCGGGGCGGGGATCGAGCTTGCGGATCAGCTCCACGCATCGCTCAACCTGCTGCACGGGCCGGTCCAGGATGCGCGCGATCTCGCGATACTGCTTGTTTTGAAGCTGCTTCAAATGGTCGGAAACGATCTGCTGCGCCAGATTATTGTCCGGCTCCAGGGCGCGCAACTGGATCAGCAGGCACTCGCGCACGTCGCGAGCGGCCACGCCCAGCGGATCAAACGCCTGGATGAGCCCCAGCGCCTCCTCTACGTGCGCAAGCTGGTGATTGCCCGACTGCGCAATTTCCTCCAGCGTGGCGATCAGGTAGCCGTCTTCGTTTAGATTGCCGATAATGGAAACGCCCGCCTCCCGAACCTCGTCCGAGCAGATGGAAAGGCTCAACTGCCACTCCAGATGGTCAGCCAGAGATGTAGGCTGTGAGAGGAAGTTCTCAAACGACGGCTTTTCGATCACTTCCGCGGCCGGTGACTTGTAGCCCGGGTCGAGATAGTCATCGAAAAACGACCCGAAATCGATCTCTTCAAAGGAATCCTGGCGGTCACCGTTGGTGGGCGGGGCATCGGCCGAAGGGGTAAGGGGCTTTTCCGCCTCGGTCTTCTGGGCCACTTCCTCCAGGGAGGGCACATCCTCCGGGACTTCTTCGAGCACAGGATTCGAGATCATCTCCTGATTGATCATCTCGCGCAGCTCAAGCTTATTGAGCGCGAGCACGCTGACCATCTGAACCAGGCCGGGCGTAAGAATCTGCTTCTGCGCCACGCGAAGATTCAGGCCGATTCTGGGAGAAGGACCACCCATAGTTCCTCAAAGGCAGTGGAAAGTGAACAGTGCACAGTGAACAGGGGGTGACTGGCTCTGTTCACAGTTCACTGACCACTCTCCACTGTTCTTACATCGCCAGGCGAAACGAATCGCCCAGGTAGACTCTTTTTACTTCCGCATCGTTGCCGAGTTCCTCCGGCGACCCGGCGCGGAAAATCCGTCCATTGTTGATAATGTATGCGCGGTCCGTCACCTGCAAGGTCTCACGCACGTTGTGATCTGTCACCAACACCCCGATTCCCGACTCCTTCAGCCGGACGATAATCTTTTGGATGTCGATTACGGTCAAAGGGTCGATACCGGAAAAGGGTTCATCGAGAAGAATAAACGAGGGCGAAATGACCAGCGAGCGGGCGATTTCCACGCGCCGCCTTTCTCCGCCGGAGAGCAGGTAGCCGTAACTCCTTCGAACCTGCTGCAGACCCAGGTCTTCCAGCAACTCCTCCAGGCGCGCCCGCCGGCGGTCGCCCGTCATGGGCCGCGTCTCGAGCACTGCCATGATGTTCTCTTCCACCGTGAGCTTGCGGAAAATGGAGGGCTCTTGAGGGAGGTAACTGATGCCTTCTCTTGCCCGCAGGTACATCGGAAAGCCGGTGATGTCCACGCCATCCAGAAGCACCTGGCCGGCATCAGGGCTGGTCAGGCCGACGATAATGTAAAACGTGGTGGTCTTGCCCGCTCCGTTCGGCCCAAGCAGGCCCACCACCTCACCTTGAGCAATTCTAAGGTTAATGTCATCAACAACCTTGCGGCCCTTATATGATTTCGTTAGATCGGCTGTGGAGAGAATCTGCATGGTCGCTCATGGTGCGACGCGGTGTTTGGGTAGTGGGGACGGCTGGTCACCTCCATCCACAAAAAGCCTATCATCGTGGGTGAAGAATGTCAAACGCTCGCCCGTCGTGGAGCCCTTCTTCTCATCGACCAGCACGGGCGGCCCACCGGTCAAAACAATCTTCCCTGGGACCGAGAAGTATTCGCCATGCTCGGACGTGCCCAGGCGCCCCGGCTGAGTCACTTTGACGTGCCCGTCCGCGTCGGCATGGTCCACTTGCGAGCCTTCCACCGAATCTCCCTGGGTAAAATACACGTCCAGACGATCAGATTGCAGCGTCGTGGTGTCGGTTACCAGGCGGACGTTGCCATGATAGCGGGCGCGGCGGCCTTCATCGAAATAGTTCAGGTAATCTGCGTGAACCGTCACCGGCCGCGCCTGGCCGCCCGCTTGCGGCCCGGCTTGAACCGGGGTTTGGCCGCCTTTGGTTTCGGGACCCTTGGCTTCAGTGGAACTCCCCGGCGCTGCTGCCGTACTTGCGGGTTCCAGGTAGGTTGTAACCACGTGCTGACCCGAACTCACCCGGCGCTGTGCGCGGAAAACATCCATCGATGTGGATTCCACGACATCAGTTCCCTGCCATGCGCGGACGTGGCCTTCATAATGGATTGTCTGGCTCTGCTTCGCCGCCACCATCTTGTCTGCCAGCACATTGGTCGGCAGCGGTGGAGTCGCGGGCGGTGCGGCACCCGGCTCCGCAGCCGGCAGGTGCGTGGCCTGCACCCGCCCTTCGCCCACTGACGTATTGGTGCGCAAATCGATCGTGATCTTCTGGCATTTTACGCGGCTGGCGGGGTCCCAGGCTTCCGGATGGCCGAGCAGCACCAGGCTTTGGCCCGTGGGGTCGTAATGAGCTTCATCGGCGCTCGCCCGGCGGTCGCCGTCGTGGTATTCGAAGTGGCCGGACTGCCGAACCCCCTGCAGCGTCTGCGTGCCTGGATCGAAAGCTGCCTCCAGATGGTCAGCCTGGCTCTGCTGCTCCAGGGTTCCAGGCGGCGCGGTGGGGGACGGCTGAAACCGCACCAGCGTGGGAGCAGTGCCGCGCAGTGACTGAAGGCGGCTCCGTTCATCAAAATTCATCAGGAATTGCCCGGCGCTGATTATTTTCGGCCCCGCCTTCGGGTCCGCAGGTGAAATGTAGAGCGTCCCAGGCCCGACGGTCTCCGCGGCTTTCAGGCTGCGTCCGTCAGGCCGGAATTCGTACTGCATCTGGGCGGCGGTCAGGGTCTTCTTCTCTTCGCCCTTGGCGGCTGCTGCGCCGGGCGTATCGCTCAGCACCGCCTGCGACTCCAGCTCCACGTGAACGTCGCCCGTGGCAATACTTCGGGACGGGCGCGGCTGCTTGCCGCTCAGATCCATCTCAACGCGCTGGGCAGTCAGGTGGCTGGTGCTGCCTTTGCTTTTGGTATCCCCAACCACGTTATCCTCCGCGGTCAGGTGGTGAAGTTCGCCGGTAGCCGGGTCAAAATCCCCCTGCATGCGGTCGGCGCTCAGGGTTACATTGCGGAGCGGATCTTCATCGAAGGCTTGCGCGTGACCGGCCAGGTCCACTTGCGTGACGCGATTGCGATCGTCCAGCGATATTTTCGCACTGTCTCCCATCGCGCGGCGTTTCTCCTGGGAAACAACGACCGGCCCGCTGAGAGAAAGATTCTCGCCGTCCTTGTCGTAGCGCAGCGAAGATGCGGTCAGGTGAATTGGCGGCCGGGGCGCCTTGGCGGTTCCCTGCGCCAAATCCACGACCACGTTGTGCCGCAAAACCACCCAACCGTCACCGGTGGCATACTCCATTCCCACCGCCGTGCCCGTCGCCGCACCCACGTGGAATTTGACAGGCTGGTCGGTTTCGGCCAGTTGATCGTCCTGCCGGTAGGAAACTTTGGATGTCTCGATCACGACGCGCCGCTTGCCCTGCTCACCGGCGCCCGGAACGTCGCTGGCGTGCGCGCTCAACTCAATTTGGACGGGCCCGGAGCCGTAGAAATCTCCCGTATCGGCGTTGTATTTGCAGCGCTCGGTGCGCAGGACGTCGCCGCGGTCTCCCTTGCGGCCGAACATCTGAACCCTAACGCCTTCCAGCTCCGTTGATTTCCCTTTTTCATAGGCTACAGTGCGGTCGGCGTGCACGGTGAAGATGGCGTGGCCCTGGTCTGAGCGCGTAAAGGTGTAGCCGGAAAGCTGCTGGTTCACGTCCGGCGCAGGGCTGGGTAGGATGTGCAGGGGGACGGTGCGCCGGCTGAAACCGGTCCAGTAGGCGAGCGCCACGGCCAGAGCGGTGATGGATATCCCCCCCGCCACCAGTCCCGTCAGCCACCGCTGGCGGCGCGTCCGCTCCAGTCCTAAACCCCGCGTTGCCACTCTTCCCTTTTCTTTCCAAGCCTCGCCATTGCAAATCGGACTTCGGCCAGTAACCGTCCTCCGGCAATGCCGGAGGCCTCTGTGGCGACTGGCCCTTCAAAGGGGCCGGACCGCCACCGCCAGGAAGTGACCCCTCACCCTTCTCCCCCTCTTCCCTCTCCCCGAGCGAGAGGGAAGAGGGGGAGGGGAGTTGGGGTGAGGGGTCTCTCCGGTCCCATGAATTCCCACGTGAACCGTCAAACCATGGCTGCCACCCGCCAGAGCCGGGGATCACCCGGCGAATTTGATGGAAGGCCGGGCGGCGTCAATTTATCGCCAGGTCTTTAATCACCATCTGCAGACTGGCAAGGTCTTGATAATTGTTCTGCTCGAGCGCGAAGGCTACATCCACCCGTTGCCCCGCTTGCAGTTCCCTCGCCCGTGCGGCGAACCCCCACCCCAGTGCGTCCAATGGCCGCGCGCTGTTCCCCACTCTTAATTTTAGATGCTTTTCCTTCAGCACGCGTGGCGGCGCGGCCAGCGGCACCGCACGGACGCTGAGCACCGGAGTGGGATTGCCCATCCCGAACGGCGCAAGCTGCATGATGCCTTGGTAAAGCGGCCAGTCGATTTCCGTTAAATCCACCGCGGCCTCCACGCGCAACACCGGCTCCAGGTCGGAAGGCTGAAGCACTTTGCGCGCGTGCTCCTCAAACCGCCGCACGAGCGGCGGGATCTTCTCCCTCGCAATCGTGAATCCCGCTGCGGCCGCGTGTCCGCCGAAGCGCTCAAACAGGTCTCCTACGCGGGTGAGCGCATCGAGCAGGTGGAATCCCCGGATCGACCTCCCGGAGCCCACGCCCATGCCGTTATCCATTCCCACCACCAGCGCAGGACGATGATACCGCTCCACCACCCGCTGCGCCACAATGCCGATCACGCCGCGATGCCAGCCCTCACCGTGCAGAACCAGCGTATAAAGGCCTGCCAGGTCGCTCATACGCTCTAGGTCAGCCACAATCGCGCGCAGAATTTCGTCTTCCACGCGCTGGCGCTCGCGATTCAGACCGTCAAGCCGCTCGGCAATCTCCCGCGTGCGCGCCGCGTCCTGAAGCGTGAAGAGGTTGATGACGTCTCGCGCGTCTTCCATGCGTCCGGCGGCGTTCAGGCGGGGCGCGATGCGGAAGGCCACGTCCCCCGCGGTGATTTCCCGCCCGGCGAGACCCGCCAGCTCGATGAGAGAGGCTAGCCCCGATTGCGCGGGCTGACGCAGGGCCGCGAGCCCAAAGCGCGCGATGACGCGGTTTTCGCCCAGCAGCGGACCTACGTCGGCAATCGTGCCGATGGCGACCAATTTCAGGAACGATTCCAGCAGCCGTCCGGTCAGCCGCTCGCCCAGAAGTCCCTGGGCCAGCTTGAAGGCTACACCCACGCCCGCCAGGCCCTTTTCCGGATAGCGGCAATCCGCCCGGCGCGGGTTCAGAATGGCGCAGGCGGGTGGCAGATCCTCGCCCGGAAGGTGATGGTCGGTAACGATGCAATCCACGCCCAGCTCACGCGCCCGGGCCAGCACGGCGTGCTCGCGAATGCCCGTGTCCACGCTGATGACCACGCGGAACCCCCGGGCCGCCGCTTCTTCCACCACCGGCGCGCGCATGCCGTAGCCTTCCGTCAGGCGGTGCGGAATGTGCGCCTCCACTTCCGCCCCCAACATGCGCAGCGCCGTGAGCAGCACCACCACCGCCATGGTGCCGTCAACGTCATAGTCGCCGTAGATCAGGATTTTCTCGCGCTGATCGATCGCGCGCCGCAGCCGGTCCACCGCCTCGCGCATGCCTGCCATCAGTTCCGGAGGATGAAGCTGCGAAAGTGACGGGTTCAGGAAAGCGTGCGCCGCCGCAGGTTCCGTGATCGCACGCTGCACGAGAAGGTGAGCCACGAGCGGCGAAACTCCAAGCTCACGCTCAAGCCGCCGCTCGGATTCCGTATCAACCGGCGATTCAATCCACCGCATAAGTTAGTTCTCATCGTGACAGAGGAATTGATTGCTTGCAAGCGCGGCCACTTGATTGGGCGAAAGACCGGCATGTCAGGTCGCGACGGTCAGCTTCAGTTTGAGGCGGGCTCCGTGCTTGGTGTCTATCTGTAGGCGGAATCGCAGTCGGTCAAACCCCCGTGCGGTAATCTGAATAAAATATATTTTCCTCCCCGGTGCTCGAGTGAATGAAAACTTCCCGTGCTTGTCAGTCGATGGCGACCGGAAAACATTTTTCCAGTCCGTACTGAATTCCTGCACCACCGCCTCTGGTACCGGGGCATCAGATGTATCTTGTACCTTTGCGCTCACCCAGCCAGCCTGGAATTCACGCCGCGAAATCCTCTCGGAAAGTCCAGGGTTCATATCCCGGTCCGGCCACGTGAGGTACGGGGACAACTGCGGCGAGGCACAAGACCGTCATTGTGAGGGCCGCCGGCTTGAACCGGATCATGATTTTGATTCCCGCGTCGTTTCCTGAAGGCTGACGAGCGTACCCGAGTGCTTGCGGACTTTCTCGATGGCCGTCAGCACATCGTCCACATCCGGGTGATCGCCGAGAAAAATATAATGGTCCAGCCAGATGCCGTCCTTGCACACCCGTTCACTTTCCGGCAGCGAGAGCGTCTCGTAATCCTGATCGCTCTTCCATTTTCCGCAACCGCAGGGAGGGAGCGACTCCTTGCGGAAAAGCGGATTGCGATAAAGCGGGTAGGGATAGGTGGCCTGCGCAGGTATTCCCTCCGCTTGCAGGGCGCGCAGGAACAGGTCGCGGTCCACCCCGCTGAACGTCTCGGGCTGATAGCGCAAGGTCAGAAGATAATAAGGATGATTGCTCACCCGCGGGTCATTTTCGGGAAGAACCAGGCCGTCCAGACTCCGCAGTTTCTCCCGAAAGTACTCCACATTGCGCTGTCGAAGCGCAGTTTGGTGCGGAAGCCTTTTCAATTGCGCGGAAAGGACCGCGGCCTGGAATCCCGTGAGGCGATAGTTAGAGCCCAGGATGAAATGTTCGAACCAGCCACCGCCCTTGCGCCGCCCGCAGTTGCAGTAGCTCCAAACTTTTTCCGCGATCGTGGAGGAATTCGTCACCACTATCCCCCCTTCACCCGCCGTGGCCAGCTTGAAGGCCTGAAAACTGAACGTCCCGGCCGTGCCGAAAGTGCCCACGGGAATTCCCTGCCAAGTGGCTCCGTGGGCGTGCGCGGCGTCTTCAATCAGCGCCAGGCCGTGCCGAAGCGCGAGGGCACGAAGAGCGTCCAAATCGGCCGGGTGCCCGCCGAAATGCACCGTAATGATGGCGCGCGTGCGCGGCGTGATGGCGGCTTCCACCGCCTCGGGAGAAAGATTCAGGGTTTTTGCGTCGATGTCAGCAAACACCGGAACGCCATGGCAGATCACCACCGCCGTGGCCGTGGCCACAAAGGTGATGGGAGGAACAATCACCTCATCACCGCATTCCAGATCCAGCGCGCGCAGGGCAACCTCCAGCGCCACCGTGCCGTTGCAACAGGTAATGGCGTGGCGGGCCCCGTGCAGGCGTGCAAAGGCCTTCTCCAATCGCTCTACTTCCGGGCTGTAACCACCCCACCTGCGGCTGCGCAGGACCGCCTGAAGCAACTCTTCCTCTTCCTGGCCATATTCCGGCCAGGAGGGAAACGGCTTCTGCCGAACCGGCGACCCACCCAGCAGCGCCAATTCCATCTCAGCGGCCTCCCCAGGGGGCTTTGTCCAGAGCAGCAATAAAATTGTTCGCGGGCATAATAGGTTCGCCAGTATAGCAAGCGCGATGTGTCTTGTACAAGACCAACTTTCCCATCATTCTATACCGTAGAATTATCGAAGCTTTTCATTTTATATCAATTATAAGCATAATTCGGGTTGACTTGGTTCCAGGTCTCCTGTATAAGCTGCCCAGCGGGAATTGGCGATTCTATACGCTAGAACGATGGGGCGGGTCTCGATTGGGCTGCGATTTCATCTTCAAGGGACAGGCTTACCAGAGGGCACTCGGGCCTTTCACCTTATTGCCTTAAGCGTCGGGTCTCGGGACAAAAAAGCGAGGAGGAAAAAATGTCCAGGCTAATGAGAGAAGTCAGCATGTTAATCGCCTTGGGTCTGGCCGCCGGCAATTTGGCCTATGGGCAGACCATCGTGAGTTCTATTGTCGGCGATGTGACCGACTCTTCCGGTGCGGTTGTTCCCAATGCTCAAATCACCGTGACCAATGAAGGCACAGGCATCTCGGTTCACGCCCTTACCGACCGTGGGGGGACCTACACTGTTCCTAATCTTTATGCGGGTGTGTATACGGTGGAAGCAAGAGAAACAGGGTTCGAAGGGGTTCGCATCACAGGAATCCAGGTCTTGGCGGCGCAGTCGGTTCGCCAGGACCTTGTGCTGAAACCCGGCGCGGTCACGCAAGAAGTCTCGGTGAAGGGTGCTACGCCCCTGGTGCACACGGACAGCATCACCATTGCGGGAGAGATATCCCCTCAGCAGCTCACCGACCTACCAATAGCGCTCCAATCGATTGACACGTACCTGACACTGATCCCGGGCGGGCAAGGAAGCACTGCGGTCAGCTACACGAACCCGCAGATTGGCGGCGGAACGTACTGGGGCAGCACCAATTTCAACGTGAATGGCATTGCTGCCAACGACAATGACAATGGCCGCGGGGCAGTCGCCTACGGTACCGGCGCGGTCGCTCTGCCTGCGGTGAGCTCGCTGCAAGAATTCAAGGTTGACGTCAGCAACATGAATGCCGAGTATCGCATGCAGACGGGCGTAGATATGGTTACGAAGCAAGGATCAAACCAGCTTCATGGCAGCGTCTATGAGTACAATCAGAACGCTGAGATGGAGGCAAACCTCCTGACCAACAACGCTTCCGGAATCGCCAAGCCGCCGTTTAACCGGAATCAGTTTGGGGGAAACCTGGGCGGGCCCATCTGGAAGGACAAAGCGTTTTTCTTCTTCAACTTCTCAGGATTCCGTCAACGTCAATACAGTACCGTCCAACTGAATTTTCCGACGGCGACGATGCGCCAGGGGAACTTCGGCGCTTTGTCCACACAATTGTACAATCCTTTGACAGGTGCAGCGTTCACGGAAAATGTGATCCCCACATCCATGATCACCTCACAAGCCCAAACCATCGATCCATATCTGCCGAATCTCACCAGTGCCGGTACGGTCGCCGCGCCTGCCGGAACGCCCGCCGGGACGCCCGATTATGTGGGGCTGGTTTCAGCCGCCCGGGATTTTGACGACTACGAGGGGCGTCTCGATTGGCAACTGACGGCTAAGGACACGCTGACCGGATTCTTCAGCCACAACGTGGGATTTCCATGGTTCCAGCCGGAGGGTACCCCGCCTTCTTACGGAAATGGCGTGAATTTTGGCTACAAGACGATCAGCTACCAGGTTGCCGAAACTCACACCTTCAACGCTAACACGATCAATGATTTGCGCGTTGGGTGGTTCAATTTCCCGCAGATCCGCACTGGCCAGAATCCGAACATCGACCCCACGTCGCTCTTCCCCCAGCAACCGGAAAGTGGCCAACGTGGCCTGCCCAAAATGAGCTTTACAAATTCAGCCTATGCAGCGATCGGAGATTACGGCCAGGGACTCTACCCTTACGCGCCCAACGCGGAAATTTTGGAGAATTTTACTCATGTCCTCGGCCGGCATACGCTGAAGGCTGGCGCCGATATAAATTTGTCTCAGTATATGATCTATTACCCCATCGCTCCACTCCCCAGCTTCACTTTCTCCGGGGTATGGACGGGCAATAAGGGCAATCCAGGGCAACCGCAATCGGTCGGTAATGCCTTCGCGGATTATCTGCTGGGAGACGCCATCAATTCCAGTACCGGTTTCGAGGGTCACGATTCAAAATTTTACGATAAAGACTGGGAGCTTTACTTCCAGGATACCTGGCAGGCGACATCCAAGCTTACGGTTTATTTGGGAGTTCGCTATATGAACCAGGAGCCGTGGACGATGCGCAACAACCTGCGCAGTTTCTACGACCGCGCTACCAATCAAATCGCGCTGCCAGAAAACTCCATGACCCCGACCCTGCCGCCTTTTGGGGCAAATGCGGCGGTGTACAATTACTTTTTGCCTTACATTACGACCACGCAGGCTTTGGGACTTCCCATCAACTACATCCAGGACGACGCCAACAATTGGGGCCCGCGCGTAGGCTTAGCCTATCGCCCGTTTGCCAACACCAAGACGGTTTTGCGTGGCGGATACGGCATCTACTACGCTTCCATTCCTGTTCCCTTGTCGGCAGGCAACGACTCTTACAATATCCCCTGGTCGGGCGCTGCGTCATCCTATATCCAGACTGAGACCTTCGCCACGGGCCTGCCCGGGAATCCCACCAGTCAATACTTGCCGGACATCACGTTTTCGAATCCCTTCCCGTCGACGAATGGAGGCCCGGCAGGGGTCGCTGCTCACCCGAACCTCACCCCCACACAACGAAACCTTGTCCTTCCGATTGAGCAGGCCTGGAACCTGACGTTGGAGCGCCAGATTAGCGCAAGCGATATGGTCCGTGCATCCTATGTGGGCAGCCAGACGCACCATTCGGACTGGTACTATGAGGACATTAACGTCCCGACGACGCAAACGCCCAACGTCACGATACAGAATCAACGGCCTCTGCAACCCTGGGCGAGTATTTACACCACCAATAGCGGGGGGAAGGAAAACTTTGATCAACTTCAATTGGAGTACATCCGGCATTTCGCCGACGGCCTCAGCGCACAGGTAGAGTACGAATGGACCCGGGCTCTTACCAATAATGCCTACCCCGTCGGCGGACCGCAAATTCCGGCGGACCCCAAGCTGGACTACACGGACAATTCCCAACTGTTTCGTCACCAGTTGGTATTCAACTACATCTACCAGTTGCCCGCCGGCCGGGGCAAGCGTTGGCTGAACAATGCCCCAAGCGTGGTCGATGGCATTCTCGGTGGCTGGCAGGTCGCAGGAATTACCACCTATCATACAGGCACCCCGTTCTCAGTGTATTTTCAGGTCCCATCCAATGTCATCGGCTGGTGGACGGTGGGTGGAGGTGGAGGGGGCGGGGCGGGAAATCGAGCCGACCGGGTGATGTCTGACCTCTATGCCAAGCAAGGTGGCCACAACATAACCAGTGGTGTTGGGTGGCTCAATACGTCCGCGTTCGCTCCTCCTCAAGAGTGGCAGTGGGGCGACTCGCCGCCTTATGTGGCCTGGGGTCCGGGATACGGCGATTGGGATATGAGCATGGAGAAGAACTTCCGGATTCCGATCCCGAGGTTTGAAGCGCCGCGGCTGCAACTCCGTGCCGATTTCCTCGACGCCTTCAACCATTTCAATCTCAGCAATCCCTCGGCCACCATCGCGGACACTCGGGACGTCCCTGGCTCAACGGCTCCGACCGCGGGCAAAATCTTCTCTGGTACCGGCCAGCGGGTCATTCAGCTCGGCCTCAACTTCATTTTCTAGCGGGCGCGCCACTCGAAGAATGAAATGAACCGGAGGAAAATTCTAACTGGCCTGCTCGCGGAAATCGGGGGTTCGGGTTGGCACTGGGCAGCGTCAAGGGTCGCGGCGAATGAGCCGGGGCCACTTGAGCTGGAAGTGATTGCATCCTCCGTGCAGGATGCGGTTACAGCTTATGAAGGCGGAGCTGCGCGGCTGGAGCTTGCCGTTCAGCTCGAACGCGGGGGGGTGACCCCTCCGCGCGAAATGATTCAGGAAATCATTCGCCGCGTCCCTATACCGGCGCGCGTGATGTTGCGCCTGAACGAAGGCTTTGAGCTGAGAGGCCAGGATGAGCTGGTGAAGCTTGTTTCGCAGGAACATGTGCTCACACAACTTGGGATCGACGGCTTCATCACGGGATACATCAAGGCCGGCAAGCTCGATCTTGACACTCTTCAGGCGCTGGTGGCCGCCGCGCCTTCCACTCGGTTTACCATTCACAATGCCATTGAGATGACCTCGACTCCCCTGGATGGATTTCGGGCGCTGAGGGCTTTTTCCGCCGTCGATCGGGCCCTGGTGACGGGAGGAGGCGGTCCGCCTGCCGAGCGGGCAGCGCGCCTCCGCTCCTATCAAGCCGCATTCGGGCCCGGCCGCAGCCTCGTTCTCGGAGGTCTTCGCCTTGAAGACATTCCGCGCCTCCGTCCTCTTACCGATGCCACCACCTATCATGTCGGAATAGCCGTGCGCACGCCCGAAACTCCGGGGGGCAAGGTCGACATCAACAAAGTCAGAAAGGCGCGACAACTTCTGCGTTAAATGACCACACATGAAATGCGACAAAAATCAAATAAAGGATTGACCGTAATGACGCGACGGGATTTTGCGCAGGCGAGCCTTGCAGTTCTCGGATCTTTGGCTCTTCAACCTGCGCGGGCCCAAGCGGCCGCCGACAGCCTTGAGCCCATCCCACCTGATCTTCCGCTTCCCTCTTCCGGACCGTCGCGGACCAAGTGGATTCGCGAAGCCATTGTCCTTCAGCCGTGGGCTGATACACAGTTTACGGCGCTAACGAATGCCGTCGAGCGAGCCCGCGGCATGAAGCAGGAATTTGGCTTTAACGCGATCATTGTTCTCCCCACCGACGCTCACAACGCGCTTTGCGACTTCGTTGAAAAACCCAACTCCCATTTGACCGACGCGCAGTTTCGCGAAGGCGTGGAGGCTTATCGAAAGGAAGGGTATCGGCTGATTCTTTACACCAGCGTGATGCACTGCGGCCACGCGCCGGTGTGGCAATCCGGTGAGCTGAATCGCGCCCATCCGGATTGGTCCCAGCGCGACCCCCAGGGAACGCCGATCACCAGCTTCGGCAACGCTTCCTGGCTTTGTGGTTCGAGCCCTGCGCGCGATTACACGCTGGATTACACTCTGCGTCTTCAACACGATTATTCACCGGATGGCTTCATGCTCGACAACAACGGATTCGGGCATACCAAATTCGGATGGACTTGCTATTGCGATTACTGCCAGCAGGGATTCAGGAAATACGCACTGGCGCGTTGCGGCGCGGATTGGGTAAAGAGCCAAACCCAAATTGATCCGCAGGACTTGAAAATCCCCACTGAACCCGGACGGCTCTTCGCATTGTGGACGCATTGGCGCAACCGCGTCTGGGCGGAGATCGACGAGCTGTTTCAGAAACGGCTGCGCAAGGTCAATCCTCAAATTTTGTTCTTCGCGAACACCCAATATGACCTTCCAGTTGACACTCAGGCCAGCAGCCTGCAATTTCAGCACGAAGACATCGTATTTTCTGAAACTCACGAGGTCGATCCCTGGTACATCTCGCAGAAGATGGTTCTGGGGCAAGCTCTCGCCGGGGGCCGGCCCCTGTGGGATTACATGGGAACATTCGCCTCGACTCCCCAAAATCCGGCTCTGGATAGTCTGCGCCCGATAGAAGTCCTGCAACGCAGCATTCCTGCAAGTCTTGCTCATGGCGCCCGGCCTTGGATCGTCTATCTGGGCTTCAACGATGCCCCGAGTGAGCCGGCGCTGAGAGAGATGGGGCGTTACATGGGATGGTACGCCTCCCATCCCGGCTTATACGCCGGCACGCCGAATACGCCCGTGGCGACCGTAGTCTCCTTGAGAACGCGAGATGTGTTAGCGCGGCTGGGGAAGTGCAGATCACAGGGAGTAACAGGCTGTGATGCCGAACCGTCCACCGAGCATCCCCTCACTCCTCCTCATCTGGAGCGGCTGCTAAAGGCGGGTGTGCCGGTTGTGGGGCTGGTGGAAGCCCGGTTTGCGATGGACACGCTTCGGCCTTTTCAGGTTGTCACTCTGGAATCCGGCATGGTCATGAATGAACAAGAGGCAAAGGCGCTCAGTGCCTGGGTGAGCGCAGGAGGATTCCTGATTACTGTTCCCGAGGCAGGCGAGTATGACGATCTTGGCTGCAAACGGGAGAAATCCCTGCTTCTGACAACCATGGGGTTGAGCCCGCAAGTCCCCGAGGCACAGAGTTATGGAAAAGGAAAAGTGCTTGTCGCTGATGCCGGGAGATTCGCCGATGCGGTTTTGGACGCGCTGCAATCCGCGCAAATACCCTTCGGGCTTCCGCAGGGAATGGAGGTGATTTGTTACCGATCGTCTCATCACCACCTTATTCATCTCCTCCGGAATGATGCCGCCGCAGACGAAGGCGCGCTACGCTTTCCGCATTGGCTGGCAGCGCGGCCAGTGCCTGCCAAGTGGTTCTCACCGGACTGGCCCGGCGGAAAGGCCCTGGCGCTTGAACACGACGGAGGTTCAATAGTCCTGAGATTTCCCGAGCCGCCCCCCTACAGCGTGTTGGTGTTCAGTCATTAGAGCAGAACGTGCGCCGCAAAACCCTGCACACTTTTGAGCCCAAAATGGCAGGAGAATGAAAATGGATTTCCCCGGGCCGATCAGTGCGGTTGTGGCCCTTTGCATTTTTTCGAGTGGAGTTTGGGCATCGCCAGGGGGTAAGCACCACCGACACGGAATCCTCCCGTTCATGAGATTGGAA
>JASHTY010000195.1 GCA_030040315.1 Terriglobia bacterium | reverse complement strand
GGCGCCGGCCCTTGCGTAACCTGAATCAAATCGTCGGGGCGGACCCACTTGGCAAACGCCGCGCGCACGTCTTCCGGTGTCAGGGCCACGTAACGCTTGGCGGCCTGAATGGGCTCATCGAGCGGCAGCCCGATGAGCGTGCGGGAAAGCATGCCGTCGGCAATCGAATCAACGCTCGACTCGGCAAGTGGAATCTCGCGCAGCAGTAGCGCCTTGGCCTGTTCGAGCTCATGGGCGGTTGGCGGCGTGGTCTGCATGTCTTTCAGGTCGCGCACGACGATGGAGTGGGCCTTCGCGACGTTGGGCGGGTCGCAACCGTATTCCACGGTGTAGATGCCGCGCGTCTTGCCCACGTCGAATGACGAGGCTACGGTGTAAACCAGTCCACCCTTCTCACGCAGGTCGCGGTAGTAGCGCGTGGCGTAGAAGCCGCCGCCCAGCACGTGGTTACCGAGCTCATGTGCGTAGTAATCGGGATTAAAGCGGTTCATGCTGAGCGTCTCGGCCAACGTGACTTCATCCTGAACGCGGCGCGCGTTGGGAACCGCCGTGGTCACAGGCTTGTTGGCGGGCGCGGCGGGATTGTCCGTATCCGGCTTCGGGCCCTCGGCTTTCCAGTCGCGAAAGTATTTCGTGATGACGGTCTTCGCCGTCTCAGGGTTGACGTTGCCGATGACCACGATGGCGGCAAGGTCAGGCCGGAAAGCGCGCTGATAATAATTGCGCAGGTCCTGAATCGTGAGGCCATCCACGGTTTGAGGGGTTGCGTGGCGCTGGCTCGGATCGCCTTTGGGGAAAAGCGCGGAGGTCACGGCCTGGTGTGTCAGGAAGTCAGGGCTTTCCAGTTGGCCGGCCACGGCGCGCGCGAGCTCCGGCTGCAATATCTTGAACGCTTCCTCGGGCAGGGCGGGAGTCAGCTCATTCGACGCCAGAAGCTGGACAGCCTGCTCAAACTTCGAAGGCAAAGCTGACACGGAGAAGGAAGACCCGGCGGATTCCTCCGCGCCAATGTCGTCCAGCGCTTTCTGGAAGGCCACGCGATCCAGCTTGGTGGTTCCGTACTCAAAGAGTTGATTCAACAGTCCGCCCACGCCCTCCTTTCCCGCGGGCGCTTCCACGTTGGAATTGTTTTTAATTTGGCCCAGCACGCTCACCGTGTTGCTTACCGTTTCCGGAACTACGATCAGCTTCAAGCCGTTGGGAAGCGAGCTGACGATGGGCCGCACGCTCGATTCCGGCACGGAAAGCCGGCTGAGCGCCGCTGCCGCCCAGTCGGGAAGCTCGACCTCATGCGTCTGCGTGGGTGCGAGTGATTCCTGGCCGCCGAAGGTGCTGGAGGAAGTGGGCTTGCCCGAGGGCTGCGGAGTCAAAACGGCGGTAATGGCCTGATCGAACTTCAGGTATTGAGCGGCGACGCGGGCGACGTCCGCCGGCGTGGCTTTGGCGATGGCCTGAATATCCTCGTCGGGCGACTGCCGGCCCTCGACGGCCAGAGCGCCCGACCACTCCATGGCCAAGCCGGAAACCGAGTTTTTCTGGAATTCTGCGTCCACAATTTCGTGACGGCGTGAGGCCTCAATCAGATCCTCGGGTAATCCGTTTTTCAGGTCGCCGGCAATGATTTTCTTGAGCTCCTGGACCAATTCATCTCCACTGGCGCCCTTGGGGAAGACCGCCACCGCGTAACCGAGACTGGCTTCGGGCAAGGTCGCGAGCTCGAACCCGGCGTCGAGCGCCTTGCCGTCGGGAACGAGTTGATACAACGTGCCGCGCTGGCTGCTGAGGGCGTCACCCAGTAATTGCGTGGCCGCGTAATCGGGGCTGTTCGACCCCGGCAGGCGAAAGGAAACCACCGCCAGTCCGTAGGGCAGATCGGTGGGCAGCGCGAGCGTCTGGCTTTTTACATTCTCCAGATTCACGCGCGGGCGCGCGGGCAGGTTCTTGCGCGGGATGCTTCCAAAAAGAGTTTTTACCTCGCCCAGGACCTGTTCCGGCTTCACGTCACCCGTAATGACCAGGATGGCGTTGTTGGGCGCGTACCACGTATTGTAGAAATCGTGCAGCATTTTGCCCGTAGTGTTATCGAAAGACGGGCGCGTCCCCAGAGCGTCGTGAGCGTAGGGCGTGCCCTGGAACATGGCTCCGAGAAGTTGCGTGTAGAAGACGTATTGCGGGTTCGAAAGGTCTCTGGCCACTTCCTGCTCGATGGCGGGGCGTTCTTCTTTCCACAGGTCGTCGGTATCGAGTACGCCGCTCATACGCAGGGACTCGACGTGAAGCGCCACGTCAAGGTCCTCCGCCGGAACCGTGAAGAAGTACTGGGTGACGGTCTGCTGAGTGTCAGCGTTGAAATTTCCGCCCATGGCCGCGGAGATGTCGGCCAATTGGTCGGCGGAAAGGCCGGGGTTTCCGCGGAACATCATGTGTTCCTGTGCGTGCGCTGTGCCGGGGAATCCTTCCGGGGCCTCATTCGAGCCCACCAGATAATTCATGACCGTGGTCGCGACGGGAGCAAGCGTGTCCCGCACGATCACCACGTGCAGGCCGTTATCCAAAGTTGTTCTCGTGACGCCGGTGGAGAGCTCGGCCTGGGGCATCGCGGGGTTGGAACTTGAAGTGAAAAGCAGTGCAATGGCAATTGTCATCAGAACAAGCTTTGCGAGATATTCCGCCGGCTGGTATGGGTGCAAAAAGCGCATGAGATTCTCCCCGATCTGGAACAGCGGCGCCCTTTGATGTGGCGGAAGCTGCCCTCAGTCAGCTTACTCAATTCGCGCCGGATTGCATAGGGCGGCGGGCAATCAATGGGGCAGCGGGCGCAGGCTGGCGAGAAGCTTTTCGGGCGGCAGGGTATTCAGCACGCCGGATTTTTCCATCCAGCCGCGCCGCGCCGTCATCACGCCATAGCGCATGAGGGCGAAATGCCTGGGATCGTGCGCGTCGGTCGAGATAATGATCTTCATTCCGCGGTCGCGCGCCAGTCTTACGTGCCGGTCGCACAGATCCAGCCGCTCGGGACTGGCGTTGAGTTCCAGAATGACGCCGAGTTTCTTGGCGGCGGCGAACACCTTTTCAAGGTCGAACAGAAACGGATCGCGGTGCAGAATCTGCCGGCCGGTGGGATGGCCGAGGATTCGCACGTAAGGATTTTCGAGCGCGTGCAACAGTCGCGAGGTCATTTCGTCCGCAGGCATGTTCATGCGCGAGTGCACGCTGGCCAGCACGATATCAAACTGTTTCAGGAGCCCGTCAGGATAATCCAGCCTGCCGTCGCCCATGATGTCCACTTCCGTGCCGGCCCAGATTTCGATGTTCTTCACCTTTTTGCGCGCGGCATGAATGCGGCGAATGTTTTCCACGGCGCGCTTTTCATCCAGGCCATTGGCCACGGTCACGGCCTTGGAGTGATCGGTGATCAGAATGTACTTGTACCCAATCCGCTTCGCGGCCTCGGCCATGTCTTCGACGCTGGCGTGCCCGTCGGATGCCGTGGT
>JASHTY010000021.1 GCA_030040315.1 Terriglobia bacterium | reverse complement strand
ACTCCCACCAGCAGGCCGACAAACAGCGCGCCGTGGGTGGGCAGCGTGCCGCTGGTGGTGGGCACTTTCTTCTTGCAGGCCAGGCTGCCGGCAATCGCCAAAGTGGGCAGAATGAATCCGAACCGCCCGATCAACATGGCGAGGCCCGTCGTCAGGTTGTACCAGGGCGTATTGACGTTTATTCCGTTGAAGGCGCTCCCGTTGTTTTCCGAAGCGCTCGAAAAAGCATAAAGAAGCTCGCTGAATCCGTGCGCGCCCGGATTCCCGAAATTGGCGATGGCCGGCCCGGGCGGATTCCAATACCCACCCTTGGCAAACGTAATCACCGCGCTGATGGCCGCGAACACCAGAATCGAAAAAGCCGTGGCGATGATGGCCACCATCGCCATCTTCACTTCCTTCTGTTCGATCTTTTTTCCGAGATACTCCGGCGTGCGGCCGACCATCAGGCCGGCGATGAAAACGCCCACTATGGCGTAGAGCAGCATGCCGTAGAGCCCCGCGCCTACTCCGCCGAAAATCACTTCATCGGTTTGAAGATTGAACAGGGGAATGAAACCGCCCAGCGGCGTGTAGCTGTCGTGCATGCTGTTCACACTTCCGTTGCTTGCGTCGGTGGTCGCTGTGGCCCACAGAGTCGAGCTGGCGATGCCGAATCGTACTTCCTTGCCTTCCATGTTGCCGCCAGGTTGCGTGGCCGTGGCTTTTGTCTCGATGCCCAGGCGGGCGAGGTTGGGATTCCCCCCGCCCTCCGAGGGATAACAGATGAACACCCCCGCGAAAAACAGTACTGCCATGGCGGCAAACAACGCCCAGCCCTGGCGCGTGTCCTCCACCATTCGTCCAAACGTATAAGTAAGCGCCGACGAAATAATCAGGATTGCGAGAATCTCAACGAAATTGGTGAGCGGCGTGGGATTCTCATAAGGGTGCGCAGAATTGGCGTTGAAGAAGCCGCCGCCATTGGTGCCCAGCATCTTGATGGCTTCCTGCCCGGCCACCGGGCCCACGGCGATGTTCTGAGTGCTGCCTTCCAGCGTCGTGGCCGTCTGATAGGACTTGAAGGTCTGGGGCACACCGCGAAAGCAGAGAAAGAGCGCGAACACCAATGATAGCGGCAACAGGACGTAGATGGTGGCGCGGGTGGTGTCAACCCAGAAATTACCGATGGTGTTCGTCTCCTTGCGCACAAATCCGCGGATGAGCGCGATCACCACGGCAATGCCCGCTGCTGCGGAGACGAAATTCTGCACGGTCAGCGCCGCCATCTGCACCAGGTAGCTGAGGGTCTGCTCGCCACCGTAAGCCTGCCAGTTAGTGTTGGTCATAAAGCTCACGGCCGTATTGAACGCCAGATCCGACGTCATGGGTGTGGCGTAACCCGGAGCATGGCCCGTGCTGAAGTGCATGGGGTTCAGGGGCAGCAGGCCCTGCAAGCGTTGAATCGCGTAGACAAAAAGAAAGCTGACCAGGCTGAAAGCGATGATCGATGCGGAGTACTGAGTCCAGCGCTGCTCGGAGGTTTCACGGATGCCGCAGATCTTGTACACAAGAGTTTCCAGCGGCCGCAGGACCGGATGCAGAAACGTGCGCTGGCCTTCAAACACTCGCGCCATAAACATTCCCAGCGGCTTGGTAAGCGCCAGCAGCACCAGGAAGAAAATCGCAATATAAGCAAAACCCGTCATCGTCATGGTATCAGCCTCAGAACTTCTCCGGCCGCAGGAGAGCGTAGACCAGGTAAGCGAAAATGAAAAATGCCGCGATTCCAGCGATGATGAAATCCATGGGTCCACTCCCTAGAGGCGCTCGCAGAGCCGCGTGAAGAGCCAGCATCCGGCAAAGAACAGGACCGCAATCGCAATGTAAGCCGCGTCAAGCATGGCAAACTAACCTCAGCTCCCCGAAATTTCGGCGGCTCCCAAGGATCCTGGAAAGCTGGTTAAGGAATTGGCGATTCGGTTGGCAGTTACAATGGAAGTCCATGGGAATGACCGCAGAACAATTGTGCGGGCGGCGGCATAAGGAAATCATAAAGACTTGCTCAAAAGTTTGTTATGCCTTGGGGAGACTCAAACGGTAGCCAACCCAGGGCTCAGTGAGAAGATATTCGGGGTGGGCGGGATCGGATTCGATTTTTTTCCGAAGCTGGTTGATGAAGACGCGCAAGTATTCCACCTCCTCACCATAGTCGGGCCCCCACACAGCCTGAAGCAGCTTGGCGTGGGGGACTACCACATCAGGGTTGCTGGCCAGGAAGCGGAGAAGGTCGAACTCCTTGGGGGTCAGGCGCACCTCCTGGCCGTCTACGGTAACGCGCCGGGCCGCGAAGCTGATTTGCGTTTTGCCGAGGTTCAGGATATCCGGCGCTCCCGGGCTCACCAGCGTGGAGCGGCGGAGCGCCGCGCGAATTCGTGCCAGCAGTTCCTGCATGCTGAAGGGTTTGGTGACGTAATCGTCCGCGCCGGCATCGAGCGCGTCAACTTTTTCGCGCTCGGCGTTGCGAATCGAAAGGATGACGATGGGTACATCGCTTTGCGAGCGGATCGTCCGGCAGGCCTCCATGCCGCCGATCCCGGGCATATTCATGTCGAGGAGCACCAGGTCAAAGCGCTCCTCGCGGACTTTCTCCAGAGCTTCCTCTCCGCTGCGGGCCGTGCTGACCACATAACCGCGCGACACCAGCGTGGTGCGCATCACGCGGCGGATTTGCGGCTCGTCATCGACAACGAGAATCTTGGCGTTGTTCACAGCGATAGCTCCCGCGGGGCGAGCGGCACGGAGAATGAGAACCTCGCTCCCTTGCCCGGCTCACTTTCCACCCAGATTCGGCCGTGGTGGGCGCGCACGATTTCCCGCGCGATGGTCAAACCCATGCCCGTGCCCGGGATCCGTTCCCGCTGGTCTTTGCCGCGAAAAAATTTGTCGAAGATCTTGCGTTGCTCCTGCGGTGAGATCCCCGGCCCGCAGTCCTCAATGCTCATCACCACTTCCGTTTCTCCCGCCGTGGCCCGCAGGGTGAGCGGGCTTCCCGGCGGCGTGTACTTCAGTGCGTTGTTCAGAAACTGCCAGATCACGGTTCCGGTAAATTCTGGGTCAACGCTCACGCGCGGCAAATTCTCAGGGACTTCCATGGAAACCTTCCGCCCTTCCAGGCTTTCGCCCAGCCGCTCGAGCTGGCGGAGCACAATTTTGCGCAGCGATTGCGGGCTTCGGTGCAACTGAAGCTGGCCCGCCTCGATTCGCGACATCTGGATGGCTTCGGTGAGCATGGAGTTCAGCCGGTCGGTCTCCTCATCGACGATGCCGAGCAGTTCCTGGTACGTCTGGCTCAGGCTGGTGTCCGAGAGCATGGAGGTGACGGCCGCTTTGATGGGCGTGAGCGGAGTCTTGAATTCGTGCGCCAAGGCGTCGAGCATCGTGGATTTCAACTCCTCACTCTGGCGTGCGGCTTCGGCTCGGGTCGCCACATCCTGGGCGTGCGCGCGTTCCAGCGTGATGGCCGTCAGGTTGCCGATGGCGTGCAGCGCGGTTTCCGAAACCCGCGCCCCTTGAATTCCCAGGCTCCCAACCGGCTGGCCCCCAAGGCTGATGGGAATGACCGTGGTCTTGCTTGCGACGTCGTGAAACACCGTGCCTTGCAGCGCCGTATCGCGCAACTTTGCAGCCTCAACGGGGATATCCTGGGGTCCAGCCCGATGAATGCGATCGCTCGCACGGTCATAAAACGCCAGGCCGGGAAGCTCAAACACCTGGGCGATTTGATTGGCAATCTCCTGACCGAGCGGACCGTGAACTTCCAGTAGTAACAAATTCCGGCTCAACGTGTAAAGCCGTTCCACTTCGCGTTGCCGCTGCGTGGATTCCAGCGCCTGGCGCTTGGCGCTCGCAGAAAGATGGCTGACGATAACTGCCGTTACCACAAATGCTGAAAGCGCCACCCAATCCTGCGGGTCGGCAATCGTAATAGATCCGATTGGGGGAATGAAGAAATAGTCGAGACAGAACACGCTGGCCAGCGAAGCTGCCAGGCCTTCCGCCAGTCCCCATCGCGTGGAAATCGTCAGCACCGCCAGCAGGAATGTAAGCGCCACGGTCACGGTGTTGACGCTCAGCACGCGGAAGTAGAGAAATGCGATTGCGCACACAATCGCGACTGCCCCGAGGGCTTGAAGTATTCTTGGAATGTGCGGCAGCAATTTGCTATTCAAGCGGCAACCTTAATTCCCAAATGATTGTACTCGCCCGCGCACGGGAAATCATATTCGCTGGAAGTTCACGATTTCCAATTGCAAGGGTCGGGAGCAATTGGGTTGTAATTGGGATGATCGGAATTTCGAATTTCCACGGCCTACCACTCCGCGACCGACCCGTCCGCGTGATAGGCCCTCTGGGCGAGGATTTCCTGCTCGAAGGGGTGCTTGCGGGCTTCGGCTTCGTTGATCTCAATGCCCCAACCGGGTTCGTCGAGAGGCAGCCAATAGCCATTTTCCGACCGCAGTTTCGTCTGAACAACGTCGAAGCGCCAAGGGACGTCGCCCGCCATGTCTTCCTGAATCAGGAAATTCGGCGTGGCGAGGTCGAAGTGCAGCGCCACGACGTTTGCAACCGGGCCGTTGGGATTGTGAGGGGCGATGCCCATCAAATACATTTCCCCCATTGAGGCAATCTTGCGTGCTTCCAACAATCCTCCGCAGTGGCAAATGTCGGGCTGCAAAACGTGGCACGCTTGCAGCTCACAAACGCGGCGGAAATCCCAGCGCGTGGCCAGGCGCTCGCCCGTGGCGATGGGAGTTCGCACGCTTCGCCGAACTTCCAGCAGGGCGTCCGGCTGCTCCGGCGGCACCGGCTCTTCACAAAAGAAGGGATGGAACTCCTCCACGGCGCGGATGTATTCGATCGCCTGACCGGTTGTTGTCCGGCCATGGAAATCGATCATGATGTCTACTTCGTCACCAATGGCCTCGCGCAGCTTGCCTATTAGTCTTGCGAAGTGCCGAACGGCGGGCAGGCCCATCAACGGTTCGGAAATCGGAACCGTCACGACTTTCATCGCGCGGTAGCCTTTAGAGCGTACCGCTTGTGCGCGCTCAATGAGCGGTTCAGCGCTGGAGGTTTCGTATACTGCCTGCATTTCGCCCATACCAAGGTGCGTGTACATCCTTACCTTGTCGCGGACGCGCCCGCCCAGCAGCTCGTAGACCGGGACTCCCAATGATTTCCCCCAAATGTCCCAGCAAGCCTGCTCGATTGCGGACATCGCGGTCGTGCCGATCATTCCCAGCCGCCAGAAGGAGTGGCGATACATGATCTGCCACAAGAACTCGATGCGTGTCGGGTCGTGATTCAATACCAGCGGCTTGAAATCATCCAGGCAGCCGACCACAGCCCGCGTTTTCCACTCCAGGGTTCCCTCGCCCCAGCCGTAAAGGCCTGGAACGTCCGTCTCAACTCTTACGAAGACCCAGTTCCGCAACTGGGCATTCACGACCAGCGTCTTAATGTCGGTTATTCGCATTAAGGGAATCTCTCTGTCATTGGGCTGAAAATAAAGTGCCAAGCCTTTCAAGAGTATAATATGAGGAGTAAGGTTTTGGTCTTCTTGAGGGTAGACGCCATGGTGAAATTCCTGCTTTGGTGCATTCTGCTGTTCCTCTGCTGGCCGCTGGCTCTTCTGGCTCTGGTCCTTTATCCGGTGGTCTGGCTTCTGTTGTTGCCTTTCCGGCTGGTGGGAATTGCCGTGGAGGGCGTGTTTGATCTGTTGCGGGCAATCATCACACTGCCCGCGCGAATTCTGCGTGGACCCCGTCACGCCTGAAGCTCCCGGCTATTGGTGCGGCGGGGCTTTCGGTTTTGGGGGAGGCGGCAAGGTACTCAAGAGCAGTTTCGCGGCTTTGAACGCGTAGCTGTCCTGCTTCAGTCCCGCCGGTGGAGGATTCTGGGTCAATTCGGTTCGCAGCGCCTGAACGCGATCAGCGGGAAGGGGATGGTCCAGCAAGAACGTCTCAACCAGCGACGGGTTGCCGGTAAAGCTGCTCAGCCGGTTGAGTGCAAGGACCAATCCTTCCGGATCATAACCGGCGCGGATCGCGTTGTAGATGCCGAGCATGTCCGCTTCCGACTCCTCCTCCCGGCTGAATTTGCGGTCCGCAAAAAGCAGAATGGGTCCGCCGTATTTTTGTAGAATATCCACGACCTGCTGATTATCGAGCGCGCCCCGCTGCTTCAGTTGGCTCATCCCCTGGTCCAGCCAGTACTGGCGCGCTACGTTGCTCATGCTGTGATAAGCCACAACGTGTCCGACCTCATGCGCCAGCACGCCGGCTAATTCACTTTCGTTCTGGACGAAGTCCAGAAGTCCGCGATGGACATAGATGTATCCGCCGGGGAGTGAGAACGCGTTCACCACATCAGTGTTCACGACTTTGAAGGTGTACTGAATTTGCGGGCGGCGCGAAGCTTGGGCGACCTTATTTCCAAGATCATTCAGATAACTCGTCAGCAGTGATTGGTCGAGAATCGGCATTCGCTTGTCGGTCTCAGCCGCGGCCTCGCGGCCGAAGGCCATTTCCTGCTCGTCGGTGAAGGGGTCATAAAATGGCTTGGCCGGGGTCGGTTCGATGGCGCTGAGGGACACGTTGAGAAGGATAAACGCCGCCAGGCATGCACCTGCGGCCGCAGACATTTGCTGAAGAGTTTGTTTCATATTCATTAAGACACTTTGCCTGTCGTTGGGTCGAATGCGACTTTCATGCCGCGTCTCAAGGCGATGTTACCGATCCAGGAAGCTCGCGCTGCTTCGAATCCAATGTGAATGTTGGCATTCGGCGACTTCCGTGTACGCATGCAGTCCAGGAAGTTCATCACGTTGTCCTGAGTGCCATCGTGTTCCGAGCGCATGAAAATCTCCGGCTCGGGTGAAAGCGACCCTGGCACCGAAGAGACACCTTCAGGATAGACAGCCAGATGTGAGCGGTCCACTTTTAGGGTCGCATTGTGCCCGCAAAACATTACGCCGCCATCCTCAACACTGCTGTTGATCGAACCGGTGTAGGTGACCATGAAATTCCCAGGGTACTCGTAACAGGCAGTGACCGTGTCGGGGCATTGCCAGTCCATGGCATAGAGGTCGCCCACAGAAGTGGCCGTTTTGGGAGCCGGCTGGTCCATGTACCATTGAATGACGTCAATCCAATGGGTCAGCAGGTCGGTCAGTATCCCACCACCGAAATCCCAGTACCAGCGCCAGCGTCGGTATTTCTCCTCGGTGAATGGCTGATCCGGTGCGTCACCCAGGAAGCTTTTCCAGTCCAGTTCCGCCAATTCGATTTTTGGCAAGTCAGCTTTCGCTGGGTATCTTTGATACCACCAGGTGTGAACCATCGTAATCTTTCCGAGTTTGCCCGAATCGACGATCTCTTTTCCCATCTTCCAGTGGTCCCAACTGCGCTGTTGTGTGCCGGTCTGAACGATCGACTTACTATTGTCGACCGCGCGCACCATTTCCTGGCCTTCTTCAATTGAGTGCATGATGGGCTTTTCAACGTAGGCGTCCTTGCCGGCGCTTACGGCGTCAACCAGCATCTGCTTGTGCCAGTGGTCGGGGCTGCCGATCAGGACGGCGTCAATGTCTTTGCGGTCCAAGACTTCATGATAATTCGTGTACGATTGGGCGTCCGTGCCCGCGACTTTCAAAGCCTCAGCGCGGGCCGGCCCGTAAATGTCGCAAACCGCCACAATGTCGACATTGGGCGCCTTTTTGAAGAAGTCCATCACGTAACGTGCGCGGTGTCCGCTTCCCAGCACGCCAAGGCGAATGCGGTCATTCGCTCCCAGGACGCGCGACGGTGCAAGGCCCCCCAGAACGGCGGCGCCGGCGATCGCAGAGTCCTTCAGGAATTCCCGCCGCGTGACTTCCGTCTTTTTTTCCATGATGAAATTCTCCTTCGATTGAAATTGTTGTGTTCGTCTTTGCCGCTCCCAAACTTGAGGGTGCTCGCCCAGAGTTTGATTTCGCTCTACTTTGCCCGCCGCGTCGCCTTGCGATCCCACCGATGCTTGCGCAGCTCCGTGTAAAGCTCCCCAGGCAGCGGACCCTGCCCGCTGGCGCCCAGGCTCTGCTCAACATTCTTTACTTTGCGCATGCCGGGGATAATGGTGGCAACATGGCGGTTGTTCAGGATGAATCGCAACGCCATGACGGGCATGGTCATTCCGTCGGGCACGACCGGCTTCAGCGCGTCAGCATGTTCCACACAATCCTTGAGAATTTGCCCGGCAAAGCGCATGTTTCGCCAGTCGCCTTCCGGCCACTTGCTCTCCAGCGTCAGCGTGCCGGTGAGCGTGCCCTGGTCCAGCGGGCAGCGAACCACAACGGCCACATCGTGAGCCATGCAAGCGGGGAAAAGCTCGTCTTCCGGGTTCTGGTCAAAAATATTGTAGATGACCTGCACGGAGTCGATCAGCCCGGAGTGAACCGCGCGCACGCCATTCCACGGCTCCCAGCGATTCAAGCTGATGCCCACGGCTCGATACAAGCGCTGCCGCCGCAAATCGTCGATCTGTTTCGCCCATCGGTCGTCTTCCATCCAGGCATCCGACCACGTGTGGAATTGAATCAAATCGCAACTGTCCATTCCTAGATTCTCAAGACTGATGTGCAAATACTTTTCGATGTGATCGGGTGGAAAGCAATCATCGAGCGTGAACTCCGGATAAGCGGGCCACACCATGTTCTTGGGAGGAATCTTGGTAGCCACATAGAGCTTTTTCGACGGATTGCGTCGAACCAATTCTCCCAGCAGCTTTTCGCTGTGGCCGAAGCCGTAATGCCAAGCGGTGTCAAAGTAATTGCAGCCCAAATCGACGGCTCGCTGCAGTGATTCCCGGGACTCGGCGTCGCTGGAGCCCGTCCAAACCGACATTTCCCACATTCCGTAACCGATTTCACTAACCATCCAGCCCGTGCGGCCGAATCGGCGGTAATTCATCAGCGCGTTCACCTGGCTATTGCGACCATTCCGTGGGCGTGCGATCCCAACGATGCTTGCGCAACTGCGTGTGCAAAGCGGCCGGCAGCGGGCCTCGATTTGCCGCGTCAAAATTCGCTTCTACATTGGCCAGCTTGCGCATGCCGGGGATGATGGTGCTTACCGTGGGGTTATTCAGAATGAATCGCAGCGCCATCTGCGGCATATCCATGCCCGCAGGAACCAGCGGGCGCAGGGCCTCCGCATGTTGCACGCTGGTCTTCAGGTTTTCCGACACGAAGTAGGTGTTGCGCCAGTCGCCCTCAGGCCACTTGCTGTCGAGCGTAAGCCTGCCGGTCAGAGAGCCTTCGTCAAACGGAACGCGCGCGATGACCGCCACGTCCATTGCGGCGCATGCGGGGAAAAGTTCGTCGTCCGGATTCTGGTCAAAGATGTTGTAGATCACCTGTAGGGCGTCGATCAGCCCGGCTTGAACAGCACGCACGCCATTCCATGCCTCCCAGCGGTTGATGCTGATTCCGACCGCCTGAATCAGTCCTTGTGCGCGCAGGTCGTCGATTTTCTTCACCCAGCGGTCATCTTCCACCCAGCCGTCTTCCCAGGTGTGGAATTGAATCAGGTCGATGCATTCGAGGCCCAGATTCTCGAGGCTCGAATGCACGTATTTCTCGACGTGATCAGGAGGGAAGCAATCATCAAGTTTGAATTCGCGGCGGCTCGGCCAGCGAAAGTTCTTAGGTGGAATTTTAGTGGCTGTGTAAAGTTTCTTTCCGGCGTTCTGGCGCACCAGCCAACCGAGCAGTTTTTCACTGCGACCGCTTCCGTAGGCCCAGGCTGTGTCGAAAAAATTACAGCCCAGGTCAACGGCCCGCTGCAGGGAATTCCTCGACTCCGCATCGTCGGAGCCGGTCAATCCGCCCATGCCCCACATTCCGTAACCCAGCTCGCTCACCTTCCAGCCCGTGCGTCCGAACCTGCGGCAATTCATTGCGAATTCTCTCCCGCAATCACCAAGCCGGAGCGCCGCAATTTCCACGACGCTTCCGCCCCGGAGACTCTAGCAGAATTAAGCCTGATATTTAAAGGCCAAGTCACTTCAATTCTCAGCCTGCGTGATATATTCAGGTAGGGACAGACGAAGGAAGCCGCAGCTATCCACTATGAGTAAAGGATCGAATCCTCAAAGCTCCTGGGGGGTGTTATTGCTCGCGCACGGGGCGCCGGATCAGCTTTCAGACATCCCGGAGTTTTTGCTGAATGTACGCGGCGGCCGGCCGCTGCCCGAGCCGGTCGTAAAGGAGATCATTCATCGCTACAGCCTGATCGGCGGCGGTTCTCCGCTGTTGCGTCTCACCACGCAACAGGCGGAGGCACTGGCAAAACTGGTTTCCCACCCCGTTTATGTGGGCATGAGAAATTGGAAGCCGTTTATTCTTGAAGCGGTCCATCGACTCTCAAACGACGGCATCCAGCGCATTGTTGCCCTGTGCCTGGCGCCGCAGAATTCCCGCACCAGCATTGGACTTTATCGCAAAGCCCTGATGGAGGCCGTGGAAAAAGTCCATTCCAGCCTAATTGTGGATTTTGTGGAGAACTGGCACGACCATCCGGGATTGATTGAGGCTTTTTGCGAGCGCGCTGCGGCGGCGATTGTGGCTGCAAAGGACGAGGCGGGCGGCGACGTTCCCGTGATCTTCACAGCCCACAGCGTCCCCGAGCGAACCATTGCCGATGGCGACCCCTACGAGCGCCAGGTGCGGGAAACAGCCGCGCTCGTTGCGGCCGGAATCGGCCTGCGCGATTATCGCGTGGCGTTCCAAAGCCAGGGACTGACGGGAGAGAAATGGATCGGTCCCACCGTGGAATCGCAAATCGACGAGCTTGCGCAGGCCGGTGTGAATCACGTACTGCTGATTCCCGTGGGGTTTGTCTGCGATCACGTCGAGATCCTTTACGACATTGACGTTCTTTTTCGCGACTATGGCAAGGCGCGCGGTGTCACGGTCCGGCGGTCGGAATCGCTGAATGCCAGCCCCAGATTTGTCGCGGCGCTGGCCAACCTGATAAGCGCTCATGTCGAATGCGTGGGCGAAAAGTTATGAATTTGCGCGCGCAATCGATGATATCGTGTTGCAGCATGAATGACATAGGGACCGCCTTTTGAAATGACTGAACCAGCAAAAACCCGCCGGGTGGTGGTTATTGGAGGAGGCGTGTCCGGCCTTACCGCCGCTTACACGCTGGCGCGCGCGCGGCAGGCAGGCGCTCCCGTCGAAGAAGTTCTGATCGAGGCAAACCCCTGGCTGGGGGGTGTGGTTCGCTCGGAAGCGGTCGACGGCTTCCTGGTGGAGGCCGGCCCAGACAGTTTTCTTGCTGAGAAGCCCGAAGCTGCGGCCATGGCGCGCGACTTGGGTTTGGGCGACGATCTGATAGGCTCAAACGATCACGCGCGGCGCACCTACATTCTTCATCACAAGCGTCTGGTGCCCCTCCCGGACGGGCTGATGTTTCTGGTGCCCACGCGTTTCTGGCCGATGGTCACAACTGGCCTGCTCCCTCTCAGCGCAAAACTAAAAGCCGCAGGAGAAATGTTCTCCTCTCCGCCCGCAACCGAGAAAGAAGACGAATCGGTCGCCAGCTTCGTGAAGCGCCACTTCGGCCAGGCCATGGTAGAGAACATCGCTGACCCGCTGCTGGCAGGCGTCTATGGTGGAGATTCCGAAACGCTCAGCATGCGCTCCGTGCTGCCGCGCTTTTGGGAAATGGAGCGCAAGCACGGCAGCCTGACTCGGGCCACGCTTGAGGCAATGCGCCATCGGCCCACTGATGGCGCAAAGAGCTCGCCGCCCTCCGGAGCCGACACTGCTGAGCCCGGAAAATTGCCGCTCTTCATGACTCTCAAGGGCGGGCTGGAACAAATGACTCAAAGGCTCGCGGCGCAGGTGGATAAGTACCGCATTTTTCTCGGCAGAAAGGCGCTGACTCTCGAATTCGCTCCGGGCGGTCCCGGAGGATTGGGCGATTCCTGCTCGCGCCGCTTTCTGATCAATTGCGAGAGCTACAAGACCTATGACGCGGACGCCGTAATTCTTGCCCTGCCGGCTCGCCATGCGAGCGGAATGATAGCGCCGCTCGACCATCGCTTGAGCGGATTGCTTGAGGGTATTCCTTACAGCTCATCGATGACCGTTTCGCTGGGATTTGACGAAAAAGTTCGCGCCGCGCTTCCGCCGGGATTTGGTTTTCTTATTCCACGCAAAGAGCAGCGGCGAATGCTCGCCTGCACTTTCGTTCACGCCAAGTTTGACCATCGTGCTCCGGAAGGAAAGGCGCTGCTGCGCTGCTTCCTGGGTGGTACGCGCGACCCCGACATTCTTTCAATGTTTGACGAAGCGATTCTGGAGGGCGTGCGCCGCGAACTGAAGGCGATCTTGAAAATCAGCGCCGAGCCGCTTTTCTATCGAATCCACGAATGGCCGGATTCTATGGCGCAATACGCCGTCGGTCACAAGGCGCGAGTGAGTGCGATCGAGCAGCGCTTGCTCGACCTGCCCGGAATCTATCTTGCCGGAAACGCTTACTCCGGAATCGGCATCTCCGACTGCATCCGCACCGGAAAGTCCGCAGCGGAAAAGGCGCTCGACTTTGTGGCAGCGGAACGGCGCGGAACGCAGAAAACGGAAGGCAGCAAGTAGAAGTCTAAAGTCAAGGGTCAGAAGCCAAAACAACTTCTCATCGATACGTCCATAGACCAAATCACAAACTGCTTGGGGCTGCAAGAATTTCGCCCATTGTCCGAAATTCGTCAATCGGTACATGCGTGAGAGGGTTATTATAGAAGGAGTGCCTTTCGGAGGGCCTCATGGATGGTGGACAGGACATTCTCGGGGCGCGAAGCACGCTTGAAACCGGAAGCGGCCCCGCGGTCATCTACAGCCTGGAGCGCCTGGAGAAGGCCGGCCACGGCGGCTTGGCACACCTGCCATTCTCCATCAAGGTTCTGCTGGAATCTCTCTTGCGAAACTGTGACGCCACTCTGGTGACGAAGGATGACGTGGTCGCGCTTGCCGAATGGAACGCCAAATCGCCCGCAACTCGTGAAGTGCCCTTTAAGCCCGCGCGTGTGATCCTTCAGGATTTTACCGGAGTCCCGGCCGTGGTTGATTTGGCGGCCATGCGTGCGGCGATGCAGCGCCTGGGCGGCGATCCGGCGAAAATCAATCCGCTGGTTCCCGTTGATCTGGTAATCGATCACTCCGTGCAGGTCGATTTCTTCGGCAACCCCGCCGCGCTCGAGCGCAACGCCGAAATCGAATTTGAGCGCAACCGCGAGCGCTACGAATTCCTGCGCTGGGGTCAGCAGGCCTTTTCAAACTTCCGCGTAGTCCCGCCCGCCACAGGCATCGTGCATCAGGTCAACCTGGAATTCCTGGCCAAGGTGGTGCTGATGCAGAAGACTTCAGCGGAGACCGTGCTGCTGCCGGATACTCTGGTCGGTACCGATTCGCACACCACCATGATCAATGGCCTGGGCGTGCTGGGCTGGGGCGTGGGTGGAATCGAAGCCGAAGCCGCCATGCTGGGCCAGCCGTATTACTTCCTGACGCCCAAGGTCGCGGGCTTCAAAATGAAAGGCAAGTTGCGCGAAGGCGTTACGGCCACGGACCTGGTGCTGACGGTCACGCAGATTCTGCGCAAAAAGGGTGTGGTGGACCAGTTCGTGGAATTTTTCGGCGACGGGCTTTCGGAAATGGCCCTCGCAGATCGCGCCACAGTTGCCAACATGTCACCTGAGTACGGCGCAACGATGGGCTTTTTCCCAATCGATGACGAGACGCTGCGCTATCTTCGCCAAACCGGCCGAACACCTGCGGAAATTGACCGCGTGGAGCGCTACGCGAAGGAGCAGGGAATTTTCCGCACGAAGGAAACTCCCGACCCGGGGTTTACGGACGTTCTGGAGCTGGATCTCGCCACGGTTGAACCGAGCCTCGCCGGTCCCAAGCGCCCGCAGGACCGTGTGCCGCTTTCGCAGATGAAGCAGACGTTCCGCCGTGTTCTCTCCGCGCCCGTCAAGGAGCGTGGATTCGGCCTTTCGGCGGAAGACGCGAATCGCAGCGCCAGCGCGAGGTTCAACGGAACAAAATCGGAATTGCATCACGGTTCGGTGGTGATCGCCGCGATCACTTCGTGCACCAATACCTCCAATCCCTCGGTCATGCTGGGCGCGGGATTGCTGGCCAGGAAGGCGCTCGAAAAGGGATTGCAGGTTCCGCCCTATGTGAAGACTAGCCTGGCTCCCGGCTCGAAAGTCGTGACGGAATATCTGAAGGCGTCGGGATTGCTCGAATCACTCGCCGGCCTGCGCTTCGATCTGGTGGGTTACGGCTGCACCACCTGCATCGGCAACAGCGGACCGCTGCCGCCCGAAGTCGCCAGTGCCGTGAACGAAGGGCAGCTTGTGGCTGCCGCTGTGCTTTCCGGCAACCGCAACTTCGAGGGTCGCGTGCATCCGCAAGTTCGCGCCAATTACCTGGCCTCGCCGCCGCTGGTGGTGGCATACGCGCTCGCCGGAACGGTGGACATCGACCTTGCAACAGAACCTTTGGGGAAAGACCGCCAGGGGGAGGACGTCTACCTGCGCGACATCTGGCCGACGCAGGAGCAGGTGAGCGAAACAATGTCGCGCGCCGTGCGGCCCGAAATGTTTCGCGAGAGTTACCGCGACGCCTGGAACGGCAACGCCACTTGGAACGCCATTCCTGTGGCCGGAGGCGCGCTTTACCCCTGGCGCGAGGATTCGACTTACATTCAGGAGCCGCCGTTCTTTACGGGGCTCACTCGAAATCCCGGTTCGATCAGCGATATCCACGGTGCGCGTGTGCTTGCTTTCCTTGGTGATTCCGTTACCACCGATCACATTTCTCCCGCCGGTGATATTCCCGTGGACGGGCCCGCAGGCCGCTTCTTGATTGAGCACGAAGTGGAGAAAAAGGATTTCAATTCCTTCGGCTCGCGCCGCGGCAATGATCGAGTGATGGTGCGCGGCACATTTGAGAACATTCGGTTGAAGAACCTGCTGGTTCCGGGCACGGAGGGGGGCATCACTCTCCACTTTCCGAAGGGCGAGCGCATCAGCATCTACGATGCGGCCATGCGCTATCGAAGCGAGCGTGTGCCGCTGCTGGTGCTGGCGGGAAAGGAATACGGTTCCGGCTCATCGCGCGACTGGGCGGCAAAGGGCACACTGTTGCTCGGCGTGCGCGCCGTGCTGGCGGAAACCTACGAGCGTATCCATCGCAGCAATCTGGTGGGAATGGGCGTGCTGCCCTTGCAGTATCGCGAGGGCGAAACTGCCGCGACGTACGGACTAACGGGGCAGGAAGTATTCGACGTCGCCGGCCTGAGCGACTCCATCCGGCCGCGCCAGGAAATCCACGTGACTTCTACTGCGCCTGATGGCGCGAAGAAAACTTTTGCTGCTGTTGCCCGCCTTGACTCGGCCGTGGAAGTGAATTATTACCGGAACGGCGGCATCCTGCCCACGGTGCTCCGCAGCCTGCTGAAGCCGGCATGATGAATCTGCAGGATTCAGGCGCGGAATACCCTCCACATGTCTACATTTAGCCGCACAGACGCTGTCCCGCTACCGATGCGGTCAAAGCTGAGCGTGCATCCGGGCTTCTGGGTTCCGGCGCGCGAGGCCTTCTGGCTGGCGCTTGAGGAATTGCGCACCCACAAACTACGTTCATTCCTCACGCTGCTCGGCGTGGTCATCGCCACCACCACGCTCATTGTGGTGATGTCCGTGGTGAACGGCATGAATATCTATATCGCCACCAAAATCGCAAACTTCGGGACGAATACCTTTGTGCTTACGCAGTTCAAGTGGGCGCAGGGATACCAGAATTATCTCAAGGCCCTGCGGCGCAATCGGCCGGTTCGGCTGGAGGAATACGAGTACCTTCGCGACGACCTTACGGGATACGAGGCCATCAGCGCCATCGCCACGCCGCAGAACGGGCCGGAGGCGCGATACGCCGGGCACTCGATCGATGAGGTTACGTTGGATGGTGTCACCGCCAGTCACGCTTACATTGGCCGGGAAAAGGTGGCGTGGGGGCGCTACATCACCGACCAGGACTACCATCACAACACGCGTGTCTGCTTCATCGGGCAGGACATTGTTGACAAATTGTTTCCCTCGGTTGACCCCATCGGCAAGGAATTGACTGTGGGCGGGCACAATTTCACCGTGGTGGGCGTGGCGGAAAAAGTGGGCACCAGCTTCGGCGTGAGCCAGGATAATTTCGTCTTCATCCCCCTCGGGACGTTTCGTGATTTGTTTATGCCGAACCTGAACCTGCTGGTTTTCATCAAAGCCCCCGACGCGCAACATATGATGGAGCTGGAAGATGAAGTCCGCGTTCTGATGCGCGCGCGCCGGCACATCCCCTATGAGGAGGACGACAACTTCGGCATCAATGCGTCGGAAACCCTCATGGCCGCCTGGCAGAACCTCACGGGCACGATTTTCGCCGTCACCATCGGCATTGTGGCGGTGTTCATGGTGGTGGGTGGGATTGTGATTATGAACATCATGCTGGCCACGGTCACCGAGCGCACACATGAAATCGGCATCCGCAAGTCGGTGGGCGCCAAGCGCATCGACATCTTGTGGCAATTCCTGATTGAGGCCGCGGCGCTGGCGGGGCTGGGCGGCCTGCTGGGTGTGATGTTTTCCTACGGAATCGCCTGGCTCGTGAATATCGTTTTCACCGCAGAAGTGCCCACCAGTGCAGTGGTCGTGGGCGTCTCACTCTCCACCTTCGTGGGTTTGTTCTTCGGAATCTACCCGGCGCGCCGGGCGGCGGAGCTGGATCCCATTCAGGCCCTGCGTGCGGAGAAATAGGCGGAGAAGTAACCCATGACTACTGCCTGGACTTCGGTCGGTGAAAATCTTCGGCTGGCGGTGGATACGCTGCGCGCGCACAAGTTTCGCTCCTTCCTGACCGTGCTGGGAGTGTTCATCGGCACCACCACCGTCATCATGGTGGCTTCCATCATCGCGGGGCTCGACAAGCAACTTGTGGATGCGGCGGAGCAGTTTGGCACGCGCGTGGTTTGGATCTACAAATTGCAAATGGGGGCGCCGCACAAGCTGACCCGCGAGGAGCGCTTGCGCAAGCCGCTGACTTATGATGACGCCCAGGCCATCAGGGAGCTCTGTCCCGACGTCGAGGAAGTATCGCTCGCCATCTTCGGCCAGCTTGAAGAATTCGGGTTGCCTCCCACTACGGCTCGCTACAAGGGGCGCGAGATGGCCGGCGCGCAATTCATGGGTGTGGACGCCAACTACCTCACGATTGCCAATTCCACCTCTGTTGCCGACGGGCGCTTTTTTACTTCGACGGATGATCTGCACCGCCGCGATGTGGTGGTGATTGCCGCAAACGTCGTTGAGCAGCTCTTCGAGCACGAGGATCCCGTGGGTAAGTCGATTGATGTGGATGGACACTCGCTGGAAGTCATCGGCACACTGAATAAGTTCAAGGGATTTCTGGGTGACAGTCCCGACGATCGCGACATTTTCATCCCGTATTGGACTTATAAGAAATTCTACCCCGCAGCGAAGGACCATTTCATCAGCGCCCTGGCCGCTCGCGGACGCATGGATGAGGCGGAGGATGAAATCCGCGGTGTGCTGCGCCGGCGCCGCCACGTGGCTCCGAGTGACGTGGACAATTTCGGGATCTCCACCGCGGAATCCTTCATTTCCGACTTTCGCGCCATCATCGGGTCAGTGGCGCTGGTGATGGTGGTGATTTCCTCCATCGGCCTGCTGGTGGGTGGCATCGGCGTGATGGATATCATGCTGGTTTCAGTGACTGAACGCACGCGGGAAATCGGCGTGCGCAAAGCCGTGGGCGCCCGGCAACGCGACATCGCCTGGCAGTTCTTGCTGGAAGCCATCACGCTGACCGGATGCGGCGGGCTGATGGGAATTACCTTTGGCTGGCTGCTGAGCCTGATGATCCGACTCCTGGTCCCGAGCCTCCCGTCAACAGTTCCACTCTGGTCGGTGATTACGGGTTTTGCAGTATCGACAGGAATAGGTTTGTTCTTCGGATTGTGGCCCGCCCTAAAAGCCGCGCGACTCGATCCCATCATCGCGCTGCGCTATGAATAGGATAGCCGTTGACCTTATTCTTGGGAGAGTTTGAATTCGGAGCGGCGCGCAAATCTTTCCTTGTCACACGGATTCCTGCCGTAATATCCTTTTCCGTTTCGGCACGCGCCGTGGGAAGGCGCTTGGTGTGCGGCTCAGAGATTTCAGTTAAGGGAGGGCGAATCTGCCCATGAGTGTATACAACGGAAACCCGGTTCCGGCGGAAGGTCAGACCATAACCTACAATGACGGCGCGTTTGTGATTCCTGACCGGCCGGTGATTCCCTACATCGAGGGCGACGGCACGGGGCGCGACATCTGGAAAGCCTCCCAGCGGGTTTTTGACGCGGCGGTGGAAAAGGCCTTTAAAGGCCAGCGCCGCATCGTCTGGTATGAGGTGTTTGCGGGCGAAAAAGCCTTTCGCAAATTCGGCGAATGGCTGCCGCAGGGCAC